>JAIRNW010000009.1 GCA_031257795.1 Holosporales bacterium | reverse complement strand
AAATCGGTCTTTTCGGAGTCGAATCCGGTTCGAAGCTCATGTGCGTTTAAGTACACTCAGCTTCTGCGCTCCGTTTCTCCTGGAAAATCCTCAATTTAAATCTTATATGAACGGGTTCTAAAAATGCCTTTGTCTTTGTCGATGACTATACTCATCTCACCTGACTCTCAGGAATTTTTTCTAGGTGAATCGCGGTCTACGAGTCGAAAAAATCCTGGTTTTCAGGTTCGGAATGTATAGTCCGAGATTTTCGATGGTAGTGATTCGTTTGCCATCAACTTTGCGTCGATGATAAACGGAGGCGTGGAGGCCGCTGGTTTTTTGTTTGTAGTGAATGAAAGCCATGGTGTTTAGGGCGGGAATTTTCACGCCCCAGAATATACGAAATATTCAAATAAAAGTAAATATGATTGCAATAAAACATTGTGCGTTCTTTTGGTTAACTTTTGTTAATACTGCGCAAAACCGGAGGTGGAAAAACTAGCCGCGAATTACAGACGAAATATCCTTTGCAAGAGAGTTCTTGGTTTTTCCGGGCATACACTTCCAACTCCTAGAACATCGCCAATTTTTTTCGCAAATATGTGAGTGCGATTTAACATAGAGCAAAGATACATATTTAATGCAGATGGATGTTTACAAAATGTTTCATAGTGTTTCCCTGCAGATATCTCCATATTCAAAGCTTCGGCTTTTACTTTTGTAATTTTTTCCGGTAATTCTGCGCTGTTACTATTACTCACACCACGAAGCATTTCTTTTACAGTATCACACCACTCTGCTGCCCTTACTGTAAGTTCTTTAGCTCTATGTTCCAGACACTTTAGAGTTTTATCAATTTCATTACTAGGACTTTCAGCCGTTAAATTTTTACATGTTCCACCAGAGGCTTCATTAAAATCATTGAACCACATAAACGCCATGGACCGATTTTGAGGAACTTCAAGCGGTGAAAACTCAAAATTTAGCTCTCTGCTGTATGATAATAGGTTAGCAGCTGCGTTTTTAGCATATTGTACCGACACACAATTAGCAACTTCTCCCACAATTGCAGTCGGCGGAACACAAGCCTCTGGCGGAACACACATTAGGGCGGTGCTGTTGCCTCCGTTGGCGATTCCGTGGAGAAAGGTCGTTATTACGAGCAACGGCAATAAATTATTTTTCATGAATAAAACGCTAGAAAAACAGGTACACTTCGGATATAGACAACATATTCTAATAAATCAACCAAAATCTGATTTTGTGCAGTTATGCTCCGTCACAAAAATTTTGCTGATCAGCTGGCTCTCGCGGAGCAGTACTCAAAGTACACAGGTTCTGGATGCCGTCAAACCGTCTCAAAATACGCGGACTCCACACACAACATTTCTCATTGAATAACCAGGCTTTGATGACGTACAATTGGCTTGTGCCTGCGCTTTCTCACGAGGCGTATGGCGCTCTTTTAGAGAAATGGAAGGTAATGTGCAAAAATGTTCAACACTTAAATCCACAAAATCCGTTGAGGAGCTTTATTCGTTTGTTACTGATTTTCGTAAGACAATAGACGGCAGCCAAAGTGAATGCTTAGCGGTGTTTGACGTGGATCAGACTTTGATTCGCGCCGTTCCGCCTGTGGCCTCTTCGATTTCCCACAAGGTTCACGAGGATTTGTTCAAGCGCCTGCTTTCTGAACTCCCTATAGAACAAGAATATCTGCTTGCTCATTTGCCCTTAAGTGTTCCGTCCAACAACGCTGTGCGCGAAGAAAAAACCGTTGACGTTTTCAATAAATTGCATGAAGACGGCCATCCTGTAATCGCGCTAACGGCGTCTCTCACCGGCCCTTTTGAGAGCTACGAGCGGTTCGAGGTTTTCAGGTTCAATTTATTGAAGGATTTAGGGTTCAATTTTTCGGAAATATATCAGGAGCCGGAAGTTCCTTTCTCTGGCTTCGTCGACTTCAGGGGGCTACCTCCCTCGTATTACAAAGGAATGATAAACACCAATGGGCTTTTTGGGGGGCGCTCTAAGGGGAAGATCCTGATGGCGTGCCTTGATAAGCTAAATACTGTTCCGTGCGGAGTGATTTTTGTGGACGATGTTGAAGCCAATGTGCATGGCGTGGCAGAGGCAATGGAGGTTGTTCGAGTTCCTTGCCTGTCGATTTTGTATAACGCGGCATTGTGGAGACACGAGGAGCTCGCAGAGGAGTCGGATTTCGAGAGCTACTGGACGGCCGCAATCGCGGAAATAAAACAAAATTATCTAAGGGAGAACAACTTCATGCCCTCCTCCCGCGCTTTATAGCCAGTCGCAACTGAACTGTGGGTTCGTCGAGCCTGTGCTCGCCTTGAGCGGTACGTTTAAGAACCCGTTGACATAATGATTTAAATTGGTGTTTTCTGCGTCGAATCCGGTTCGAAACTCATGTACGTTTAGTACACTCCGCCTGGGACATGGTATATTGTGGAGAATTCCTAAAAAAGCTTATAGTGAGGCCATAAAGCTTTTCGACGAGAATGGATTTTTATGGGAGAAGCAGCAAACTCTTTGTGGCTGAGCGAAAGCCTGGTCACTATGCTTGAGCGTGTCATAGCCAATATGCCTGCGGACAAAGTTTTTTTTGAGTATTGTGCAGAAAAAAATTTAGGGAGCAAAAAGCGGCGCGTCCTCTCCGACCACTTCTTCAGAATGCTGAGAGAGTATTGGCAAATCGTTTTTACAATTGGTCCCCGAGAGCCAGAGTTGATTGTAAAACAATTTTTCACCAACTATGCACAGCTACAGAAAGTTTGTGTGGTTGCCCCCTCAGACTCCTCATCCCGTCCGACAGCTGGCTCATTGCAGTGGCGCGTGAATATGCCAAATGATTTGTGGGTGGAATTTTTGCGAAGTTTCAGCTCGCCCGAAGAAATCCCGCATGAAGTTTTAGGGAGGCAAACACACATTGATATACGCGTGAACTCGTTCGCGGGTTTTTCGAAAAGTTTCGTTATGCGTCATTTGTGCGCGAAAGGAATGATCGTTAAGGACTTGCCGTTCACAAACGGTTTGCGTCTCACCAAAAGAATGGCTGGAATTGTTAGACTTCCGCTTTATAAGCAAGGGGCATTCGAGCTGCAAGACTGGGGCTCGCAAATTGTTACTAAAATTGCGGCGGCCTCGATTGCAGACACCTCTCGCGCTGAAGGCCTTAGGATCCTCGATTATTGTGCTGGAGCTGGCGGAAAAAGCTTGGCTTTGCTCGACAATCTCCCGATGATAAGAATAGAGGAGCTGGTATTGGCCGATATAAATGAAGCTCGCCTGGCGAACGCGCAGCGCAGATTTTACCGAATTGCCGCAACCCAAAGTGGTCCTCAAACGGCTGACGAGCCTGTGGATAAGCCGTTGGTGGAAGAGAGGTTTTGCGACAAATGGCAGGACCATAGTAGAAAGCCGGTCCGTCTTGACAGTAAGTCTAATTGCTGCGGCCTAGAGCATTATATACGCGAAAATGTTAGTTTTCGGCACGTCGACTCGCTCCAACCAAATGAAACCTTTGGCCTGGTTTTGGTTGACGCACCGTGCTCCGGAACAGGAACATTGATCCGCAATCCGTGGCTCACCATACAGCTAGACAAGGCACAGATCCACCAAGACCAGCGTACTCAGCTCGAAATTCTGCAAAAAGCAGCCAAATTCGTTGTGGAGGGTGGTGTGCTTGTTTACATCACGTGTTCGTTGTTGAAGAGCGAGAATGCAGACGTTATAGAACTATTTTTGCGTAATAACTACTTTGTCAATGGCGCTTTTGAGCTTATTGATATACCTCAACTTTATTCGGAGCCGCGCAAAAACCCTTCTGAATTACGCGGAAACCCTGATTTTCGCGGAAGTTCTTATTCTTGGCAGAAATTTCTGTCGCCTCTAATGAGTGGAAAGTACGTCAGAATATTCCCAAGCGCTCTTGAAACTAGCGGCTTTTTCATGGCAATGCTGCGAAAGCTCTAATTCTTAATACTTGGCCAAAAGAATAATCAAAAAATAGTTGCGTGCTTTTAAATATATAAGTATAATAGCGTATGCTCTAGTATTTTTTGAGGATGAAAATGAACGTTTTGAATACATTTCTGGGCGTGGTATCCGCTATCGTCTTTTTTGCTTGCCGTGGCTCAGCGGCTGGACTTCCATCCATTCCATTACGTGAATCGAATGCTGGTAGGGTGATAGCAGCAAGTCATGTAAGAGAGCCAATAGTGTACGGTGACGCACCTGAAGCGGCTCAAACTGTAGCACAACCTGGAGCGGTTCAAACCGCGGCGCCAGCTGTTGATGGAACTGGTGTGAATGCGTCACAGACTGAAGTTGGTGTTGGCTCGCCTGCTGTTGCGCAATCCGGATCACTTGCGCCAGATCCTGTCGTAGCAGCTGTTGGTATTCCTGCACAACCTGAAGTTGGTGCAGCGATGGTAAACGTGCCAGCTCAACCTGATGTTGTTGCGCCTAGCGTAGCTACTATGCAACCTAATGCAACAGAGGCTAGTGCACTCGCTGCGCAACCTGCGGCTGTGCCCGCAATTGCGGCCATTCCCGGTGTTCAACAACCTGAAATTGTTGCAACGGTTGCCGGTGCTCTTGCCGCACAACCCGCGGTTGACGTAGCTGCGGCGACGACACAGGCTAGTGTGCCAGCTGTACAACCTACAGTTGCGACCACGGACGGCGCTCAACAACCTGTGGCGGCTCCAGCAACTGTGGTCACTTCCGGCGTTCCTGCGCAGCCTGCGGTAGCGCCTACAACTACACCTGCCCAGACCAACAACCCAGCGGCTCCCGCGACAGGCGCACCTGATGTTGCGGCTATGATGCGCGAGGCGGTGAGGGCCGGACAGCCTGAAACCCCCACAGCTGTTGTAACCAAGGGAACGGTGGCATTCCCAACCGAAGAGACGCCACATGTTAATCCCGGTTCAGGATTGCCGTTCCACGCAGTGATTGCTGCTAAATCGTAAGACGCACGAACAATGGACCTCTTTCGAAACCTTCAAAATCAGAATTTTGGGAAGGAGACACGGAGCACAGAAGCGGAGCGTACTTAGATGTACGTGAGCACTCGAGCACCGGATCGACGTACCCAAAAACTGATTTTGAAGGTTTCGAAAGAGGGCCATTCTGCAACTGGACTACTACACCCAGTTGCCGGAAGCATTTGTTGGCACTTTTAATAATCCATACCAGGCCCCATCCCCCCTGGATGCCCAGCTTGCTGTTTAGGCTCTGGCTTCTCGACGATCGCGGCTTCCGTGGTGATCAGCAAACCAGCAACAGACGCGGCGTCAACAAGAGCCGTCAAAACAACTTTAGTTGGGTCTATGATTCCGTTTTTCATAAGATCGCAGAAAACATCATTTTGCGCATCGTACCCAAAACTAAAATCATTATTCTCAATAATCTTTCCCGCGATAACCGCCCCATCTTTCCCAGCATTTTCAACGATCTGCCTACACGGCGCCGCTAACGCCCTCTCAACAATCCTAACTCCGACCTTCTGGTCCTCATTTTGACACTCCTTACCGCATATTTCCTTGAATATCGCGCTGCTCCTCAGCAACGTCACGCCGCCCCCCGGAACAATTCCGCTCTCGATCGCCGCGCGCGTCGCGTGCATCGCATCATCAACGCGATCCTTGCGCTCCTTCACCTCGGTTTCAGTGGCTCCTCCAACGCGAATAACCGCAACCCCGCCGCTAAGCTTCGCCAACCGCTCCTGCAGCTTCTCCTTATCGTAGTCGGAAGTCGACTCCTCGATCTGCGCACGAATCTGATTGCACCTCGCCGTGATGTCCTCTTTGCTTCCGTAGCCCTCAACTATAGTTGTGTCATCCTTAGAAATGACAACCCTCTTCGCCGTTCCAAGCATGTCAAGCCCGACATTCTCCAGCTTGATCCCCAAATCATCCGAGATCAACTGCCCGCCGGTCAACACCGCAATGTCCCCGAGCATCGCCTTCCGCCTATCCCCAAAGCCAGGCGCCTTAACCGCGCAAACCCTGAGGCCGGCTCGCAATTTGTTCACAACCAACGTGGCAAGCGCCTCCCCTTCAACGTCTTCTGCAACGATGAGCAGTGGGCGCCCAGACTGCACGGCAGCCTCTAACACAGGCAAGAAAGACTGAATCGAAGAAACCTTCTTGTCGTAGATCAGGATGCACGGGTTCTCGAATTCGCAAATCATTTTCTCGGTATTTGTTACGAAATACGGGGAAACGTACCCGCGATCAAACTGCATTCCTTCCACAACATCCAACTCTGTCTGGAAAGACTTGGCCTCCTCTATAGTGATAACCCCCTCTTTCCCGATCTTCTCAACGGCGCGCGCCAAAATCTCCCCGATCTCCGTCTCCCCGTTGGCCGAAATGGTCCCGACCTGCCGAATCTCGTCGTTCGTAACAACGGCGCGGGACTTCCCTTTTATGAAGCTGACCACCTTCTCAACCGCCGTATCGATCCCGCGCTTCAAATCCAGCGGGTTAAACCCTGCTGCCACCGCCTTGAGGCCTTCGCGAACGATCGCCTGAGCCAACACGGTTGCCGTGGTTGTCCCGTCGCCTGCGATATCAGACGTTTTCACGGCAACTTCCCGGAGCATCTGCGCCCCAATATTCTCGAACTTATCTGCCAACTCTATTTCCTTGGCCACGGAAACGCCATCCTTGGTGATCTTGGGCGCACCGTACGAGCGCTCAAACAGGACATTTCGTCCTTTAGGGCCCAAAGTGACCTTCACGGCATCTGATAAAATATTTACACCATTTAGCACTTTTTCACGGGCATCATTAGAAAAACGTATTTCTTTTGCTGACATAACAACCTCCTCTTAACTCATTAACAACAACTTACGACTTTGCTCTAGAACCTGTTCACATGAGATTTAAACTGAGGGATTTTTCAGGGAAAACGGAGCGCAGAAGCGGAGTGTACTAAACCGTACATAAGCTTCGAGCACCGGATTTGACTCCCAAAAGACCGTTTTAAATCATCATGTCAATAGTTTCTAAAAGATTCCAAAAATATCCGACTCCTTCATAACCAGAAAATCCCCATTATCTAGCTTGACCTCTGTTCCAGACCACTTCCCGAACAACACTCTGTCTCCAACTTTTACGTCGAGCGCACGCAGCTTTCCGTTTTCATCCGGAACTCCGGGGCCAACGGCGACAACTTCGCCCTCAACTGGCTTTTCTTTTGCGGTATCTGGAATAATGATCCCGCCAGGGGTCTTCTCGCTGGACTCGATCCTTTTTACGAGAACCCTATCATGTAATGGTCTAAATGACATAAAACCTCCTAAAAACTTAAGAAACAATCTGGGAGAGAAGTTTTTATCAGCACTCTCTCCTCCTGAGTGCTAATCTGCACCAAAAGCGCATGCACTGTCAATATCTTTTTCGCCTTTTTGAAAAAATGTGAGATTTGGACCTTAATTAAGACCCCGTTTATATAAGATTTAAATTGAGGATTTTCCAGGAGCCTAGAAGCGCAGCGTACTTAAACGTACGTGAGCATTCGAGCATCGCGGCGACGAACTAGCAAACTTCCTACGGCTGTGGAAAATACCCGGCCACAAAAAGATTTGTGAGCAAAAGCCTCGAAGCGCAGAAGCGTAGCGTACTTAAACGTACGTGAGCATTCGAGTACCGCGGCGACGAACTCACAGACTTTTTGTGGCCGGGTATCAGCTGCGCGCGTCTAGAACATATCTGTAATTTATAGCTTCGTATATGTGTTCTTGTAAAACATCCTCGCTCTTCGCCAAATCAGCAATGGTCCTCGAAACCTTCATGACCCTATAACACCCCCGCGCGGAAAGCTGCCGTTTCTCCGCAATTTGCCGAAAGAAACGCTGCGATTTTTCGTCGAGATTCTCGATCTTTGTGACGCTTCTGGAAGGCGCGGCGTCCGTTTTGCCGCCTCCAATCGTCGCGCCCGTCTTCTCCTTGATCTTCGCCTCGCACACCTGTCCAAACGCCACTGCCTCGCAGACCCTCTTTTGTATCGTCTCTGATTTTTCCGCAGGAGCCTTAGACTCAGACGCCATCAAGTCGTCAAGAGGAAGCTGCGGGACGTACAAAATCAAGTCGAACCTATCCAGCAAAGGCCCAGAAAGCTTAGACTGATATTCAAAAGCACACTTAGGAGCCCTGGAACACTCGCGCTGCGCCGTCCCGTAAAATCCGCATCTGCACGGGTTCATAGCCGCGACAAGCTGGATTTTTGCCGGATACGTGACGTGCTGATTGGCCCGCGTTACGGTGATATTTCCCGACTCCAACGGCTGTCTTAGTGCTTCAAGCGTCGCCCTGGAAAACTCTGGCAGCTCGTCCAAAAAAAGGACGCCATTGTGTGCGAGCGAGATTTCCCCAGGCTTGGCCCGAATTCCGCCGCCAACAATCGAAATTAGAGAGGCTGAGTGGTGCTGGGAACGAAATGGCCGCTCAACAACCAGCCCCTTTTCAGGAAGCATCCCGGCAATGCTGTATATCATAGTGATCTCGATCGACTCCAGCGGAGAAAGAGGCGGCAAAATCCCCATCAGACGCTGCGAAATCATGGATTTCCCCGCTCCGGGCGGCCCGACCATAAGGACATTGTGGCGGCCAACCGCGGCTATCTCCATGGCTCTTTTCAGGGTTTGCTGGCCCTTGATATCGCTCATATCTCCGTAATCGGTTGGTGTAAAGTCTGTTGTGACGAAAGCCGGAACTTCCGGCTGCGACAAAAGCTGCTCTCCCTTGAAGTGATTTAACAGGGCGATCAGATCCGGAGCCGCCAGAATTTGCAAGCTTTGCCCGGCCCAAATGGCCTCGTTCCTGTTGAGTGCTGGGCAAACAAGAGAACGCGACGTCGCCTGCGCGTAAATCGCCGCGGGGAGCACGCCAATCACCGGCGCGATGAGGCCGTCCAGCCCAAGCCCCCCGAGGATTATGTATTCCTGGAGTTGCTCGTTGTCGAAAATGTTGAGGGCCCCCATGATGCCGAGCGCGATGGGGAGGTCGTAGTGCGCGCCTTCTTTTAAAACGTCGGCCGGGGCGAGATTTACGGTGATGCGCCTTTGGGGGAGCGCCAGGGCGAGGTGGGAAAAGCTGGCACGAATGCGCTCTTTTGACTCGGCAACAGCCTTATCTGGAAGGCCGACAATTGTGAAAGACGGAAGGCCCGGCGAGATTTGCACTTCAACGGAAACTTCTTGGGTGTCCACACCTTTGAATGCGACGGTTGCAAGCTTACTGAGCATGTTTTCATATCACTTTGCAACGGCAACCCTCGATAATTCTACACCTCATCCGCGATCGGCCACAATCGGGGACGTGACCAAGTCGCAAAAACCGTGAATATATAACCAGTCATCAAAAAATTGCGAGTTCGTCGAACGGAGCCCCAACAAAGTCTGCGACTTTGCCGGGAATCCGAAGTTGCGTCCAAGCTTGGACTTCGTGGATTTTGGCTGTTGAAACCTACCTCGCGCGCGTAACTCCTTGGCCGCTCTGGGCTGGCCGTACCATGTTCTGAATGCCCTGGTTCCCAAGTAATGGCTGTACATGATCGCGCATGTAGTCGTCTGTCGCACTAATCAATTGATCTATTATTAGCACAATATCTATTTGATAATTACGAACTTGTGCTACGTACAATAAGTTCATCAGTGCCTCAACGGTGTCATATAATACGGATACGGCCTCAGAATTAGACGTCCAACCTCCAAGTCTATGGAACGCATCGTCGTAACGCATCGTCGCTACGTGAACTTTTTTATCTACTTGGTGATAAAGCCCATCTTTAATGTGAGTTTCCCCTTTTCTTAGTGATGACCGATCAAAATTTCTGATCTGCCTATTCTGCCTATCTTTGTTTATCCTCTCTTGCCCTGGTGACGGAGGAACTGCTGTCGCATTAACGCTATAGCTGGTGAGCGCGCTAACCGCGCCGAAAAACAAAATCATTCTGGATACTTTCATAAAATTACTCCTTATCAAAACGGACCGAAACACTGGCTAATCTGCCACCGATTTTGATTGTAACGAACTGGTGGTTAATAAACAGTTAAGCCCACAATTCACTTATACTCATCTCCACTGACTCTCAGGTGTTTTCCGCAGATGAATTGCGGCATCCGAGTCGAGAAAAATCCTGGTTTTCAGGTTCGAAATGTATATAGCCAATCACAGCTAATTTCTTCTTTTTTCAATCCATTCCACAATTTCGTTGCTGTCATAGCCTTTATCTGCCAGCACATGTTCGCCCGGCAGCCCCTTCAACAAATCGATTGGTACGTGGTGAACATTCGAACATTGAGACGACGAACTCGAGAATCGATTTCAGAACTTTCGCCTTACACGGAGAGGAGGGCCTTCAAAACCTCTATACTCCTCGCCACTTCAGGGTCCTCATTGCAAAGCTCAATCACCCGCTTCGACGCGTGTATCACCGTGGCGTGGTCTTTCCCTCCGAAGAGGCGCCCTATCTCAGGCAAAGACTTAGTTGTCAGCGTTTTGCACAGATACATCGCTATTTGTCTTGGCTTAACCAAACTCCTCACGCGCTTCGAAGACAGCAAATCCCCAATCTTCACGCTGAAAAACTCGCACACCCTCTTCTGAATATCCTCAATCGTGATGCATCTCTCATTCGAGCGGATCAGGTCGCGCAGCACCTCCTGCACAACGTCCAGCGTCAAGGAGGCCCCAATCAGCGACGCGTGCGCGACAATCCTGTTCAGTGCGCCTTCAAGCTCCCTAACATTCGACGTAATTTTCGCGGCCACGAACTCGATCAGCCACTTCGGGAAGTTTACCCCCATCCTGGCGGCCTTAGATTGCAGGATGCCGAGCCGCAGCTCGTATGTTGTTGGGTGGATGTCTGCAACCAGTCCGCAGCCGAGCCTCGATTTCAGCCTTTCCCCGATATTATCAAGGCTCGACGGAGATTTGTCCGCGGAAATAATGACTTGCTTATTGTTATCAACCAAACTATTGAACGTGTGGAAAAACTCCTCCTGCGTCGCCTCTTTGCCGCCTATAAACTGGAAGTCGTCGATCATCAGCACGTCAACGTTGCGCAATTGCTCCTTGAAACTCATGACGTTCTTGAAGCGGAGCGCGCGTATGAATTGATACATGAACTGCTCGGCCGACAAATACATAACCATTTTCTCTGGGAACGCCGCCTTCATTTTCCAGGCGATCGCGTGCATAAGGTGGGTTTTCCCGAGGCCGACCCCGCCGTACAAGAAGAGCGGGTTGAACTGTATGGCCTCTGAATCGGCCACGCTCATTGCAGCCGCGTATGCGAATTCGTTTGGTTTTCCGACGACGAAATTATCAAACTTGAAACGTGGATCCAGCTGGCTCTCTGTTACGTCGAGGTGTGGACTTAGGCTTTCGGCTTTCTCCTGGACGGGGCTGTCCGCGTCCTCGTCCTCCTCAGATCGAATATCCGCCAAGCCTACATAGCGACTAGTCGCGGATGGAATATCGGTGACGGCATCGTTCGCGGCGGCCATTATTACTTCCACGGACGACACTTGTGGGAGGTACTTCCGCCACAACGTCAGCAGCTCCCGATTGTACTGCGAGGAGAGGCGGTCTCTGACGATTCGCTGGTTGGTTTGCAAGAGAATCGTGCCATCGGAGCATTCGCAGGGGAATGCATGCAAAAACCAGCTCTGACAACAGCCAGGGCCCAACGTTTTACTCACGTCCTTAAGTACGTTCTTCCACACTTCAGCCAGCGTGTTTACGCTAACTTCATCTGCAAACGTTGCTTGTTTTACAGTCATGGCTACGAGCTCCTCACGAGAAACACTGTGAAAGGCATCGTACACGTTTTTCTCCACACCTTGCAATCAAAAAACTTTGTTGACATTTGCCGCTGAGCTAGACGTGGCGCGGCAAAGCTCGGACTAGCCGTCCCACCGCGCTCACACATTAGGCCTGGCCGCGATTAACGCTTCAGTAAGTAAAAAATCTTTTGTCTTTTTACGACTTTATACCAGCTAGCGAGCATTGTCGCTATGAAAGTTTATATACTTTGGCGAAAGTATTGCCCTCGACAGCGTTTATTTGCGAACACCTCTACTGAATCCCATGATACAATCTCTTCCTCGTGGCTTTTTTCCAAACACTACCCCACCAAAAGGATGAACTGTAATTCGCGGCTAGTTTTCCGCCTAGATTTGCCTTGCCTCGCTTTAACATAGTACCCTACAGTATCAGTAGTACACATTAATATGTTCCTGTAGTTCGTGCTTGATGGGATCTTAGAAATTGGGCGTTCCGTGCTAGACGGCGTCATCGCTTTCTTTACTTGGCTGAAAGAGTGCCTCGCTTCCATCCCGTTATTTATTTACCTAGCTTTTGCCATCGGCATAATTTTTGCCGTCTGCGCGATTTTGCTGATAAACAATATTTTAAAAAAACAAGCTCAGCCGTCACCCGCAAAGGAAAAGACCGTCAACAAGTATAAAGTCCCCCCAATCGGCGGTTTCATCAGCGAGTTCTTCGTCAAAAAGGGAATCTTCAAAGTTGGCAGAATGTCTTCGCACTTTTTGTATAGCTTGGATTTTCTAGAAGAAACGCTAAAAAGCAGCGATTTTAAATACAAAAAGCCGTGGTTTCTCGTTTTAGGCGCGAAAAACTCTGGCAAAACCACGTTCATCCGCAGTTTTTCTTCGGTAAAGGCGCCTTGGCAGGAGGAGCTTGGCGGGGACCTCGATACGGAGTGCAACTGGAGCTTCCTCGTAAACGGTATTGGGCTGGACATCAAAGGCGAGCTGTTTTTGCACAAAGACAAAGTCGCTGCCGATGAAATCGGGTGGAATGCCGTTGTAAACCTGCTGTCCAGGTACCGCTCCGGGAAACCAATAGACAGCATTGTGCTAACAATTTCAGCCGAGGACCTCTACGGCAAAAACAGGATACCACAAAGGGAATGCGTAGACAGAGCGAGGTACATTGCGAAGAAACTCTCCGCGATGCAAAACGTACTCGGCCTCAGGATCCCCGTGTACGTCGTTATCTCGAAAACCGACGTCATACCGGGCTTCAAGGATTTTTGCAAAAATATTCCGGCTAGTGCCAAAAATCAAATGTTTGGCTGGGCAAACCCTTACAAAATGGACGCTGCGTATTTGCCGCAGTGGGTGGACGAGGCGCTGGAGCAAATCACAAACAAAATTATAGATGTGAGCATGGATATCAGCTGCAGCGATGCTCTGAGCCGCTCAGCCGACAGCCTTTTTGTTTTCCCGTACGAACTCGAAAAGATTAAAAGCTCTCTTTCGTTATTTATGGATCAAATATTCAAATCAGATTCGTACTCTGGGGCCTCCTTGCTGCGCGGGATCTTCATTGTTGGCGACAGCGGGTTGGCGCGAGTGAATGCCGGTGCCGAACACGATCGCACAGAGTTTATAGAGGAGTCTTTGCTGCAGCCACAGTACTCCCTCCTCGCAGCAACTGGAACAGACGCTTTGGCTACAACCGCGAGCAGCTCTGCCGCCGCGCCTCTGCCTGCTCCTGAAGTGGTAGGGGCCGCCCAAATTACAACGCCCGCCGAGCAAGCCGCGCTGGCGGAGAGCGGGCTGTTGGCGCCTGATATATTAGAGTGCTCGGAGCGGCTGTTCTTTTGCAAAGACATCATAAACTCGAAAGTATTAGAGGAATACTCGCTTTGCGTGCCGCAAAAGAGCTTCCTCTTAACCGCGAATAAAGCTCTGCGAATCGCCAAATTTTCCACTTTCGCCTTTATGTTTATCGGCAGCATCGGGTTCTATTCCGCGTATAAAACATTGAGCAAATCGCGGCGCGACCTCATGCCGATGATCCACTCTATGTACGGCTTTCTTGTTTCAACACAGCAAATCCCACTAACCGAGCTGTCCCAAAAAAATGAGGCTTTCGAGGGGGCGATCAAGCAGCTTTCTGGCATTATGCAGTCTCTGGCCAAGGCCAAGCTTTCCTCTTTGTTCATTCCGCCTTCGTGGTTTAGCCCGCTGCGTAAGAAGCTGAATAGCTCAATCAATTTAGCTTATCAAAACCTTATAATGCGCGCTTTGTACGTCAACTTGCTCTTAAAGGCAAGAGAGCTACTGCGCATGTCTCCATCGGAGATCAAGCCAAATTCCTCCATCGTTCAGCTTGCGATCCCAACAAAAAGCAACGAATTCCGGGCCATGTTTCACTTCGTGACAAAACTGACGGAGCTTTCCACTTTTGTTGACAAATTCAATGAGCTGAGGGTTATGGCGTCTCCGAAAGTGATAACGGAGTTGGCCGATTATGCATTTGGAATCACACTGTCGGAGTCTTTCGTGAAGCATTACGGCAAAATGCGTCATAAACTCGACGCGTCGGCTTTTCCCGAGATTGATTTGTTCGCGTACAAGGGGCTGGCAAGAAAGACTTTGGAGGAGCTATTTCAAGAGTTCTTTAATACGGTTTTCATTACTTCCGGGCCGAGGAGCTTCCCGGCAATACTGGATTTACTGATTCGTCAATTACGCAATCTTGACGCGAAAGGACTGCCAGACGTCGATTTCATGAGAAAGCTGAGCCTTGATATGAACGCCTCCATAAAATTTTTGGAAAAAGCCGTGAAAACAGACAAGGTCACTGGTCTTCCAGAGGCTAAAAAGGCAGATCCGGAAAAGCCGGCGGAGGATGGTGCTGGCGCGGCGACAGCCGAGAGTGCACCAAAAGGGGCGGCCGAGGGTGCGACCGATGGGGCGGCGGCAGAAGAGAACATTGTTGCGGAAAGTTCAATTGCAGGAATTGGCGGTGTTGAGGAGAAGCTCACGCAAACGTGGATGGATAAGGAGGTTTTCGAGCCCGGCCCCGAATTCGAGAAATTCCTTTGTATGCTGGATAAATCGCCGTTTTTCGGGCCGGACGTTTCCCAAACGATCGTCAACAACTGCGCGGTTGGCCTTTTCCATTTGCGGCAATCGTTGCGCGATCTAACGAAGCTCCTAACAACGGATGTGCGGTTCGAGCAAGATAAGCAGGAGGATGATGATATCCACTGTTCGGCCGGCTTCGTGCTTTTGGCAAAGTCTTTGAAGGCCTTGTTTGAGGAAACGTACATGCGGCGCCCAAGCTCGCACAGGTTTATCGACAAGGTTCCAGACGGCCAGACTCTCTATTGGGATGATAAATTGCTGAAGGTGGCCTGCGAATTGTGCAAGCAGTACGAGGCATTTTCGACGAGGAAAATAGGGTCGTTCCCTGTGATTCTGCAGGAGAGCTTTCGGCTTTTGGCGAGGGATAGTTTGCAAAGGAATGTGATCAGCCTGATGGCTCAAGCTCAGAATTTCATTCAGCGGCCAACGTTTCACAATGATGCTGTGGTGGAGGAGCATGTTCGCTCGAAGGCCGCAAATATCCGCACAGTGACGCCGCAATTATTGAAATTGCTGGAATTGCTAAATTATGAGTCGGTCAGCTTCTTTTACGTTTCGTTGAGGGATTTACTTTCTGAGACTAATTACGCCTTGCTTACGCAAATAAACGATTTAATGAAAAAAATGGGGCCGTACCACATTTGGGACCCTTCGTTTAGTTGGTGGGACGGGAAGAAGTGCCCGGTTTTCCAGGCGTACGGCGTGAAAGATGTGCAAGACCTGAACTCTTTCCTGGATATGCAGAGTTCGCAAGTTATCAACCTTGCTTTGAACTTGGCTAAGCCGGTTGTGGATCTTTTGACGAGCAACATAATGCTTTCCGTGAGCCCGTTGGACAACGCCAAGCTTGCAAAATGGCGCAGAATCGTGGCGCAGGCGGAGGCCTTCCAGAAAAAGCAGCCGGGGAATAGCATTGCGGAGTTGGAGTCTTTCATAACAACAACGTTTAAGGAATACACAACGGATAATGCTTTCGAGAAAATTAATATTCAAGACGCGAACGCGGAGGTTGGGGATCATTTTCTCGAGACGAAGCAACATATCCAAAAGGGGATTCTCGGGCGCGCCGAGATTTTGAGGAGGCAGCAGAGCATCAGCAACTACAATGATCTGGCCGACTTTTTTAACACGAACTTGCGTGGGCACTTCCCGTTTTTGCATCCTTCTCAGGATCAGGCGACGTCGGCGGAGGTCGATCCGGAGGATTTGCGTCTTTTCCTTGAGGGCTTTAAAAAGGCTGGGGGCAGTGCTGAGAAAATTTTGGATCAGGTTCACCAGCTTGGGCTTGTGGACGATGCTATGCATTTTTTGAGGGAGATCGAGCAGATTTACGAGTTGTTCAGCGATTTTTTGGAGGCTGGAATAGGGAGCTTGCCGTTTATCAAAATTGACGTCCACTTTAATGTGAATCGGGAGCGTGCGGCGGGGGCGAATCTTGTGGCTGAGTGGGGGCTGCAGGCGAATAGAGACGAGGAGATTAGCGATAGTGATAAGGTAAAGCAAACGAAATGGGTGTACGATTGCCCGATAATGTTTGGCTTTAGGTGGCCGTCGATTGAGGGGTTCACGGAGACGCCATTTAACGACCCAAGACAGCCGAGCCTTAAGGTTATCGGGAAAACGGCGGCATTCGAGTTTGGAGGGAAGTGGAGCCTTTTCCGCTTGATTCGCAAGCATCGCGCCAACCCTGGGGAGTATCCTGTGGCTCAAATGGGGCATAACGCGATTGTGTTGAAATTTGTTGTGCCGATTGGAGAGAACAAGAGCGCCGTGCTTTTTAATTCCATCTCGCTTCTCGGGGCTTCAATGAACCCTAACTTGCCGGGCAAGGCACTGGCTCTGCCGGAGTTTCCGATTTTAGCCCCAGCTTTGTCAGAGGAGATCGAGAGGTACAGGAACGAGCCAGTCCTGAGCTTTCAGGTGCTGCAAGCTCAACCAACCGAATAAGCCAGTCAGCTTTCAGATGCGGCAGGTTCAACCCCAAGATTAATCGAGCCAATATGGTCTACACACGGGATAATTACCTGTCTCTGTAGATAGAATAACAATAGTTTTTTGGTGGCAACAGTTTGCGCGCAATACAAGTAGGATCCACCACAATTGCGCCTCGCACTTTTTTCTGGAGCGGCAACTTTGGAAATGGCTACAATGGGTTGGTGCGGATAGCAAGTCGCCTGGCTGAAGGAAAAGTGAATGCTTGAAAAAGATACAGCCTCAATATTTGAGCAATTTTTTGTGGATTTTTACTACGAATTGTTGAAATGCAAGGAGCTGGCAATCAAGACGATAGCGCTTGACAATGAACTTGACGGAGCTGCGGCTGTTTTGGAGGAAGAGGAGGTTGTTGCAGGTGGAAGCAATCGTCCCGCGGGCTCAGCGGGAAATCCAGCAACATCGGCTGACAGCGCAACATCCGCGGAAGGCCGTCCGGAAAAAGCAGTGGAGCCAGCTGCTGACACAGCCTCCGCCAATCAAGTACCAATCCCTGCCAATAGCAATCAATACCCAACCGCCGCGCACAGCACCTTGGCCAAAAACATCCCGGTACACTCTGTTCGCGCTCTGGAAGAAATACAAGATCGCCTGAAGAAAGTGTTAACTGAACAAGCCGAAAAGGTCGTGGTGCTGTTCCAATTCGACTTAACAACTTTCAGGGAAGTTCAATATGCGATGGTAGCACTCGCAGACGAGGTTTTTCTGGGGATTAATTGGAAGGGGCGTAGTTTGTGGCAAAATCTGTTATTGGAGGGACAAGTCTTCCACTCGCAATCCTCTGGCGAAACAATCTTCTCAAGGATTGAGTTGATCTTATCAAGGTACGATCAAGCGAAAACAAGTTTGGCGCGCATTTATCTTTTTATCCTAACACTCGGTTTCAAAGGGAAGTACAACGATTTCAAAGACGCAGCAATAATTAATAGCTACAAAAAAAGACTCTACACATTCATCTATGGCATCAACGCCTCGATCGAAAGGTACGGCAAGCAGAAAATAGCGCAGCAATGCTACGATTACACAGTCTCAACGTTGAAGCCGGGAACCCTGCCAGACATTAAATTTTGGACAAAACTTTTCATTTTTGTAATCGGCTTCTACGCTTTCATCTCCTACATGCTTTGGTACAACATCGCGCGCGACTTTTACGTTTCGTTGGACGACGTTTTCGATAGGTTTTCCTACTTCATGTCTAAGAAAGACTGAGGCCAAAGCTGTAATGGTTTCGCAGAATACCCAGCAACAAAAAACTTGCGAATTCGTTGCGTCGGAACCTCCAACAAAGTCCGCGACTAACAAAGCCAGGGACTTTGCCGTGAGCCCGGTGCTGCTCGACTTAAGCGGTACGTTTAAGAACCCGTTGATATAATGGACCTCTTTCGAAACCTTCAAAATCAGAATTTTGGGAAGGAGACACGGAGCACAGAAGCGGAGCGTACTTAGATGTACGTGAGCATTCGAGCACCGGATCGACGTACCTAAAAACTGATTTTGAAGAGTTTGGAAAGAGGTCCAATTTAAATCTTATGTCAACGGGTTCTAAGTACGGCTCGGCGGCTGTACTCCGTGTCTTCTGCCCACAATTCACTTGTGATTGGATATACTCATCTCACTCTCAGGAATTTTTCCTAGGTGAATCGCGGTCTACGAGTCGAAAAAATCCTGGTTTTCATGTTCGAAATGTATATATTAGCTACCAAAGGTTTGCTGGTTACTGATTTCACTTTTTGAGAAAAATTCAACAACCTTAGCGTATAGGCTCAACACCCAACGCATCTCAAGAACTCCCACAATTGGTGTACAAAACAAGTCCCAACAAATATACCGTTCATTGCTCTCAATCCTCGCTGAAGTAAAGATTTTTTAGACCTTCGT
>JAIRNW010000083.1 GCA_031257795.1 Holosporales bacterium | reverse complement strand
AAACTTGAACGATGCTACCTGAGGAAATACGCACAATTTATAGCTTTTTTTAAGATAACGACTGATCGCATTCTACAGTTTTTGTCGGTGGGGTAAAGATGCGTTGGGTGTTAAGGAGGTGAACCAGCAAATTTTTGATGACTGGGGGTATTTGTGCCTGGTTGTGTAGTAAATTGAACACACGATGGTCGGGTAATTAATGACCAGCTAAGCAGTAACATGTCCTGTCACCAACAAAGTCATAACATGTGAACACGACACGAAGCCGTTCGCCAGATGATAGCCGCACGTGGCAAAACCCACGCGCGGCCCTAGCTCATCTGATCTCTTCGTGACAGAGGCGGTGTCACACGTTACGGCTACCGAACGCCTAAACCCTGCTGGAATGCAAAGACCGCACCCCAGCTTTGTTCTCCTCCTTCAGTGACTATCCCGGAGCTCCTCATCGCCCTTTCCTTTCTTCTTGGGCGCCGTGCTATTTTCCCTCCGTGGTCTCTCTTCCCCCTGGTGCTCCGTCACTTCTTCTTCCGGATTGGCGGACGTCGAGTTATTGCCGTCCTGCTGGATCTCCTGCGACTTGTTTGCGGCTGGGATTGTGGTTTGGTTTGGTTTATTGGCTTTCCCGTCCGTGCCATTTTCTCCCGGCTCGACGGACGTCGAGTTATTGCCGTCCTGCTGGATCTTCTGCGACTTGTTTGCGGCTGGGATTGTGGTTTGGTTTGTTGGCTTTCCCGTCCGTGCCATTTATTCCCTCCTGCCCTGGCTGCTCGCTCGCTCCTGCCGCACCCTTCGAAAAAAGCATCTTGTACCACGGCTTTTTCGCCTCACATATGTCCTTCCCAGCAAAAGGCTTAAGCGCATCTATAACTTCTTGCGCCGCTGCTTCAAATTTAGGCGCGTGAAAACACAACTTAGCAGTCACTGGATTTGTTCCGTTTTTACAACCTAGGGTAGTAGAGAAAATTTTTGCCGCATCCAGAATCGAGGAAGCGTTTCCTCCCACGTCGGCGACAAACTGCCCAAGCTTCTCCTTATCAGAAGGAACATTTCTACCAATCATCTTCCTAAGAGAGTCAACTTCCCCTGCAACAGAAGCCAGAAGCTTATCTGATAACTCGCTAGCCTTCACCATAGCGTCCCCAAGATTAGAGCTCTCGTTCACGTAGCTAAGATCAGGCGTAATGCTCAAATTATGCGCAGCGCTCATGCCTTCAAATGCTACACCAGCCAAGCCTACGTTATTAATCGCTTTCGCTATATCCTCTTTGCTCTCTAAGGCAGTAACCGAAAAAGGGCTAGTGTAATTGATTCCACCCGCAAACAAAGAGGTGTTTCTAAAGGTAGCGCTAATATTACTACGGGAAAAACAAACCGCGGTGTTGTTCCCACCATGAGCCATCAGCGGGAAAACCGCCGCCATTCCTAACAATAACGATATTTTTCTTTTTATAAACATGACCAAAACGTTAACAAAAACTAAACACAAAGGGAATATGGACAACTTCCATCAAGAAGTCAACGAAAATCATTTGTCAATGCTTATAGTCTTGCACGAATACGGTGGAATGTGTAGGTTTTTGGTTGGTGAACCCGCAAACTTTTGATGATTGGGTGTATTTGTGTCTGGTTGTGTAGTAAATTGAACACACGATGGTCGGGCAATTAGTGAGCCGCAGTAATGTTTGATTTTTTCACGTTTGTTAAGTCATCTCCTGGGATTTGTTACGCAATTGTTTTTATAGGGGCAATGATTGAGGGGGAGACGATTATCCTGACGGCTAGTGCTTTGGCTGCCGCGGGCTATCTCTCAATCATGAATGTCGCCGCGCTCGCCTTTACGAGCACCCTCTTCGCAGATCAATTGTTGTTTTTCATTGGGCACAGAATGTTTTTGCACCCGTCCGCTAAATTGTTTGAGCGCTTCAATTCATTTTATGAAAAGTCAAAACGTGTAGCCGTCCTTTTGAAGAAGTATGACGTGTGGTTTATCCTGATGTTCCGTTTTATTTATGGAATTCGAACAATAAGCCCAATTGTTATAGCCTTGTGTGGGAGTAAGCCCGGACGCTTCGTGCCGCTCAACTTCATTGCGGCAGTGATATGGACGGTGATTAGCTGCGGGATTGGCTATGCGCTGGGAGACTTTCTGTTCGATTCCGTGAATGGGGGGATGATAGGGTCTAACGTGAAAAAGGTTGAGTATGCGATATTCGGGGTGATCCTTTTTGTTGTGTTGTTGGTGTGCGTTAGTTTGTGGGTGATTGCTAAGAGGAATAAAAAGAAGTCTCTTATCATCGATGGTACGGTTGACCCAGAAAAGCAACTATACAAAGCGACACACCAGGTTGATAAACCAGAGTAAGAACCCGTGTCGAGAAAAATTCTGGTTTTCATGTTCGAAATGTATATATACTCATCTCACCTGACTCTCAGGAATTTTTTCTAGGTGGATCGCGGTCTACGAGTCGAAAAATCCTGGTTTTCATGTTCGGAATGTATAGTCAGGTCAAGAAAGAATGGTTGTGGCGTCGGCCGAGTGTTCAGCTTTTGCTTCCCAGGAAGCCCTGCGCCACCAAGTATATCTCGGCGGATTTCCCGCGGCTTGCCGCTGGCTTGAAGTGTTGCACCTTCGCGAAATTGTGTTTCATTTCGTCCAAAACGCCAATCTCTTCCTTCCCGTGAAAGATTTTTGTCACAAAACTCCCGCCTTTCTTAAGGGCGGAGCTGCAAAACAGCAAGCAGTTGCGCACCAAGCCGACGACTCTATCATGATCAACACTCGGGATCCCACACGAGTCAGGCGCCATATCGCTTAGAATTAGATCGGCTCGCTGTCCGCTAAGCTCCTCTAAAATTCTCAGCACGGTTGTATCTTCCGTGAAATCCCCGGTCAGCACGGTCACCCCGGGGATCAGCTCAACACAGCGCAAGTCGACGCCGATGATCCTGTTGCCGTCGTTCCGGCGCAGCTTCTGGCTCACAACTTGCAGCCACCCTCCCGGCGCGCAACCCAAGTCAATCACGGTCAGATTCCCTTTCAAAAGCATGAACTTTTCATCAATTTCTAATAATTTGAAGGCGGCGCGGGATCTGTAGCCGAGCTTTTTCGCTTTCGCCACGTATGGGTCGCTGACCTGGCGCAAAATCCATTCTCTCGATGAGTTTGTCCGCTTTTTTTTGTTTTTGGGGGAAATCACTCGCTGCTCTGCTCTGTCTCTTCAGACGCTTCCGTCTTTTGTTTCTTTTCGCTCGTTGCGGGCTCCTCAACGACCTTGGGAAATTCCAGAGGCAAACTTCTCACCAAATTCGAACTAACTTCAAGTGGCTGAGAAAGTAATTTTCCGCACTGAAGCTTCTCCTTTTTTTTAATAGAAATGGCCGCCCCAAGCTTCCTCGCCTTCAGTCGCATCAACAGCGAAAATCTGCCGTGTTGCGTCATTACAACAGACTCCCTAAAACGCCTGACAGCATACCACACCGTGTAGCGCATCATAGTCTTGGAGGATAATGTGTCCGGACGCTTCAGCAACCTATGAATCCTCCGCCCCAGCTTCAACCAAATAGGGCTGAACGCCAGCGACAACACGGTTATGGCGATTAAGCAGTGCTGTGCGAAATCGAAAGATTCGCTGTCTTGGCGGTCTAAAATAGTCGTCAGCAAAAAGGCGAACTCCCCAAGCTGTGCCAACGAAATCCCAATGAAAGAGGCCGGAGCCATTCCAACTTTCAGAATCCTCAAAATGAAAATGTTTAGGACCGTTTTAACAATTGTGACCATTACTAATATTGAGGAGATCAATACTATGTGTTTCATTACGAAACGAATGTCCAGCAAGATCCCTATCGAAACAAAGAAAACCATGAGCAACAATTTCTGTATCGGCCGTATGCTTTCAACGAACAAATTGTTGTTGCTGCTGATGTTCCCTATGGCCAAGCCCGCCAGGAATGCACCGTATGGCGCGGTTACCCCGAGACCTGCCGCCAAAGCCGCCGCCGCGAAGCAGATCGACAAACTCGCAAGCATATACAAATCTCTATTGGCCCCTAGCACGCGCTTAGAGCTGAACGTAGACGGAGAACGGTTGGTCAGGTATGCGATAAAAACTGCCATGAAGCCCAGCGAGAACACGATTTTCGCGAAAAGGTTCCAATCGTAGACGCCGCTTGTTAGGGCCTGCAGCGTCAAAATCATGGGGATCACGGCGATGTCTTGGGCAATAAGTATTCCTATGATGATTTTGGAAATACTTGAACTGGTTAAATTCATTCCCTCCAAAACATTGACCACAACCGCCGTTGATGAGAGCGCGGCCACAAAACCGAGCGCAACCGTAAAAAAGAAGGGCCAGTCGAAAAATAAAGACAGGAAGAAGCTGGCGGTAAGGCCGAAGAGGATCATGAGGATGACGCACATGCTCGACAGAAACAGGTGTTGCTTGAAGGTTTTGACGTTAAGCTCCATCCCCAAAACGAAGAGCAGCAGCAGAACCCCGAGCTCAGCAAACAGGCCCACCTGCTCGCGCGACTGTATCAGCCCCAAAAACGACGGGCCGACGATGACGCCAGTCAAAACGTAAGCGAGGATCGACGGCTGCTTCATTTTATGGAAAACGATCCCGCCAGCCAGCGCAACAAAGGCCGCCAGGGCGATCTGCATGATTGTTACGTCTTCTGGAGCCATGGGCGCGCGCCGTGTGTGCTTGGGGATCTCTCCCACATCATGACCGTATACTAGAGTAAATCTGTTTGCGAGACAAGGAAGTTGGACATTGGACCTCAACACCCAACGCATCTCAAGAACTCCCACAATTGGTGTACAAAACAAGTCCCAACAAATATACCGTTCATTGCTCTCAATCCTCGCTGAAGTAAAGATTTTTTAGACCTTCGT
>JAIRNW010000081.1 GCA_031257795.1 Holosporales bacterium | reverse complement strand
AATCAGTTTTTGGGTACGTCGATCCGGTGCTCGAATGCTCACGTACATCTAAGTACGCTCCGCTTCTGTGCTCCGTGTCTCCTTCCCAAAATTCTGATTTTGAAGGTTTCGAAAGAGGTTCATTGAAAGATATGATTCTGTCAGAGCTCGGCACAACGCCGGTTCCTATTGAGATTCTGTTTAACCATCATAATTGTGATTTGCCAACTTTACTTGCTGCCATTGGGGAGCTTGAGCTCGAAGGTAGAATAAAAAGAAATACGAAGAATGAAATTTTTCTCGCAACCCAGTCACAAAAAGTTTGAAAGTTCGTCGCGCGGCATTCCAACAAAGTCTGCGACTTTGCCTGGAGCTCGGTGCTACTCGAATGCTCACGTACGTTAAGTACGCTGCGCTTCTGCGCTTCGAGGCTCCTGCTCTCAACTCTTTTTGTGGCTGGGTTTATAACCTTGTCTGCTCACTTTTTTCTTAACGTCTTCGACAATATCCCTATGAATCTCCTCAATCGAACGAGACGCGTCCACCCTCACGCAGCGGTCCGGGTTGTTTTTCAGGATATGCTCGTATCCAGCCTGCACCCTTTTATGAAAATCCACGTCAATCCGCTCGAACCTGTCTTCCGTTTCATTCCCCAGGCTCCTTCCAGCCTGGAGCCTCGCCTGCGATCGCTTGAGGCCAACGGCTGGATCGATGCACAGCACGTACGTTATGTCGGGTACGCAAGGGTGGCCGCTGTTTTCGTCATTCAATAGTTGGTCAAGCCACACGAAATATTTCTCGGGCAAACCATGGCCCCATCCCTGGTATGCATTAGACGAATCGAAGAATCTGTCGCACACAACGATCCCACCTTTCTCTAAAACCGGCAATATCGTGTGCACCCAATGATCGTATCTTGCTGCGTAAAAGAGCAACAGCTCAGATTGCGGCAACCAACTGGAGACCTCCCCGGTCAGCAACAGACTCCGAATCTGCTCTGCGCCGTGAGAGCCCCCGGGTTCACGCGTGCGCACGACGTTTATCTCTGGGAACTCCTCATTTAGCCAGGCGTACAGTTGTTTGCTTTGTTCTGTTTTCCCGCAGCCCTCGCAGCCTTCAAATGTGATGAAAACGCCGGTTCCCTTCGGAGACTCCCCTAAATTAACAGCCCCCCCGTCATTACTCGACACACAATTTAAATTTCGCGGCAGATCTGCTGATTTTGGCGTGCAATGTGAAGAAGCTGACAAACTATAAACCTCACTAACTCCGGATTTAAAATATGTACAAAACGGGGAGTCAAAAAGCAAGGGAGACCAATGCTGCAATCAATGGATCTCTTTCGAAACCTTCAAAATCAGAATTTTGGGAAGGAGACACGGAGCACAGAAGTGCAGCGTACTTAGATGTACGTGAGCATTCGAGCACCGGATCGACGTACCCAAAAACTGATTTTGAAGAGTTTGGAAAGAGGTTCAATCTGTAGATTTTTGAGAGAAAGCGTGTGGAAGCGCGGCCGGTCGTCTATAAGCAAGCTCGCATAATAAACAACGAAGTTGAGTAAGTAAACGGCGAGCCTAGCAAAGTAAGCAGCCATTATATTAATAATAAATTTTTTCTTTTCATCGTTTTTATAATGTGGTGCATCGTCCGCGGATGGTTCCTCAGTGATGTGGTTGGCGGTTTTTTGTTGTCTTTTTTGTGAGGTGTGTTACGTATAGGAACTTGTTTACGTGCGCAGTCGTGTTTTATGTCGGTTGCGGACATGTGTGTGATGGTGGTGAGGCAGAGGCGTTTGCAAATTGTTGTGCGCTGCAGCCGTGGTATGCGCCGGTGCTTGCGGTTGGAGTCGGTGGAGCAGCGTTGTTGACAGGAATGTGGACATACACGTCCGCACTCGAGAAGGCCAACGATGCGTGTCTTTCGAGTTTGTGGGATGTTAATGCGTCGCTAGGTGTCTGCAGGGAAGGTCAAGAAAGAGCCGAGCGTAGGCTGGATTCTTTGATGAAAAGTGGGACGGAATTATCGAGGTGCCAGGATCTCCTTCAAAACTCAACAAATGAGGTGAGGCGTTATTCTGATAAATTAATCGAGTATTATGATCATGTTCAAAAGACAACGGAAGCAAATCATCGGCTTGTTCTTGCCAATCAGACGAATACGGCGGAAATAGAGCGTCTCAAGAAAGATGCGGCTGTGTTGGAGAAGATGGGAGAAGAGCTTCAAGGGAAAAATGTATTTTTAGCAGGCAAGAGTAACAGACAAAAGGGAGAGATTGCAGAAGCCAAGGCATTCAATAGGGAGCTAAGGGAAAAAATTGGTGAAGAAAAGAATAAGGCTGCAGTTTGTGAGAAGGAAAAGTCGCAATGCAAGAGTGAATTAGATCAAAGAGGGGAAGAGATTGATCGATGCAGAGAGAAAGAAAAGAAAGCACAGGAAGTTTTAGCTGCTTATCGAAAGTTGCGTGCTAAGGTGAAGCAAGAAAACGGGAAAATACGGCTGCGCAGGGAGATTATTCCGGACGATTTGATGCCTAACTATTAAGTTGGGAAGAGTGAAAAACAGCTGCTTGGCGATTTTTTATGGTCCTGATGGAGATAGGAAAGTTTGTTGTGCTTTCGTTGAGTGGCTGTTAGCCTTTATGCGGAATTGTATAACGGGCACGCAGTGACAAGGAGGAGGAGGAGAGTGAAATGGTTTGCTTTTATTTTTATGTTTGCTGCGGCATTGTCGGGTTCTTTTGAGGCAGGTTTTGCTTCTTCCCCTCTAAGGCGTACTCAGCCAGGGACTGTACGGCGTTCGCCCAGACTGGATGGCTGCCAAGAGGATTTGTCTCGTCTAAGGCAAACTCGACCAGAATCCACGCTGCGTCTAGTAGTGAGGTGGTGATCGTCACGCTAAGCTTATCTGGTTCTCTACGGCAGCAATAGCAGCTGTAGCGACATACATCGCGGCGTGTAGTTTTGAAAAGATAAAATTCAGCAATAAAATTTCCAGATTGGAAATAGAAAACGCGAATCTACAACGTGAGTTCGACAACTGTCAGATGCAGGTGGAGGCTATTGGCTGCCACAGAAAACAAGCGTTCGCGAGAAAAACACCGCTGGGGAAGGTTTGTTCTTCTTATGCTTGCAATGTCTTAAGGGACATGCGGAAATATTTGGGAGAGAAAATACAGAAATATTTGGGGATTGAAAACGTTCCATTCGAGGAACTTCCTGAGGCACTCAATGGTACGGTGGAGCTGCTGAACAGAAAATTCAAAGAAAACCATAAAAAGATTATTTTATTAGAAAAAGAGATACATAACAACAAGGAACGGGATGGCAACTCAACACCCAACGCATCTCAAGAACTCCCACAATTGGTGTACAAAACAAGTCCCAACAAATATACCGTTCATTGCTCTCAATCCTCGCTGAAGTAAAGATTTTTTAGACCTTCGT
>JAIRNW010000038.1 GCA_031257795.1 Holosporales bacterium | reverse complement strand
CAAACTCTTCAAAATCAGTTTTTGGGTACGTCGATCCGGTGCTCGAATGCTCACGTACATCTAAGTACGCTCCGCTTCTGTGCTCCGTGTCTCCTTCCCAAAATTCTGATTTTGAAGAGTTTGGAAAGAGGTCCAAAGGCCACGTTTTGCCGTACCAAGCTTGAACAATGCGTTTACACAGCCATTATCTGCGCAGTGAATTTCCGGGACTCGATTCTTTCACTTGTACGACAAATTATGCGACTGATTTGGTGTTGATCTGCTTCAGCAGCGCATCCATCACGCCGCGCATCTCATCATCTTGCATAAACGCGACGATTTCCTCCGCCGTCTTTTCCCCGATCCCAGCAATCCCACACAACTCTTCCTTTGAGCCCCTCCTCAGCTCTTCAAGACTCCCAAATCGCTCTTCAAGCAACACCGCCGTTTGCCGCCCAACCTGCGGAACCCCCAGCGCATAGATGAGCTTTGCCAGTAGCACCTCGCGCTTTTTGTTAATCGCATCAAATAATTTTCGTACAGAAATCCTACTCCAGCCTTTCTCTTCCTCTAAGCGCAGCTTGCTCCCAACAACCGTGGACAGCGGCGCCATGTCAATCATGCTGTCTCTCTCCTCCAAAGTAAAAATGTCCGCAAAGTTCTCAATGCGCCGCGTTTTATACAAAAACTCAATATTTTTGGCCCCCAACCCGTCGATCTCCAACGTCTGCGCAAAATGCAGCAAGCGCTCGATTGCCTGAGCCTGGCAAGCAAAACCGGACGGACACCTGGCAAATATGCCATCCTGTTTCAAAGGCGTTCCGCATGAAGGGCAAACGTCCGGGAAGTTGTAGATCGGCGGCAGTGTGGCTTGGCGCTTCTCCTCCACAACCCTAACAATTTGCGGGATAACGTCACCTGCCCGCTGAATCACCACCGTATCCCCAATTCTTATGTCTTTTTTGCGAATCTCGTCAGCATTGTGCAGCGTTGCTCTATTGACCAACGTCCCCCCGATCATAACATCCTCCAAAACCGCAACCGGAGTCAGCGTGCCCATGCGGCCAACCTGCAGGATGATGTCGCAAAGTTTTGTTGTGATAAATTCGGCAGGGAATTTGTAGGCGACTGAATGGCGCGGGACTCTCCCGATATTGCCGAGCAATTGCTGTGTGCGGCGGGAATTAATTTTATACACAACCCCGTCTATGTCATACAGCATGTCCGCGCGCTTCTGCATAATGTCCCTATAAAAGGAGAAGGCTTCGTCGTATGACGTGCACAACCTCACATCGTCCGTCACTGTAAAGCCGCAGCTGCGTAGGAACTCGAAGACCTCGCGCTGCGTTTGGAAGTGGCTCGCCTGAGTTGGAAGAATCAACTCGTACGCGAAAAATTGCAAGTTACGCGCGCGCGTGACCTGCGGATCAAGCTGGCGCAAAGAGCCGGCGGCCGCGTTTCTGGAGGTTGAAAAAGGGGGCTCGCCGTTCTTTTCTCGCTCAATATTTGCGGAGGCGAAGGCCTTCTTGGAGAGGTACACTTCGCCGCGCACCTCGACCCTCGGGCTGTCAATGGATTCAAAAGGCGTCACGGCAACCGGGACATCGGCGATCATCCTTATATTTTCCGTGACGTCTTCCCCAAAAGAGCCGTCGCCGCGTGTTGCCGCCACGGACAACTTTCCATTTTCATACACGATGGATGCGGACAGACCGTCTATTTTGGGTTCCGCCCAAAACTCGAACGGGGCGGCGACGGCATCATTTATTATGACGCCAGGATTTGCTATCGCCGTACCGTTGCCAGGGCCACTTCCTGCAGCCTTAGAACGCAAAAATCTGACGGCTTTTTCAAAGAATCCGCAAAACTCTTCGTCGGAAAAGGCGTTATCCAAGGAAATCATTGGGGTGGAGTGGCGGATTTTTTTCTGACCATCTCTTGTTCTGGTTTGTTTTTGCTTGCTTGGGCCCACTTCGCGAGGCTCTCCAACCTCCCACTCCTCGGCGGCGAGCTTAGCCCCAACCCGCAAGGATGGGCTGTCTGGACGTATCAGCGACGGAAAAGCCACTTCTAACTGCGCATTCTCGCGGCGCAACGCGTCATACTCAGCATCGCTTATCACCGGCGCGGCCTTGTTGTAGTACAGATCGTCGTGATAAGCGATTGCTTTGGCCAACTCGGCCAAACGCTTTGCCGCCTGTTCCTCGCTCAAACGATTGGCTGCCTGTTCTTCGCCGGCCGCCTGCTCTTCAGTTCCTCCAAAAAGACTCAGACTCCTTTTAACATTCATAAAAAACTCAACTCGTCCTTTCTTCAAACTCAAACTTTGCCTGCGGGAACAACTGCTTCACACGTTGCACAAACGGCGTTTCCAAAATCTTCTCCTCTTCCGCAAGCAAGAAGCTTCTCCGCTTTTCTGCGTTTGTTTGAAGCGGTTCATCAGACTCGCTTTCTTCGATACTCCACTGTAGACCAGTTTGTTTGAGCAAAAACATCTTTAAAGACGGAATTATCTTCATGGCGTCTTTGTTTCTCACTTGCACGCAAATCTTTCCAGGGGAAACGCTCACAAAAGCAAAATCGTTCTCGATGTAGCTCAGGAGAAGCGCCTCTCTCTGTTCTTTCAACAAAGACAACAAATCCTGCTCGGTCGCCACCGTGCTCAGCTCCTGAAAGTTTGTTAGTTCATTAACTTGGCATATTTTGGGCGGCTCCAGCGGTTCTGCGGGAATATTGGGCTTCTCTTGTGGCTCTTTGGACTCCTCTCGTAACTCTCTGCTCACCTCTTGTGCTACTCTGGGCTCTTTTTGTACTACTTTGGCTTCCTCTTGTAACACTTCAGAAACAACCCCTTGGTTAATCGTATTGCCGCTTTGCTGCTGTAGCCTAGTAGGCTCCCCGAGCTTGGCCAGCAATTCGTCAACCGATGGCAATTCAAAAGCGAAGCACGCCCGCAAAAGGCCGATCTCCAGCGCTTGATCAGCAAACGGAGCGCTCTTTATATCAATCCAACTCTTCAGCAAAACTTTCCAGAGACTAAGCAGTCGCATATTGTCAACGTCCCTCGCAATCTTAGACGCGAGCTCCCTATCAAGCTCCGGAATAGATTCGTCCGCCGACATTTTAGGTAAAATCTTGAAACAAATAGAATGATACAGACATTCCAAAAGGTCCTGCATGATCATTTGAGGATCTGCCCCTCCAACGAGCAATTTCCGCACCTCCGCTATAAGCGCGACCTCGTTCCTAGCAAAAATGCAAGACAACACCTCAAAGACCGTTTGACGATTCGCTCCGCCTAGCATGCCGCGTATAAGATCCGCCCGTATTATCGGCTTGTCGTGGCTTCCCGTTGTTGAAGATGTAGGGACGACGGCCTCGCTCAGCGCCCCCACCTCTCCATCGCCGCCCACCAAGCTCATCGCCTGGTCCAACAGCGTCAAACTATCGCGAACCGACCCTTCCGCCAAGCGCGCAATCAGCGCACACGCGTCGTTCTCGATTTCGTACCCCTCCTTGCCCGCTATGTTTTTCATGTGCGCAATCAGCGCTTTAGAGTTAACGCGCTTCAAGTCGAACCGCGCACAACGCGAAAGAATCGTTTCTGGAATCTTATTTATTTCCGTTGTGGCGAAGATGAACAACACGTGCGCTGGCGGCTCTTCCAACGTTTTCAGGAGAGCGTTGAAGGCGCTCTTCGAGAGCATGTGAATTTCATCTATGATGAATACCTTGTAGCGCCCCAAAACGGCCTTGTAGCGCGACGAATCGATGATCTCTCGCACATCGTCAACGCCGGTGTGGCTGGCCGCGTCCATCTCAATAACGTCGACGTGGCTGTCATTATCGATGGCCAGGCACGATTTGCAGGCACAGCATGGGGTGACCGTCATTTTTTCGGAGCCCTGGAGCGCCAAACAATTGACGGAGCGCGCGAGGATGCGGGCGGTTGTGGTTTTGCCTGTGCCGCGGATGCCGTTCAGGAGGATCGCCTGCGGGATGCGCCCTTCTTGGAGCCCCTTGGTAAGGGCTTGAACGAGGTCGTCCTGCCCGATTATATCTTGAAGCGCTTTCGGCCTGTATTTGCGGGCTAAAGCCATGTTTCTGTTCATGCGCGTGGCGTCCACTGTTCCGAGGCTCCTGCTCCAAATTCCTTTTGAGCTGAGTATATTCCAAACTTGTACAAAGCCACAAAAAGTTTGTTATATCCAACCACAACTGAACTGTGGGTTCGTCGAACTGTGTCCACAGTTCACTTATGATTGGCTATATGCTAGTAGTCTACTGTTTCAATATTCTCCTGATCACTCAAATCTCCCTGATTCTCCAATATTCCAAAAATGTTTTTGCCTTCTGGCACGTTAAAGCCGTCCTGAGCATTTGCCTGGTCCAAAAGGTCAAGCAGTGCGGTTCTGCTATTTGGCAATGGCCCAACAAAATCAAACATATCGTCTGCGTAATCTGTGAAGTAGCATATAACGTAATGCAAATTCGCCGCAAAAAGCGTGACGCCGAACGCCATCCATTCTGGCAGCATCGCCGATAAAACCTTGAAGCCAAGGGTGACGCCCATTGTGCGTTTCCCTGCTTGATACATTGCTGGCCAATATTTGTTAGCTTTGATTGAATCTATTGTCCTTTGCAGAAATGATCCATTGTGGTTTGCTTGCTCTCCAACTCCTATTCCCTCCGCCATCACATCCGCACTCGCGGGCGAATCGTACAGCTCCATAAACTCTTGCCTTGCTTTTTCGTCATAATGCACCTTCCCAACATCTCGTAAAAACGCCGGAAGAACAGAAGACGCAATTAAACTTGACAAAGAGTTCACAGGAAGGGACATTTTCGCTAGGTAAGTTATCGCCGCCCAATGCACAGCCGCAACCTCAATATTCGCTACGTCGAATATGCCGCTTAGTTTGTCTGAAATTTTTCGTAAAGATGGTAAGCATGACACGGCTTCTTGCATGACATTCTTGGCCCTTGTGATGATTGATGCATTTTCATTCTGTGTTGAGCATGAGGCATCCTGATGATCTGGCTCCTCCGCTTGCACCGACGCTGTTGCACTGCAAGTAAGCGCGGCAAATGAACAAAATGTCGACGTTATTAAAAAATTCCTTAGCATGGTAACCCACTAAAATTCCTGAACCATGCTGATTCTAAAAAAGCAAAAGTAAAAAAGGCGTTAACTTGAAAGAGCTGTTATCCCTATTGCCCTAAACTTGCCCCACAACTCTGACTCCATTAAACCCATTCCCTGTATGCAAGCAATAATTGCAAATTAGTAATCCCAATCCAAACAACTTTAACTCCTGGTGGGCCATCGCTCAGGGCTTTTTCCCAGAAATCAAAATAGTATTTGTCCATAATCTTCACAGAATTTGTTGAAATTTAGAAGGTTGTTGTACAAAGCAGCTCGAATATTTTTCTCTTTTTTAAATCTGAACACGTTCAATGCGAAGTCTACTAGCATAGAAAAACCGTACGGTCGCACTCGTTTCACTGAGAAATCTTCTCGGAAAGTTGCGTCTTTTACGTTATGGACTTTATTCTCGATATACCAGTGTCGTCTTATGCACGTTACAAATTGTTTAGCGTGGAGAGTTCTATTTGAAATGGACCTCTTTCGAAA
>JAIRNW010000020.1 GCA_031257795.1 Holosporales bacterium | reverse complement strand
AGAATTTTGGGAAGGAGACACGGAGCACAGAAGCGGAGCGTACTTAGATGTACGTGAGTTTCGAACCGGATCGACGTACCCAAAAACTGATTTTGAAGAGTTTGGAAAGAGGTCCATTAAACGAAAATAAATAAGCGCAAATAAGAGATGAGAGGGTGTAATTGCGCAGAAACTTTGAAGACGATCCTTTTCAGATGCAGCGGTGGCCGCTCTTGTTTCCCGTTTTTATCGGGGTTGGGATCGCTTCCTATTTCTCATTACATCAAGAGCCGCGTCTTTCCGGCGTTTTGGCCTTTTCTGGCATTACCATCGCGCTGTGTTTGTGCTTGATATGCCTTGTGACGCACCTTATAAGCCGCGCGAATTCTTTATTGTTTGGAAAAAAGTACGTCCTGTCGTGGAGCTTGTTGCTTATTAAAATGCTCCTTTGTTGCGCCATTGGCTTTACAGCTGCAAAAATCCGCACGGACCTCGTTAATACCCCGCGATTCGCCGACGTTTTCGGCGCGCAAGCCAATCGCGTCTTCAAGCTTTCTGGGTTCATTGAGGAGATTGAAGACGTTCCGAGAGGCTCCACGCAACATCCAAAAACCGTTAGGGGGATTGTTTTATCCAATATTGTTTTGCACAGTAATAAAATACCTACGCGAAATGTGAAAATCAGAGTGCAGGCTCCGAAGAATCAGATCGCAGAAATTCAGCCATTTACCACTATAAAGCTAGAAGCTCAGCTTTTCCCTCCGCAAAAATCAGTTAGTCCGCATGGGTACAAGCCCGGCTTTGACGCCTTCTTCAAAGGAGTAACGGCGTTTGGCAAAGTAAAGAAAATCCTTAAAACTACGCCTCGCGCCGTTTCCATTGATTTAGTTCCCGAAAACAAAGGGGGTGGGGTGTTTATGGAAAAGATTAAAAATATGAGGCTCACCATAAAACAAGAGCTAGCTAAGCGTCTGTCTCCAGAAGTCTTCCCCATAGCAAGCGCACTCACAATCGGCGAGAAACCCATTTCCATACGCACACGCGAGAACTACACAAACGCCGGCATCTCCCACATTTTAGCGATATCCGGGCTACACATGGGACTGTTAGCGTTCCTCGTTTTTTTTGTTCTATCCGAGCTTTTAGTGTTCGTTCCGGGGCTTGCTGAGCGATTTTCCGTAAAAAAAATGGCAGCTTCACTCACAATCCCCGCCTCCTTATTCTACCTACTGTTTTCCGGTAGCTCATTTTCCGCCATGAGAGCCTTCTTAATGGTCAGCATCTCCATGGTTGCGATCTTAATAGACGAACGCCCGATTAGCCTGCGCAACGTCGCAATCGCCGCAATAATAATATTGATTTTGTTCCCCGAGAGCCTGTTCTCGGCCAGCTTCCAGCTTTCCTTTTCCTCTGTTGCCGGCCTGTGCGCGTATTACGAAAAGCACGGGTTCGCGTTCAAAAAGCACGAGAACTTCGCCATAAATGTCCTCCGCGTCGTAAAATATGCCATACATCAAAACTTGCTCGCAACTTGCATAGCCACGATTTTCACAATGCCAATTACCATTTATACTTTCCAACGCATCACTTTGTGTGGGTTTCTGGGGAATTTGTTGGCAATCCCTTTGCTGAGCTGGTTTATTATGCCTGTGGGTATTTTGGCCGTACTTTCCCTTCTTTTCTGCGGCGCGCTCGGAAAAGGCTGCGCTGGCGACGGCTGGTGGTTGCACTCGATTTTCTCTCTCTTTCAAAGCGGCATTAAACTGCTGAATTTCGTGGTAGAAAAGGTGAGCTCGCTTCCGTATTCGAATTGTCCTGCTTCCAAACCGCCTTTGATCTGCATTTTGTTAATTGTTGCGGCGACACTATTGCTGATAGTTTGGGGCAAGAGAAAAGGGTTGAAGGGCGGTGTGGCATGCTTCATTGCGGCGGGCTACTTTTTCTTTCAGGCGGAGCCAACGCGTTTGTTTTTTTCGAATAATGTTGCTGGGTTGGCCGGAAGCGACGGCGTGTTTTACATTTCAGACAAAATACGAGGGGGATTCCTAGCCAAAGTGTGGAGCCAAGAGCAAGGGCTGCAGCAAATTGAGGAAATGCCGCATTTTTGGAAGGATCAATTGTTGCGCGTTTTTGGAGCGGAGGTTGCTGAGTTAAAGGAAGGCGAGTTCATTTTTGTTGCACAGAGGAGGAGCAAGAGGGAGGTTGCTGAAAAGAAGTTGAAGCTTTTGTTGTTGTGCGGGGATTATTTTGCGAATAAAGAAAAGTATTTCAACGTGACAAAGCTGGCAGAAGTTAGCGGCTCACGGCCGTGGCTGTGATTTCTGGAAGCAGCTCAACGAACTTTCGAGGGCTATTTCACGGTTTTGCTTTTTTCCCTTATATACATTTCGGACATGAAAACCAGGATTTTTCTCGACTCGAATGCCGCAATTCATCCGCGGGAAACACTTGAGAGTCAGGTTAGACGAGTATAGTCAATCACATCTAATCTGCGGTATGACGCCCTGAATTCATTTGTTACTAGGGATTCTTTGACTGCAGACTAGGTGTGATTGATTGGACCTCTTTCCAAACTCTTCAAAATCAGTTTTTGGGTACGTCGATCCGGTGCTCAAATGCTCACGTACATCTAGGTACGCTCCGCTTCTGTGCTCCGTGTCTCCTTCCCAAAATTCTGATTTTGAAGGTTTCGAAAGAGGTCCATTATAACGACAGCCAAATGCGGAAGTTGCGTTTGGTGTAAAAAATTGCTAGAAACTGACCAATACCACCCAAAAATCCCTATGAGACGTGACTTCCATATATGTACACTGGCCGTTTTGCGTGAAGAAATGCCCATATTGCAGCTTCAACAGCTATAAGATAGACGACTTCATCAATATAGAATATTGGAAGCAGGCATATCTAACAGCCATTAATTTCTATGCCAATCGGTATCCGCAAAAGGTAGTCAAAACAATATATTTAGGCGGAGGAACTCCATCTCTGCTACCGAATTCATTTGTCGATTCGATTCTGACGGAGATCTTTTCAAGCTGGAAGGTGGAAGAAGATGTGGAGATATCAATCGAGGTGAATCCGCATTCCTCCAACAGAGAGAAGCTTCATGGTTTTGCTCAGTCGAAGATAAACCGCGTATCAATTGGTGTACAGTCTTTCCTCGCGGAGGGGCTGGTTTTGTTGGGGAGAACCCACAATGTTGAGGCCGCAATAGAAGCAATTAATCTAAGTTCTAAGCTGTTTAAAAGTGTTTCCGCAGACATCATCTACGGGCACCCTGGGCATTCGGTCGAAATTTGGAATGAGGAACTAGACCTGGCCCTGACCATTCCAATACAGCATTTGTCCGCGTATCAGCTGACCGTGGAATCGAACACAGTTTTTGGGAATATGTATAAACAAGGAGAATTGCTCCTCCCGAGCGAAGACGAATGTGCAGACATGTTTGAGTTGACTCAAAAAAAAATGGAGAACGCCGGCTTTCTTGCATACGAAATCTCGAACCACGCCATCCCAACGCACGAATGCCGCCACAACGTGAGGTATTGGCAATACCAAGACTACATCGGGATTGGCCCTGGCGCGCATGGCAGGATTAGTGAGGCGAGCTGCAAGTATGCAACGCTAGAGGAGGCGGATCCTAGGAAGTGGGCGTCCTTGGTTATGGCTAATGGTGCTCCGCCGATGAGGCAAGAGAAGCTTTCGCTGGCAGAGCAAGCCAGAGAGGCACTTCTGATGGGACTTAGGATGCCGCGTGGGCTCGATTGTTCGGCGCTACCGCTGGCTTTGGAGCAGTTCGTTAGGCTTGATGCGCTGCAGGCGCTGGTTGACGGGGGGTTTTTGGAGCACTCTGATAATATATTGAGGGCGACGAAAGATGGGCTAAAGCGCCTGAATCCGATTCTTTTGATGCTCCTATAGCCAATCACAAGTGAACTGTGGGTGCGTCGATCCGGTGCTTCAGGCTTTTGCGGCTGGACATTACGCCTCCGCCGCGGGAATCCCAAGCAAAGGCGCAATCCGCGCGATAATCTTCCCTCCGCACGGGGCCGCGTTCCAACTGGCCGTCGCCTGGCCGCAAGTTTGCGGAGTCGCCTTCGGCTCATCCAGCATAACCAAGAGAATGTACCTCGGGTTTTCATGAGGGAATCCGGCAACAAATGAGGTAATCCTCCGCCTCTTCCCTGCGATCGAATAGCCCATGCCCTTCGCATTTTTATAAGTAGTGCCAGTTTTCCCAAAAATCCTGAAATCCGCCGCGTACCTATTTGCACTCCGCGCAGTGCCGTATATTGCCGTCTCGCGCATCAAATCACGCACACGACTAGACGTTTCAGAAGAGATGATTTTCTGCCGCATCTGCTGCTTGCCGTATATCAGTGTTGGCTCCACGAGCATTCCATCATTGACGATTCCATTAATCGTCGTGAGCAATTTCAGCGGACTAATCGCAATCCCATACCCATAAGACGAAGACATCGCCGTCGGCTCTGTCCATTTTTTCGGAAAGATCGGCCGCCCAACCTCAACCAACTCAACCGCCGGCTTCTCGAACAGCCCGAAGTCCTCGAAAAATCTTTTCTGAATTGGCGCCCCTCCGAACGTTTGCAGCATCTTTATTGCTGCGATGTTGGAGGAATATATGAAAGCGTCGCGCAACTTCAGAACCTCGTGCCTTCGTCCGCAGTCCGTTACGCAAAACTTCCCGATCTTCACAGGAAGCGTTGCGTCAAAAGAGCTTTGCATGGTCACTTTGCCAGACTCCAAAGCAATAGCAACGTTGAGGATCTTCAACAAAGACCCCGGCTCATTTACGCCCAACGTGTTTCGATTGAACGCGCACTCGCTCTTGCCATCTCCAGGATGATTCGCATTAAGATTCGGCAAAGACTCCATAGCGATGATTTCGCCAGTTTTTATATCCATCAAAATCGCATTCCCGCCAATCGCCTGAAACTCATCCACGCTCTCCTGCAGTTGATTAGCAACTATGTATTGTATCCTTATATCGATTGACAAACGCAGCGGCTGCTGGCTTTGGTTTTGCTGCAATGTGCGCTCGTAGCTCCTCTCAACCCCCGACAAACCACGCCCGTCAATGTCGCAAAAGCCAATCACATGACTCGCCAAATTCCCGTGCGGATACACGCGCTTGTAGTCCTTTTTCAAATAAATGCCCGGAATCCCCAAGCGCTGAATGGCGTCCTGGCGTTTCGGGGTTAGGTGGCGGGCAAGCCAAACGAAACTCTTGCCCGACTGCAGTTTGCGCTTTAGCTCGTCAACGGGGCACTCTTTCAGGATTGGGGGCAGGCGTTCAGCGACCTCGAGTGGATCGGTGATTTCATGCGTATTAACAAAAGCCGAGGCCGTGACAATGCTGGTTGCCAGAATGTTTCCGTTTCTGTCAACAATGTCCGCGCGAGGGATTTCCGTTTCGTAGGAGACCATTTGATTGGCGCTGTATCCCTTTCTGGGGCCAAGAATCATGACGTCGACCAGGCGGACACAGACCAGGAAAAACAGGAAGTAGAAAGCTAGGGCGACGGTAGACAGGCGCCAATTCCCAAGGGAATGAAATCCCACTGTCCCAGTCCCTAAAAGTTTTCGAGTTCGTCGATCCGCGACTAACGGCGGCTCCTCCGCCCGCAGTTGCCTGGTATACTCCTCTTGCGCGGCTCCATTCCTAGCGCCGGTCTCCAGCCTAGACACCAAACTGGAAACCCTGTTCAGCCCAATTCCGACGCGATACGCCTTTCCCCAAAATCTCACCGCTTCTTTCCCCCACAGCCGATTATTTCCATAAGCCGCTCTCTATCGTATTCACCCATTCCGCTGTTTTGCAAGTCTTTGTAATGAACTATTTGTTGCCCCTTAATTGGACGCAACGATAAATACTTTTTAGATAAGTCGAATAGACGATCAGGGTTATTCAAAAATGCCCACTCTGCTTTTAACACGCGCAGTTTTTCGTGCGACGAGCGCAAAAGGAGGCAGATCTTGGTGTGTTCGTTTTCTAAGTCTAAAACGGTGTATTTGACCTGGAAAAGCACGGCCAACAGCGCGCAAATCAGGAAAAACGAAACAGAAATAAAGGCACCTCTCGTCATCTTTCTATCTTCCCTTCTGGAATATTGCAATTGGTGTTTTTTTCTTTGGGCGCTCTACCCTGCCCCACAATCGCCCTAACAACAAGCGACCTCAACCTCGCCGAGCGCGCCCTATGGTTGTTTGCTATCTCTTGATTGGACGGCAGTATGACTCCGCGAGTTTTTTCTTTAACCATTCCCGAATTGCTTTTGAGCCAATTCTTGACAACCATGTCTTCCAGCGAGTGGAAAGCCACCGTCACCACACTAATATCGTTAAGCCCGCCGCTCGCAAAGCTCAAAATCCCGTTCAGCGCGCTGTGTATCTCCTGGAGCTCATTGTTCACAAAAATACGAAGAGCCTGAAAAGTCTTCGTGGCGGGGTCTATCGTCCCCCTCCTCGGAACCACGGCGCGCACAACCTCAGCGAGCTGGAAAGTCGACGAAAGCGGGCGGCTCGCGACTATCGCGCTGGCAACCCTTCCTGCCAGCCGCTCCTCTCCGTACAGGCGTAGTATGCTTCGCAAATCGTCTTTGGAAAAGCTATTAGCAACCTGAGCTGCAGTAAGATCCCCATCATTCCCCATGCGCATGTCTAGGGGGCCGTCGTGCTGGAAGGAAAAGCCCCTTTTTCCGTCCTCTATCTGCATTGATGATAAACCAAAATCAAACACAATACCTGAAACTTCGCAATTAAGCATATTTTTAATATCACTGAATTTAGATAAGTTAAAGAAAAAACGACTTCCATATTCTCTGGAAAAATCTTGCGCGATGGAGATGACGCTTGGATCACGATCCAGAGCAATAACCTTGCAATCCGCGGAATTCAGGATCGCTCGCGAGTAGCCGCCCGCGCCAAAAGTTGCGTCAACGTAAACTTTGCCGTTTTTTGGGAACAATTGGGCTAGCATTTCATTCAGCAAAACTGGAGTGTGTTTCAACATTTCGTTCGAAGCACGAGACGCCGAATTTGGCGCCTTCTCCGCGGATGTAGTTTTGGTCTCCTTATGCATAAAGACTCCTAATTATAGTTCCCAAAAGTTCGCGAGTTCTCGTCGCCACAGCAAACTTTCGCGGTTGAGTATAGTACAGTTTTGGATTTATAGTAGATCTCGTATGTTTCAAACGTGATAACCCGTTGACATAATGATTTAAATTGGTCTTTTCTGTGTCGAATCCGGTTCGAAACGTAACAGGGTTGCTCGCCTACTGCTGAAGCCCTCCTCCCACGCGCTGTAATTGATAGACGTGGCACTAAGGTACTCGTTATACTCATCTCACCTAACTCTTAGATGTTGCCCGCAGATGAATTGCGGCATCCGAATCGAGAAAAATCCTGGCCTTCAGGTTCGAAATGTATAACTATTCACCCCTAATCTGCGGTTATGCCGTACCTGAATTCATTGTGGATAGGGATTCTTTGTCTGCAAACTAGGTGTGATTGACTATATCAGCTAAGTATCCCTTTTCATATATTACAGAACTTAACCAATGCCAATTCTGGAACAGACATGCGTAATAGAGGACAGCTTCAATCATTTTGATTGCAAGAGCTTTCGAATTGCAGAAACAACAGCCCCAAAGGCTACAAAAAATAGTAGCAACAATTCCACCGGTTGCTAGCGCGATTGCTCCTGCGCCTATTTTTTCTGTAAGAGAACAACTTCTAGGAGCTTCTCGTCGCTTGCTGCGCAAAGAGAAAAAGCCGCCTGCCAGAAGTACGCAGTTTCCAAGAAGAAGCCCCAATCGCGCTGATTGATGTTTCAAAATCCCCCAAGCAAAACCACCATCAAGTGTATGTATAAGTGCAGCCTTGAAGAGCGCATCAAAAAACGCAGAGGACGATAATTTGCGCCCCAAGATTAATTCAACTACAACGGCACAACAATTGATTGCCGCACAAAGTGCGCAGCTCGAACTGACTGCGCCTAGTCCTGCGTATGTAACTGCAGCGGCAATATTGTTTAGCACGAAAACTCCGACAAGTGAGTGCACCATCCCCGGCACTACCCGTATGCTTAAATCTGCTTTCTGTAGCTGTACGCCCTCAACTTGACGTGGTCCGTCCAGCATGGGTTGTTTATTTTGATTTCCATTATGCTGATAGATTGGGGACGTAGGGAGACATTCGCCCTGTACAATCCCACAGGAAAGGATTACTCCAGCAAACAAAATACTGGACAGAAATTTCGACATATAAAACCCAGCTACAAACCGCAAGCAGTGGTGCATCTATAGCAACAATCACAAAAATGTCAACTGTAATTTTCCTCAACATCCTACGTGTCTCAGCCGCAAAATTATTCATCTGTAACATGAAACACATAATAAGTTAACGGTGTTGTCTTAATAAATCACACTGAATAAAGGCTGAAGAATAAACCAGAGATTTTCGGAAGCGTGGGGGTGTTGAGGTAATTTCCAAAAAAGTTCTTCCACTACAGAGTGGGAATCATTCCTCAACCTCCTCAGCAGGGACGCAACTAACCGCGACGACTTTCTCGCCTTTGTCCACCCTAAACACGATAACACCCTGCACAACTCGGTTTGTTATCCTGATGTCTCTGACAGGGCAGCGCATAAGCCTGCCGTTGTCAGTGATCAGGATTATGTCGTCGTTCTCGCAAACAGGAAATGACGACACGACGCTGCCATTTCTGTTATTAACAACTATGTTTGCAACACCTTTGGTCCCGCGATTTGTTGAGCGATAGGCATAGGCGGACGTCCTTTTCCCGAAGCCTTTTTCAGTTATGGTAAGAATAAATTGCTCACTCTCTGCAAGCTCTCTCACGCGCTCATCACTTAATTGCAAAACCTCACCTTGCAAGGTGACTTCGCTCGTAGCTTGGTCATCCGCCTCTGCCCCGTCCTCAGCTTGTCCGTCTCCAGCCCCATCCGCGGCTCGCTCGTCTCCTGCTACTGCCACTTCATCCCTATTTCCAGCGGTAAAGATATCGCTTCCCTCTTCAGCCTCGTCGCCTACTCCCCCATGCTCTTTTTCAGCCGCGCGGAAAGCCAAGTAATACGCGTCGCGCTCTTCTGAGGAAATGCTTTGTGAAGACAAAATGCTGACGTTAATAACGCTGTCTCCAGCCGCCAACTTAATGCCACGCACACCATTAGAATCTCGCCCAGCAAAGAGCCTCACATTTTCCACCGAGAACCTATTGGCCATTCCTTTGTGTGTGACAATAAATATGTCGTCGTCCGCCCTGGCCATTTTCACCCCGATCAAACTCTCCCCGGAATCCAGACGCATCGCCCTCTTCCCGTTAACCCCGATGTGCTCAAAATCCGAAATCCTATTGCGCCGCACATTTCCAAATGACGTCACAAATATCAAAAAGTTTCCGTTATCATCAAAGTTTTGCTTATTAATCACAAAAACCGTCGAAATCTTCTCCTGATCGCTCAGCGGAAACAAATTCACCATGGCCCGTCCCCTAGATTGAGGCGTGCCGATCGGCAGCTGGTAGACCTTCAACGAATACACCTGCCCAAGCGACGAAAAAAACAAAATGTTATCGTGCGTGTTCGCAACAATCACGTCGCTCACCACATCTTCCTCTTTCGTTGTCATCCCAGAGCGTCCGCGCCCGCCGCGCTTCTGCGAGCGGTACGTCGCCAGGGGCACCCGCTTGATATACCCCTCCATGCTCACCGTGACCACCATGTCTTCGCGCTGTATGATGTCTTCATCATCTATTACGGCATCCGAAGACCCGCTGATAACCGTGCGCCGCGGGGTGTTGAACTTCTCCTTAACATCAAGCATTTCCTGCTTCACGATGCTCATGATTCTGCTATGAGATCCCAAAATATCCAGAAGATCAGCGATCGTCCTGGAAAGCTCGTGCAGCTCGTCGTTGATTTTCTGGCGCTCCAGGCCGGTCAAGCGATGCAGACGCAAATCCAGGATCGCATCGGCCTGCGTCGGCGAGAGCTCGTAGAAAGCGGACTCAGGGTCGTTTGAGTCGTCAACCAACGCAAACAGCGGCCCAATGTCGCGCGCAGGCCATTTCTTCGCCAACAACCCCTGCCGGGCACTCGCCCTGTCCGCGGAACTTTTGATCATGTCTATGATCTCGTCCAAATTCGCGAGAGCCACGGCAAACCCCATCAGAATGTGGGCCCTTTCGCGCGCCTTGCGCAACTCGAAACGGCAGCGCCGCGTGACGACCTCCGCCCTGAACGCGATAAACTCATCCAGGATGCGTCTCAGAGACATTTGCTCCGGCCGGCCGTATACCAGCGCGAGCATGTTGAAGTTGACGCTCCCCTGAACCGGCGAAAATTTATACAGCTTGTTCAAAACAACATCCGCAACCGCATCCTTTTTCAGCTCTATGACGACGCGCACACCCTTGCGATTGGACTCGTCGCGAATATTGCTTATGTCTTCGATAATCTTTTCCTTCACCATCTCCGCAATCTTCTCAACCATCTTCGCCTTGTTCACCTGGTAAGGCACCTCAGTGATGATGATCGCCTCGCGTCCCCCGCGGATCTCCTCGATGTGCGTTTTGCTGCGTATTATCGTCGAGCCTCGCCCAGTTTTGTAAGCCTGCAGGATGCCGCCGCGCCCGATGATGATTCCTCCGGTTGGGAAATCGGGCCCCTGAATGTATTGCATGAGCTCTTCCGCTGACAGATTTGGTTCGTCCACGAGCGCGCAGCAGGCATCGATCACCTCGCCGAGGTTGTGCGAAGGGACGTACGTCGCCATGCCAACCGCGATGCCGTTCGAGCCATTGACCAATAAATTGGGGAAACGCGCTGGTAAAACTATTGGCTCAGTTAATGTGCTGTCGTAGTTTGGCTGGAAATCAACGGTGTCGCGGTCTATGTCTTTCAGTAATTCCTCGGCACTCTTGCTTAAGCGCGCCTCTGTGTAGCGCTGAGCAGCTGGCGGGTCGCCATCCATGGAACCGAAGTTTCCTTTGCTGCAAACAAGCGGGAGACGCATGTTGAATGGTTGGGCGAGGCGAACTAGGGATTCATACAGCGAGACGTCCCCGTGTGGATGGTAATTTCCCATGACCTCTCCAACGATTTTCGCGCACTTGCGGTGAGGTTTGCTGTAGTCGTTGCCGGCGCGCTGCATTGCGAACAGCAGACGGCGGTGAACTGGCTTCAGGCCGTCGCGCGCGTCTGGCAGCGCCCGGGAAACGATCACACTCATCGCGTAATCCAAGTAGGATGTTTTCATCTCATCTTCGATTGCAACGACTTTTACATCATCAAATAAGGACTGTTCGTTGTCAGACATTCTTCGCTCCACTGGGTGAGAAAAGGGCAATTCCCCGCCACTTGTAGCATTTTTTGGAGGAAAAGTATATATAGTCAATCACATCTAACATGCGGGATGATGTTCCTGAATTCATTTGTTATTAGGGATTTTTTGCCTGCAGACTAGGTGTGATTGATTATATAGCCAATCATAAGTGAACTGTGGTTCGTCGAACGGCTCAAAACAAAGTCTGCGACTCTGCGGAGCTTGGAGTGGTTCGCCTTTGGTGGTACGCTCAAGTACGGTTCAGTGGCTACGCTCGAGACACCACCCAACTCGTTGAGGGAATCCGCTCCGTGTCTTCTGCCCACAGTTCAGTTGCGATTGGATATAATTGCTAAGCGACCTGCTTCTTAGCCTCAGGCTGCTGCAGCTCGTCCAATTTCTTGTTCGCCAAGAACGCATCGTATATCTTCGGCGTCCAGTTGCTGAAGATCCTTTGCAACGTGTGCGCCATCATGCGCGTCTCGTACTGCGCGGCAGAGTGCTTGCGCAAATTCAAAATATGCACGAGGTTGTGTATATCGATCCGCCCGGCAAACTGCACATACTGATTCACCGGCGCCAGCAGATACCTCGTCTCCTCCTCATTTCCCTTCACAGCCGCCCTCTGCTCCTGCGCCTTGTCGTATGCGGCCTTAGTGTAGCGCGCGAGCTTATCCTGCGCCCCGGCAGCAAGCTGGTGCCCCTGATTCTCGCGAACGCGCGGAACGTAAACATCATCGATGAACTTCCAGTCGTAGATTCCCATCGTGCGATGGCGGATTATGTGGCGGAAGACGAAAAACGGAATCTGAGACTCGAAAAACAAAGTCGTGAGCTCGAAAGGCGAGCAGTGCCCAAGGCTAATCAGCAGGTCAACAAGCGGCTCGATCGACTTTGCCGACGACAGATTCCCCATAGACATCCCAACGGCATCATGCGGGGTTTGGTCAGTTCCTGAGTATTCCTTGACTTTGATCCAACACTTATCGCCATCAAGCGGCGTGCCATCCTCATTTATGATGATGTGCTTCTTCTGCCATTCCTTCTCCAATTTCTCAGAGTTGCGGCGATACGTGAGGTTGCCAGGCTGCTTGGAGTTCAGAAAATCGGCGAACAGCTTTTCTTGCGCGTCCAAAGTGCCGTTTTTAAACAAAGAGTACAGCTTTGGGAAGCCGAGCTGGAATATAATCTTCATCTGATTGATAACCGGCTTCATTAATGGATTCTCGTCGTCATCGTAGAATTGGATGAATTTGATCAGGTTGAACAGGGTCAATCTCGTAAAAAACTCAGTGTACTGGCCAGCCGGTAGAACGCCGCGGCTCAGCTCGCGCGAGATCCCCGCGCCGAGGAGCTCCCGGTAATCCTTGTATCTCTCACTGTAAAAGTCGCTTAGCACGCCGTGAAGCTGGGCTGCATTCCCAAACATATCACTAAGCGTTGTTTGCGAGGCGACGGCCTCCGGTAACTCCGCGTATCTGCCGGAGAACTCGTTCATGCCCGCACCTCCGTTTAACATGCACGGAACGGCGCTGGCGATCGGGAAGTTTTTGCAGTGGAACAACAGTACCAATCTGTCTAAATCTGAGCACCTGGGGATGACGTGGTTCAGCTGTTTATCTAGCCACTTACTTCCGTCCTTGGCTGGCAAAATATCCTCTTCCTTCCCTGCATAGTCGATCAAGAAGACGCTCAAGTCATCGGCTACTGGGTAGAGCGGCTTGCCGTCGGCTGAGATGCCTTTCGGTGTTCCGTTCTTCAATAAAAATTCCAAGCCCAAAGAACATGAACGATTCGTTTCGCGGAAATCGGTAAAGCTAGGGCGTGCGCCAGTTTTTGCTTTCTCAAAGATATTTTCCATCTTGTACTCCAAAAAAATTACCCGGGCCCAAATATCACAAAGAACGAAACCTTTGTCAATCGAATCGCCGTTGCCTAACAGGGCTGCCTAATGAAAAAAAATGCAGCAAAATCTCGATTTTTGAACGCTGTGTGAGCTCATATTTTTTGCCCAGTAGTTGAAACTTGGCCGAAATTTCTGCATAAAATTGGAAAAATGTCTCGAGTGTGAATCTAACGTTTCTATACTCATCTCCCCTGACTCTCAGGTGTTTCCCGCAATGGGCTTGGTTTTGTTGGTTTTTTCATGGGCAGAACAACTCTTGCATTATACTTGAGCGAATGGTAGAATGATGAGTGTGATGGCTTGCAGACTTTAATGACGTGAATTTAGTAAAACAAGCAACAGAGTTGTATTGGCGTGCTGCTCAAGCCGAACAGCCCCAAATTTCAGGCAAAGCCGCAGACTTTACTGAG
>JAIRNW010000068.1 GCA_031257795.1 Holosporales bacterium | reverse complement strand
CCTATTACCTAATTAGGTAGTCTATTTTAGGACAAAAATCAAGAACTAAAACGAAGAAATATGCCACTTTCTGACTAGTTTTTTTCAAAAATGGGGTAATTCTAGGCGGAGTTAGGGCTCAAACGTACGCGAGCATTCAAGCACCGAAGCGACGCACCAAAAAACAACCTCTGAGAACTTTTGCAACAGGGTTAATGTCTATTTTATAAGCGCTAGAATAAATAGAATACCACCCAACAATATACGGAATACAGCAATCGCGCTGAAAGAATATCTCGAAACGTACGTCTTCAGCAGTTTCAGCGTTCCGCAGCTTAAAATCATCAACAACGCTACGAACAAATAGTTCACCACGTCATGGCCGGACACAACGCATGACTCGATGTACGCAACCTTTTCCGTGCACTCTGCGCCACAAAACGCATTCAATAGATTTTTCCCTGCCTCGTATACCAACACTGGCATGCCAGTCAAGCAAGCCAATCGCAAAGCGTCCACCCTGCCCAATTTAAAAAACCTCGCCATCGTTATGCAAATCCCCATGCGACTCACTCCTGGGAAAAAAGCGAGAACCTGCGCAAGACCGATAATGGAGGCGTTTAGTGGAGTGAGCTCGCGCATAGTTTTTCCCGCGCTAATGCCAGGGCTTTTGCCGAGAGCCTCATGTCCGCAATTCCACCACATATCCGCAAATCGCAAAAGAAAACCAAAAATAATTAAATTCAAAGAGGTTATAAGCTTTTTATGTGTGATGGTGTAAGGGAAAAAGTGCAACACCACACCCGCAATAAAGAGGGGGACGTTCGCTAAGATAATGTTTCTGACTACGATCAGTGTTTGTGTATCGTTATGGTTGGGGCTCCAACAACACTTCACTATACGCAAGCAACCAAGTAACAACTGCCAAAACTCGCTCCAAAAAACCACGACAAAGCTGCAAAGTGGGATCAAGTGGAAGAGAGCCTCTTGCAAACAATTGGAGAGACAAAGTGGGGAAAAAGCCTCTAACACCAGTATATGAGCAGAAGAGCTAACCGGCAGACACTCCGTGATACTTTGCACTAATAGTGGAATAATGTGTAGTTCCATACCCTACGTGTCTCAGCAGCAAAATTATTCATCGCTCCGTTTCTCCTGAAAATACTCAATCTAAATCTTATGTCAACTGGTTCTTAATAAATCACGCTGAATAAAGGCGGACGAATAAATCAGAGATTTTTGGAATCGTGGGGTGTTGAGTTTTTAAATAAACTCGCAATTTTTTTGTGATTTGGTATACTCACTCCCGGTTGCCAAAAGAGTTTGGTGGAGGAGCCGTTCGGGGGGCTGAATTTTACAAGTCGAGCAACGTAGGACTCCCAGCAAAATCACAGACTTGTTGTGGCGTCGACTCGGCGAACCCGCTGGCTTTTTGTTGCCGGGTATGTACTCAGTCACGAAGAGAGTCGTAGGCAGAAGCCTCGAAGCGCAGCGTACTTGTGCTACGTGAGCATTCGGGCATTGAAGAGACGAACCTACGGGCTTTTTGTGTCTGAGCACAAGGGTGTTTTTTGTTTTATTCGGTTATGATGTGTGTTAGCGTTCCAAATTGAGGTGTATAGAGATGTGGTGTTCGCGTATGTCTGAAGAAAAACGTGTTTACGAGAAATTTTTGAATAATTTGGTTAACAACAAATCGCAGGTTACTGTCTTTCTTATTAATGGAGTTAAATTGCAGGGGGTTGTCGATAGCTTCGATGATGTTGCTGTTATTTTGAAAAAAGATCAGTTCGTCCAGTTGTTGTATAAACACGCGATTTCTACGATTATTCCGCAAGAGTAATTGCTTTTCAGATTATTTCGAGAGGGGAAGGTATGTATACTCAGCCACCGAAAGTTTGTGGGTTCGTTTTGTTCGGCTTACTCCTTTGTGGCTGTTCCTCAACTTTGGTTGTTAGGGGGGGGATGGTAGGAGCCATCAAGCTTGCTGATATAGTTGAGCTGGTCGATACGAAAGATACAATTTTGAAGAAATACGGCCCACCGTCGACAACATCAATCTTTGATTGTAATTATAAAGGAAATACTTCATCTGTCGGAACCGAGCGGTGGTACTATATACAACACACGCTTTGGGAGGCTCCTGTTCAGGAAAGGAAGCCGTGCTCATATAGGAATGTTGCTATAACATTTAACAAGCGCGGGGTTGTTATCAAGAAAGAAGAAATCACAAAAGAGAATTACGTAGAAATTTGCAAGGAAGCAACAAAAGTATCTGGGTGTAAAACAACATTATTGCAAGAAGCATTCAGGAATATAGGGAAGTTTTCCCAGGCTCGAAGCATATAACAATAATTAGGCACATATTTTTCATTTGTATTTTTACGTTTTTTTAACCATTCGTGTTTCACGTGAAACATGTCAAACAAATCACAAAGAAGTTAAAAATGCAGACTTTGTTGGGACGCCGTTCGACAAACTCGAAGATCGATTTCAGAATTTTTGCAATAAGGATAACGTTTCAAGAGGCCAACGAGGCCTTTGTTCGAATGAGATGCTGTCGCTTGCTCCAGCTTTGTACATTTCAAGACCAAGCCAGGCAACCATCGCCGCGTTGTCCGTGCAAAATTGTGTTGGCGGACAAACCAATGTGAAAGCATTCGCGTTGCACACGTTTTGAATCGCCTCTCTTATTTTTTTGTTCGCCGCCACTCCCCCCGCCATCACAAAAATCCCACTGCACCGTACATCGGAGGCCGCCATTTTGATGGCCCACTTTGTTTTTTCAGCAAGAGTGTGTGTAATGCTGTTTTGTAAGCAAGCGGCGAAGTCGCTTTTGTCTTGTTGAGAGAGAGGTTGTTTTTCTTGGATCAGGATTTTGAAAGCAGTTTTCATTCCGGAAAATGACATATCACAGTTGTTACGGTCCTTGAGCGGGGAAGAAACAGCAAATCGTCTTTGATCGCCAGTCTCCGCCATTTTTTCGATTCCTCGCCCACCTCCGTCAATTTCCAAAAGCCTGGCAATTTTGTCAAAAACTTCTCCAGCCGAGTCGTCCAGCGTTGCTCCTAATAATTTATATTCCTTGAGCCCGCGCACTTCCAGAAACTGGCAGTGCCCCCCCGACACAAGCAATAGCAAAAAAGGGAAAGGCACTTCTTGCGTCAAACGGCAAACCTGCGCATGGGCGGCCAAGTGATTGACGGCGATGAAGGGTTTTTGATTGATGACGGCCAACGCCTTGCATGCCGTGGCCCCAACCAAAAGTCCTCCGATCAGACCGGGTCCGCACGTTGCAGCGAATGCGCTGATCTCGTGGAGATGCGCCACATTATGCAAAGCTTTGCGTATGACGGGGAAAAGAAACTCCAGGTGCGCCCTAGCCGCCAGCTCTGGGACTACCCCGCCAAAGTCTTGGTGTTCGTTGATTTGGGAATAGACGACGTTGGATTTCAGCCTGTCTAGCCAATCCCCCGCGTCGCTAACAACGGCAGCGGCTGTTTCATCACAGCTTGTTTCTAGTCCTAAAATTAAGCAAGCCATGAATTCCCTTTATCCCCTGTCACAAAAGTTTGCGAGTTCGTCGAGCCGTTTCGGCAGAAGTACTAAGCACAGCCCTTCGCCTGCGCTTCGCGGGCTCCTGCCATCAATTCTTTCGATGACTGGGGATATACCTTCAAAACCAATTAAAACGGATTTCTAGTTGTCCTCATCCACATAGACAGATTCCGCTTTCTTTGCTTCGGCAGCGTCCGGCGCAGCGGCTGCGGCTGGTTCCTCCTCATCTCCAGTAACTATCTCGCTTTCGTCTTCAGAAGCGACAACGCGAACGGAATGGAAAGACAGCAACGCAAAAGCTGCAAAACCATAAACAAATTTCCTCATTAACATACGAGTACTCACAACAAAAACAAAACATCCTGCACGCAGTGTATCGCTGTTTGCATTAAAAATACACGACATTTTACTTATTTTGCGTAGGTTCATGGGCCTTCTAGTTCTCAAGTAAGAACGTGTTGACATGTGATTTAAATTGAGGCTTTTTCAGGAGAAGCGGAGTGTACTAAAACGTACATGAGTTTCGAATCGAATTTGACGTAAAAAAGACCAAATTTAAATCATTGGACCTCTTTCGAAACCTTCAAAATCAGAATTTTGGGAAGGAGACACGGAGCACAGAAGCGAAGCGTACTTAGATGTACGTGAGCATTCGAGCACCGGATCGACGTACCCAAAAACTGATTTTGAAGGTTTCGAAAGAGGTCCATTATGTCAACTGATTCTAACATACTCCGCGTTAACTGAAACGATCCCCGCCCTCAACAACTGAATGTGTGCAGAAACTTCATCTCTGACGCGCGGTCTTGCAGAATAAACTTATCCAAAGAGGCTAAAACACATGGCGAATGAAAGAGTCACTTTTTTGTAAACATCATAGTAAACCCAAAACATGAGACGTACTCGTTGAGTATATAAAAAAGAATAGTCGATTAATCGCGAAGTTTAAATCCACACTTTGGCTTTCTTGCTTTAAGGCGTCAACAGTAATAGGATTAAGGCAAATATTGGGTTACAAGGGTGGGTCTTGCATGCTGCGTTTTGTTGAACGTCTATTCAGAGTTTCGTGTACTTTCGCCACTTTACTATCGCTCCTATGCTGCGTTTCCTGCGATCAGCGAAACAACGATAATAACACCATAATATTCGCCACTTGCGCCGATTACCCTCCTTTCGAATATTACGAAGACGGGAAACTTGTCGGCTTCGACGTCGAATTAGCAAAGCTGCTAGCTGCGAAGCTCGGGAAAACGGCGGTGTTCAAGGATATGGCGTATTCAGCGATCCTGATGTCTTTACAAAACGGAACGGTCGACGCAGCAATCGCCGCAATGAGCTGTTCCCCAGAGCGAGCCCAAAAATTCGACTGCACGGGGGAATACTACAAATCCGGGCGCTCACTTCTGTTTAAGAAGTGGCAAAAGGTTGCGCGCCTAGAGGACATAAAATCTGGGGAGAAAATAGCGTGTCAGCTGGGCTGCAATGACCACAAAGCCCACATTGCGGCAAAGGCACCAACGGCGGAGATCGTGTTGATCGACAATATCAATGCGGCGGTGGAGGCGCTGAATGCAGGGCACGTTAGCTATGTATATCTAGACACATATCCGGCGAAAACGTTCTGCAAGAAGAATAGCGATCTTGGCTCCTGCGAAGTTGCGCAAGATGAGTATGGGTATGCGATCTGTTTGAAAAAATGCTCCGCTCTCACGGTGCCTTTGAGCCAGGAATTATCCAAAGCGGTAGACAGCGGCGAGGTAGCTGAACTCCAACAAAGATTGTTGTCTTAGAAACATTGAAATTAGAGTATGAGTAATTTCTTTTCTTCATTTTTGCTTATTGGAACGGGGTTGGCCCTAACCCTGAAGCTGCTTTTCGGCTGCTTCATAATAGGGCTTTCGTTGGGAACGCTGCTTGCAATTTTGAAATTTTGCAAAATCTGCGTGCACGTGATAGACCTTTTCGTCTCCTTCCTCAGGGGAACCCCGCTTTTGCTGCAACTCAGCCTCATATATTTCTCCGTCCCAGGGATCTTCGGGGTTCAGCTGAGCGTGCTGTCAGCTGGAATTATCGCCTTCGGCATTAATAGCTCGGCGTACATAGCGGAAATTTTGAGGGCCGGAATAGAAAGCATTCCTAATGGGCAATTCGAGGCGGCGATATCTCTCGGAATCCCAAAAAACCGCATGTGGAGAGACATTATAATGCCGCAAGTTGTGAAAAACATCCTGCCCGCCCTCATTAATGAGATCGTGGATTTGCTGAAGGAAACCGCTCTAATTGCGACGATTGGCGGGATGGACATAATGAGGTATTCGCAGATCGTCGGCGCTGCGCAATTCAATTATTTCGCGCCGTTATGTATAGCGGCGATATACTACTACGTCTTGGTTTCCCTGATAACATGGATCAGCAGGCTGATAGAAAGAAGGACTTCATATGTTAAAGCTTAAGGAGGTTTCCAAAGTATTCGGGGAAGTTGTTGTTTTGGATCATGTGAGCCTGAGCGTTGCGAAATCTGGGATACTGGGGTTGGCGGGAGCTTCTGGGAGCGGGAAGTCCACGCTGCTGCGTTGCGTGCAAGGGTTTGAAAAGCCAGACAGCGGGGAGATAGAGTGCAACGGGAGGGTGTGCTTCATTTTCCAAGACTTCCAGCTATTCCCGCATATGAATGTCTTGCAGAATCTTGTGTATGCTCCGGACCTGAAGGCTGATGGGAGTGCGCGACAGAAAAATGAGGAGAAGGCGTTGGCGCTGTTAAAGAGCCTTGGACTCGGGGATAAGGCAAACTCCTTCCCTGCATTGTTGTCTGGCGGGCAAAAGCAGCGCGCGGCCCTAGCGAGGAGTCTGATGATAGATCCGGACATTATTTTGTGCGACGAGCCGACGTCTGGCCTGGATGTTATGAGTATTGCGGATGTGATCAGCTTGTTGAGGGAAGTGCGTTCGCGAGGGGTGACGATGGTGATAGCTTCCCATGATTTGGGGTTTTTGACGGAAATTTCCGAGAAAGTAATTTTGCTGAAGAACGGGCGTATTGTTGTGGAGATCGATCCGAAGCAGCATGATGACCCTAGTAAACTCCTTACACAGTACTACTAATGAATACCCGTACCCAGTCACAAAAAGTTTGCGAGTTCGTTGCTTCGAAAATACGGAAAAGTCGTAGATTTTGTTTGATAGGGCGATGGATTTGCAAATTTTTTACGTACACACTCCTAGCTAATGTTTGCGCCTATTCCTCACAAACAGAGGCTTCGTTATGTGACATTATCAGTCGTGAAAGCGAACTAAAGATTGGTGAGCAGAGCACTAAAAAAGAGGGACGCAAGAAAAAAACAGATGTGCCGAAGCAAACCGCCCCTCACAACACCACAAGGTTGAGCCTGTACAGTAATGGAGCAATTGTTAACTCAACAATAAGTCAAGATGAAGTGGCCCAAAACCAATCATCTATTCCGGGCCTATCGTCGGCAGTTGACGAAAGCTCCATCGTGATAAATCCGCCAGAAGCAATCATATTAGAATCGTATTGGTTGGCTGACGAAAATGTGAGTAAAAAACAAAAAAAAGAGCACTCCGTTGAAAAAAGAGATAGCAAAGATGAGAGAACGCAAGCCGCCCCCCATACGCGGCCTTCCAGCGTTCTCAAAAAAGTCGTGTTGCAAACAGCCTCCAGCACAACACCCGCCGGGCAAGGGGCGTGGGGCGTGCAGTATCTTGTAAGAGACATAGAATGGAAAGCACACCACGTGATCGAGTTCACGAGAACCATGGAGTACATCACCGTCTCCTCCGCGATCAGCGTCAGCAACAGATCACACATCAATTTCAGTGATGCAATGCTGCAATTTTGCGGTGGAGCCCTTCCAACGGCGGCGAAGGATGAGGCGGCGTCTGGTAGCGCCCTCGAGCAGAAAAACAAGGCAATCAGCCCCACACAGAATAATCTCTACATCTACAGATACGACAAACCGTGCTCATTGGCTGCTTATGAAAAAAGGACTATCGTTTGGAGCAAAGCCAAGCGCGTCGCCATTTCCACCAGCAATGGCCTCTTCGTTGGCGGGAGATTCCTCGGGAAAATGGACGAAGTCGTGTTTCCGCAAATAGAAAACTGGATTTCATTCCCGAACACAAAGTCCGTTGGCCTCGGGAGGCCGCTGCCCAGGGGAGACGTGGCGATTTACTACAGCGATTGTGGGTTTTCCTCTTTGATTGGGCACACAGAAATGCAGCCGATCAAGAGCAATGAGGACGTGATGATCAGGATTCCGTGGTTCAACACGAGAGACAGCGAATACGCGTTCGTTACGGCGCAATTGAAGCAGGAGTTTTTCAGGATACTCACGCCGACGATGGCGGAGGCCGAGTATGTGCTGATAGTGAAGAACCTCAAGGACACCACCATCTCTTTGAATGTCACTGTAAATAATTGGCCGAACCAAAGGAGCTCCGTGGCCAGCAGCAACACGAAACATTCAATAAACGATAATAAGGAAATAGTGTGGCTGCTGGATGTGAACGCGAAAGAAACGAAGGAACTGCGCTATAAGCTGATCATCGTTACTCAGCAAGAGAAAAACGGCTCTTCTCAGAATGGCTGAGCCGTATTCACGCACAATTTCCCGTTAAATCCCGCTCACAAACCTTCGATGGCTGGGCGTAGCCGACTAGAAGACTGTCCACATTTGAAGGTTTCGAAAGAGGTCCATTGAGGATTTTTCAGGAAAGACGTAGCACGGAAGCGGAATCATCAACACACTTTTGAACAAACTCCCCATCATGAAACGGAATGTTTTGCCCATTCACCTTCTGAAAGCGTTCGTGCCCACGGCCGGCAATTAAAAGCAGATCCCCGGGCTTTACCATGTTAACACCATACAAAATTGCTTCTGCTCTGTCTGGAATCTCCACAACCTCCGCCTTCCCACCGAGCGCTCCATTCAAAATCTCACGCCGAATCTCCGCCGGATCCTCGCTGCGCGGGTTATCGTCTGTGATGATTAGCGTGTCGTATCTTGCGGCGATTTCCCCGATTTGCCTACGTTTTCCTTTATCTCTTTCTCCACCACATCCAATAACAATGTGTATTTTGCCGCGTGCTTTTCCCTGTTGGTTGGCATCTCCAGCGCTCCCGTAACCCTCAAGGCTCGCCAAAGCCTGCTCAAGCGCGTCTGGCGTGTGACAATAATCCACAAAAATATTGGCCCCATTGTACTTTTGCACAAGCTCAAGCCTGCCCGGGACTTGCTGGATTAATTGGATTACTCGCACGATGTCTTCCGCTTGGATATCATTGTACGCTCCAAGTATGAGCCCGATCGCGCAAAGTAAATTTTTGATTTGAATTTTCCCGACAAGGTTGAAAGCCACATTTGTGAAGAGCTGATCGTTAATCGAAATATCTAAAATGAAGTGATTCCCCTGCTGCACGTAACGCGTCACGCACACATCGGCTCCCGAATCCAACGAAAAGAATTTTATCTGCAGTCCTCTACTTTTAGCCACTTCTATAGAAATTTCACAAAACTCATTCGATCCTGAGAAGCCCACATGTTCACGCCCCCCTTCAAAAACCGCCACCGCAGAATTCTTCGCCAACACGCCAAAAAGCCTCGTCTTTGCAGCGGCGTATTGGTGCATCGTTTTGTGATAATCAAGGTGGTCCTGCGTCACATTTGTTAGCGCAACGGCGTCAAAATCGAGCGCATCCAGGCGCGACTGATCGAGGCCGTGGCTAGTGCATTCTATGGCGGCGCACTGAACTTCCCGCTCTGCGAGTTGGTGGAGGGCTCTATGTAATGAGAGCGGGTCGAAGGAAGTGAGCTGCGGAGAGTCGATATCAGTATGGTAACTATCTGTTTTTAAACCCGGCACAACACCAAGCGTCCCAATGCTCACCGCTCTTATTCCCAAAAGCGACAATATTTGGCTGACGAAACTGACGGTGGACGTTTTTCCGTTTGTTCCGGTAACTCCTATTATTTTGCTGGGCCTTTTGCTATACGCAGTTCCGCAGAACAAAGCAAACAACCGCCGTACATTTGTTGTAATAATGGACCTCTTTCCAAACTCTTCAAAATCAGTTTTTGGGTACGTCGATCCGGTGCTCGAATGCTCACGTACATCTAAGTACGCTCCGCTTCTGTGCTCCGTGTCTCCTTCCCAAAA
>JAIRNW010000029.1 GCA_031257795.1 Holosporales bacterium | reverse complement strand
TCGTCGCAATCACCGAACAAATTATCATCAGCCATAATCCACACACCGATTGCCTTTGCGTCGTTGTATGACTTGCCGGCATGCAGCTGGTCGGTTTGCATTCTAGATATACTATGAATCGCCCGAGCTGGAATCTCGCCAGTGTCCTTGCACTGGATCTCAACATCCAGCCACACATCATTGTCTGTAACGGCCTTGACGTCAAGCCGGCTTATCTTTCCGCCCTCGGTCTCTTTTATCTGCTCAGTATTCTTCAGAGTTATGCTCTTTATGTGTGGATTTCCCTTGAACAGGGAATTCAAGAACGACACCAGCACCGGCTCATATTTTTCTACGCCGAATATGTTTTTGAAGACAAAGTCCTGCTTTGGTTTTAATAAAGGAAACATGGGAACTTGTACACAACTTCTCTCTCAATCGCGATTATACGCTATTTGCAGATAAGCATGTGATTTTTTTCGAGTCACAAAAGGCTTGTTACACATATACCCAGTCATCAAAAGATTGCGAGTTCGTCGAACGGAGCCCCAACAAAGTCTACGACTTTGCCGGGAGCCCGGTGTTGCTCGAATACTCCCGTACCATAAGTACGCTGTGCTTCTGCGCGACGTGTCTCCTGCTCGCAAACGTTCGATGACTGGGTATACTTGACGACCCCACAAACTTTTTGTGGCTAGGTATACACAATTTTTATTTTTATTTAATATAAATACCATGATATAACCCAGTGATAAAACGCTTTCGCGGCGAGACGCTCGTTGCCACGCCGTAAAGCATATGGAAGAAGGGAAAAATAAAGAGGGAGTAAACGCAAGTGAAAAAATCGGAAACGTTAGTTATTGTTGAGTCACCAGCCAAAGCCTCCACCATCGAACGATACCTCGGAGATGGGTTCAAGGTTTTCGCAAGCTACGGCCACGTCCGCGATTTGTTGAGTAAAAATGGCTCTGTCGACCCTGAAAACGATTTCAGTATGAAGTGGGCCGAGTCTGAAAAAAACGCGAAGCGAGTCAACGACATCATCAGTGCTGCAAAAAAAAGCGCCACCCTTGTCCTCGCAACCGACCCTGACAGAGAAGGTGAAGCCATCGCCTGGCACCTCTCAGAAATCCTAAAAGAGCGCCTCGGCTCGGCCGCCCCTGCTATGCAACGCATCGTTTTCCACGAAATCACGAAAAACGCCGTGTGTTCCGCTTTGCAATCCCCCAAAGCCATAAATCAACGCTTGGTTGACGCGTACCTTGCAAGGCGGGCCCTAGATTACTTGGTCGGGTACTCTCTTTCTCCGATTTTGTGGCGCAAATTGCCGGGGTCAAGGTCCGCTGGAAGGGTACAGTCGGTCGCGCTCAGATTGCTCGTGGATAGAGAGCAGGAAATCGAAAAATTTGAGTCTCAGGAATACTGGTCTATCGGCGGATTTTTCACAAAAAGTGGCGCGGCAAAGTCGGAGATAAAAGCGACGATACGAATTACGAGGGGGCAAGCGCAGCCAAATTCTGAAGGCGATGAAAGCGCTCGGCCATCAACCGCGCCCACCCACGGCTTCCAAGCGAACTTGGCCTGTTTTGGAGGCAAAAAATTGTCGAAGCTGGATATTTCTTCGCTAGACCAGGCAAAACAAATGAGCTCTACTTTGTCCGCCCTTTCATACGAAGTTGCCGAAATCGAGAAAAAGCAAGTTCAGCGCAATCCAGCTCCCCCCTTCACAACGTCAACCATGCAGCAGGAGGCCTCGAGAAAGCTCGGCTTCAGCGTTGTGAGGACAATGCGGCTTGCTCAGTTTTTGTATGAAGGCGTTCAAATCGAAGGGGAAAAGACCGGCTTGATTACATACATGAGAACCGATAGCACACACATCAGCGAATACGGCGTCACTAGTATGCGCGACTTCATCCTCGAGACCTACGGGAAGAAATACCTGCCCAAAAGTGCGCGCGTGTACAAAACAAAAGCCAAAAACGCGCAGGAAGCCCACGAAGCAATTCGCCCAACCGACATTTCGAGGCGCCCAGCCGACGTGGCGCGCTTCCTCGATAAAGATCAGCTTGCCTTGTACGATCTAATTTGGAAAAGGGCTGTGGCATCGCAAATGGAAAATGCGCTTTTCGATCAGGTTGCCGTTGACATCACAGATGAGTATAAAAAGCACGTTTTCAGGGCAACAGGAACAACGCAGCTTTTCGACGGCTTTCTGCGGGTGTACCAGACGAGTCTTGATGAGGAGGAAACGGACGAGGTGGCCTTCACGCGCGCGAACCGCGGCGGCGATGGGGCGGATGGCGAGCACGCGCTTCCGGTGCTAACATTGAACGAGCGCCTCGCTTTGAACGAGATTGTGGCTGGTCAGCATTTTACCAAGCCGCCTCCGCGCTTTACAGAGGCGAGTCTGGTGAAAAAGCTGGAGGAGCTCGGCATAGGGCGCCCGTCCACATACGCTTCGATGATACAAGTCCTGCAAGACCGCGGGTACGCCGCACTGGAAAAGCGGCAATTTATCCCGTCTGAGAGAGGGCGCATTGTTACTGGGTTTTTGACAAATTTTTGTCAGAAATATGTTGAGTATGATTTTACGGCACGCCTGGAGGATGAGCTGGACGAAATCTCGAACGGTGAGGCTGAGTGGAAAAACGTGATGCACGGGTTTTGGACGGAGTTTTCGCAGGCGGTTAATCAGATGAAGACGATTCCAATAACTGACGTGATTGATCGCCTGGAGGAGGCTCTCTCCTCCCACATATTTAAAAATTTAAAAGACAGAAAGTGTCCGAAATGCGGAGATGGGACCATAGGGTTGAGATTGAGCAAGTTTGGGGCTTTTTTGGGATGCAGCAGGTATCCTGAGTGCCTCAACAGAGAGAGCATTGGGGCTGACACGAACACAGAGAGCGCCGAGCCATTTGAGGCGGTGGAGATTGGGGTTGACCCTGCGGATGGCGCGAAAATACTTCTGCGGAAGGGACCTTATGGTTTTTACATACAGGCAGAAACTGTTGATAAGAAAGGGAAAGCAAAGATTAAAAGAGTTGGGGTCCCAGCAGGAATTGATCCGCACAACATCTCTCTCTCAGACGCGATATTTCTGAAGAACTTGCCGGTGACGATCGGTGAGCTGGATGGAGAAGAGGTGTGCGTAAATACTGGGCGGTTTGGGCCGTATGTTAAATTCGGGAGCATTTTTGCTTCTATCCCCAAAGGAATTGATTTCAGGAAGATCACGTTTGAAGAAGCTGCGGCATTGATTAAAAAGAAGCAGGAGCAGAAGACGAAGCGTCCGCGCCCCGCGCAAAAAAGGGCTGCAAAAAAGGCGAAGTAGTCCTAGCTTCCATTATGGCTTACCGGCCAGCAATCAGCGCGACTTTTTCACAACAATCAAACGCTGGGATCTGGAAGGGGGCAACTAGCCAGGGCGGTTTCCTACAATTAACGCTCTTCCACAACTCGTCTAAATGTAGTATAAGCTGCTCAGTATTTCTTAGTTTTCAGTGGAATTATGCGGTTTGTGTTATTGGACATATTTAAACTTGTTGAAGATCCCCGTGACAGTTACGGCCGAGAGTATAGATTAGAGCACATCTTGTTTTTCTCTG
>JAIRNW010000003.1 GCA_031257795.1 Holosporales bacterium | reverse complement strand
AAAGGAGGGGAATAGGCGAAGAAATTGGCCATTTTTAGCAATTATCGAAGTGTTGGATGCGACTGTTAGCCAGCAATATCAAGGCTTTTAGGGGGTTGGTGGATAGCTGAGTAGTAACGCTCGACGAACTCGCGAGCTTTTTGTGACGTGGCATATTTGTTTCTTCATGAGAAATTTTTGCCAAAAGGTATACACTTTTTTGCTATCATCCACTGCGTGGTTTTTACGCGCACGCTATTGATTCACACAAAGGATTGTTGAGCCAAGTGGCTTAGTAGACGCCCCACAAACCTTCGGATAGCTTGGTATATAGCCAATCACAAGTGAATTGTTGGCAGGGGACACGGAGCACAAACGAAGAGCTGTACTCAACGTACTGCTCGAGCTGAGCACCGGATCGACAAATCCACAGTTCGCTTGTGGTTGGCTATAGCGTTGCGCAGTTTATATTAGAGGACCTTATCTTGCCTATTAGAAAGAGAGTGTTAAGTAAAGCAGTGGTGCGCCAGCCCCTCCACGAGTTGATCCAAGTTGCAGAGGCCGTAGCGGTAGAAAAAAATCTCGACGTAGAAGATGTTTTTTCAGCAATGGAGAGCGCCGTCAAAAAAATTGCTGAGACCAAATACGGCGCTGAGCACGACATTCGCGCGTCGATTAATCGAGAGTCTGGAGAAATTTCCGTTTATAAGGTTTTGACAGTTGTTGAGACAGTCGAGAACGAGCTCACCGAAATTTCCCTCGAGAAAGCGAAAGAAATTCAACCAGACGCCGAACTAGGCTCTGAAATATTTGAAACCCTTCCTCCCGTTGATTTCGGACGAACCGCAGCATGTGAAGCCCGCGAAATCATCATGTATAAAATAAAAAGGATAGAACGCGAGCACCAGTACGCCGAGTTTATAGGCAGAAAAGGGGAGATCGTTAGCGGTATTGTGAAGCAGGTCGACCAAAACCACACGATAATCGACATCGGCAGAACCGAAGGGATCTTGCGCAAGGAAAACTCCATCCCGCGGCAAATCCTGAGGGTTGGCGACAGAGTGAAGGCGCTGTTGCTTGACATCCGGCCAGACGCAGACGGCCCCATGCTCATCCTCTCCAGAACAAATAGCCGCTTCATCACGAAGCTTTTCGAGCAGGAAATGACCGAGGTCTACGACGGCATAATAAAAGTTGTCGCTGTGGCGAGGGACCCTGGCAGCCGCGCTAAAGTTGCCGTGTACGCGCCGGACCAACGCGTTGACGCCGTTGGGGCGTGTGTTGGGGTGCGCGGGAGCCGCGTGCAGGCGGTTTCGTCCGAGCTCTGTGGGGAAAAGATAGATGTGGTGCTTTGGTCACAAGATCCGGCCACTTACGTGATAAATGCTTTTGCAATCCAGGAAATCAAGCGCGTTGTAATCGACGAGGAAGCCGGAAGAATCAATGTTGTGGTGGACGATAATTTTTTGAGTCAGGCCATTGGGCGGCGCGGGCAAAACGTGCGGTTGGTGTCGATGCTAACAAAATGGAGGATATCTGTGTTGTCGGAAGCCGCGGATTCAGAGAAACGCCTGGCTGAGAATTCGTCGTACGCGAATACGTTGATGAAAACTCTCGAAATTGATGAGATGATGGCACAATTGCTGATCGCTGAGGGATTCTTCACAATTGACGACGTTGCACAGGCCGAGCTGGAGGATTTCGTGTCGATTGGCGGGCTTGACGACAAAACAGCACTTGAGCTGAAGCAAAAGGCGGAGCGCATAGTCACTGAGCAGGAAGAGTACTTCTTCAAGATGTGCAAAGAGCTTGGGGTTAACGAGGATATTTTGACGCTCGATGGGCTCGATATCACTATGCTGACAAAATTAATTGAGTCAGGAGTGAGGACTTTGTGCGATATTGCTGACTTATCAGATGATGAAATGGTAGAAATAGTAGGAGAAGAGTTGCTGTCGAAGGTAGATGCAGGCAGTATTGTTATGGAATCAAGGAAGTCGTGGTTTGTGGCGGACAATGCCAATCACAGCTGAACTGTGGGTTCGTCGATCCGGTGCTCGGCAGGAGCAGTACGTGTACGTAACTCTTCGCCTGCACTCCGTGTCTCCTGTCCACAATTCACTTGTGATTGGCTATAACGATGAGAAGTGATTTTAGCGGTTGTGCCATTCCACAAAAAGAATTGTGTGCAGTAGGCACGGAGCGCAGAAGCGCAGCGTATTAATGTACGTGAGCATTCGAGCAACGGATCGACGAACACACAAACTTTTTGTGACAGGGTACATTGTAGAGGTTTTTAGTTTTAATGTTAGAAAATGACCAGGAAATAGATAATGGAAGGCCGCCAGCGCGTCCGGATTGGCCACGTGGCTATGTGTCGAGGCCACAAAGAAGAGACGCCCGCACAGTTACCGTCGAAGTTCGCAGGAAACGCGTCTCTTTGCTCGAGAAAAAGCGCGCCATAGAAAAAGAGGACGTTGACGTTCCAGTGGGAACCGCGAATCCTGGCGTTGGCGCTAGCGCGGGGCCGGCAGACGAAGCGGCGGCTCGTGATAACGTGCACGTTGGGTCGTTGAGCTCCGAAGAAGTGAATGCTCGTGTGATGGCTATAAAAAATGCGCAGAAAACTCAAGTGTATGAGCGGATCCCTGCGCGTGCTGAGCCAACTTCGGAGAATACGCACGACTCCATAAAAGCCGACGAGGGGAGCAGCGTGGAGAGTGCGGCGCTTAGTGAAGCCGTAAGCTCTGTTTCAGGCAAAGAACCAAGCGCGTCTAAAGCCGAAGGAGAGCCAGACGTTGGCGACTTGTCGGTAAAGTCTCATTTTCCAAAAGAAAAGCCGGAACAGCAAAGTGAAGCGCTTCGCAACGAACAAACGGGGACAGGCTTTGCCTCTTCAGAAGCCGCCGCGAAACAGGATAATAAAGAGGTTAATGAGGAAGGTGGAAGTTGGCACTTCACACCAAACTCCGACAGAGGCCTCAGCTCTATCAAAAGAGTCGGCGCCAGCGAGGCGGGCAATATCGCCGCGAGAACGGATGGATCAGAGATTGGCATTAGAGGAAATGAAAAGTGGCGGCCCCGAAATCAAGCTAGAGAGCCTAGAAGTCCGCAGACTGAACGCAGCTCCACAAGAACGGCCGGATGCGTAGGCTACAGAACCACAAGGTTGATAGGTGGGCGCGACGCCAACTGGAAGTCTGCTGATCCGCAAGGTCCAAGAGCTCCCTCTTCCGATATTCCATCAGAGGGCGTTATTCTCCGTGACGAAAGCTACGGCCGGCCTCCGCGCGAACTAAACAGAGCAAGAGAGCAAAGAGGCCAAGTTGGTGGAGCTGGCGCTGAACGTGGCTACGACGGCGAGAGGTCAAGATCAGGTCGCGAACAGTCGGAACGAGGTGAAGCTGGCAGGTACGGGGTCGGTTTGCCCGTGGAGAAAGACGGACTTGGCAAGCCAGTTCCAGCAAAAAGGCGTGATGGCCTGTTGAAAACCAAAGACGGGGCTTTAGTGTCCTCAGAGGTTCGCAAAACGAAGGACAAACACATTTCTGATGAAGCCGATACGGTCGGGAATCAGCCTATTCGCAAAGGGTTCAAGCGTTCGTTTGATGAATCCGGAAAACTTTCAAGGCGCGTCATAACACGAGTGTTAGCAGACGAGGATGAGGGGCGGCTAAGGTCCGTCGCCGCCTTCAAGCGCGCCCAAAAGAAGCGTCTGATGGCCGGACAAAAGGACACAACGCAAGCGAAGGTGATAAGGGACGTCATTATCCCGGAAACAATAACTGTTGGGGAGCTCGCGAGCCGCATGGCTGTGAGCTGCGGGGCGTTGATCAAGTCATTGATGAAGCTTGGCGTTACAACGTCCATCAACCAGGTGATCGATGCCGACACGGCCGAGCTCGCGTGCGTGGAGTTCGGGCATAGGGCCAAGCGCATCTCGTTTGATATTGAGGTTAGTTTGCGCAGAGCCGAGGACAGCCAGGAAAACAAGGAGGCACGGCCTCCAATTGTGACCGTTATGGGGCACGTTGATCACGGCAAAACATCGCTGTTGGATGCGCTGAGGGAGACGGACATTGTTTCTGGGGAATCTGGGCGCATCACACAGCACATCGGAGCTTACCAGATATCCGTTCCGATTGGCGGAGAGCAAGCCAAAATCACATTCATAGACACGCCTGGCCACGCCGCCTTCAGCAAGATGCGGGCTCGTGGGGCGGGAGTTACTGATATAGTTGTTTTGGTGGTCGCGGCGGATGATGGTGTGAAAGAGCAAACAATTGAGGCGATTTCTCATGCGAAAGAAGCAAAAGTGCCAATCATTCTCGCAATCAATAAGATTGACAGACCAACCGCGGATCCTCAGCGCGTTCGTAGCGAGCTTCTGAATTTTGATGTGGTTACGGAGGATTTCGGCGGAGACGTGATGAGTGTTGAGATTTCCGCTAAAAATGGGATTCACCTTGATAAGCTACTTGAGGTGATTTTGCTGCAGGCCGAGCTTTTGAACCTGATGGCGAGTCGGAAGGGGCGCGCGGAGGGCGTGGTTGTTGAGGCAAGCATAGATAAGGGGCGCGGGGCTTCCGCGACGCTGCTGGTTCAGCACGGGACGCTGAGGCTGGGCGACGTGATTGTGGCGGGGGGCGAGTTTGGGCGAATCAAAACAATGACGGATTCGTATGGGAACAAGGTCAAAGAGGCCACTGTTTCTTGTCCGGTGGAGGTTCTAGGGTTTAATGGTGTGCCGCTTGCAGGGGACGAATTTTTTGTTGTTGAGGAGGAATCGAAGGCTCGGGACGTTGCCAGCTATAAGAAAAGAATGAGAAAAGAAAAGGACATTCTGATAAAAAACAAAAATTCTGTTGCCGATATGGTGAAGAGAATAGCCGCTGGGGAAGTCAACGAACTGCCGATTGTACTGAAAACCGACGTTCAAGGAACGCTGGAAGCTCTTTCAAATAGCATAAAGAATATTAATATTGACGGAGTGGTAACAAGGATTGTGCACACCGGAATAGGGGGCATCAACGAAACGGACATCATGCTAGCCAAGGCGGCGGGGGCGGTGATTTTTGGTTTTCATGTGAAGGCGACACCGCAAGCTAAGTTAGCGGCGCATAAAGATAAGGTCAGCATCTGCTACTACTCAATTGTGTACGATTTGCTCGGAAAGCTGGAGGAAATGCTCAGGGGGCGGCTTGCTCCGGTTTTGGAAGAACAAGTTCTCGGCAGGGCGGAAATCCGGGTGGTTTTCTCCAAAGGGAAGTTCACGAAAATCGCTGGCTGTTATGTTTTGGACGGCCTTGTTAAAAGAGCGAATACGCAGATTAGGGTTATTCGGCAAAAGGATATAGTTTTTACTGGAGAGATAGATTCCATGAAAAGGGAAAAAGATGACATCAAGGAGGCCAAGGAAGGGTATGAGTGCGGAATTATTATTGATGGGTTTAATGATATAAAAGAGGGGGACATCATAGAGTGCTTCGAAATCGTTAAGAAAGCAGCTCCAGGCTCTTGACGTATGTCACAGACTCGTTGGTTGAAAATGTTTGTTGCTCGGCTATGGCCGGGCGTTGTGTAGTAAAGGGGTAAATAATAATGAAAAAAAAAGAAAAATTTGGAATGAATTACGTTCCAACGGACAACGATCTCGTTTTTGTTCCGCTAGGAGGAACGAACGAGGTTGGTATGGTTTTGGGGATGATTGGGCATGATGGGGAGTGGCTGATAATTGATTGCGGAATCACGTTTTATAGCTCGCTCGGGATTGACATACTAACTGCAAACCCGACTTTCGCCTCCAGACAGAATTCCCGAATAAAAGGGATGTTGATCACGCACGCGCACGAGGACCACATCGGTGCGATAGAATATTTGTGGCCTGTGTTGAGGTGTCCTGTTTACGTGACTCCTTTCGCGGCGGCGGTTCTCAGGCAAAAGCTCGAGACGAAGTCGTGGGCATCCAAAGTTAACATCACAGAGATACAATTTGAAGGAAAGTTCTCGGTTGGGAAGTTTCAGGCTGAAGCCATACAAATGGCCCACTCTATCCCGGAGTCGGCGGCGTTTGTGATCACGACTCCTCTGGGAACTGTTGTTCATGCTGGGGATTGGAGGTTCGACCAAACGCCAGTGATAGGAAAGAAGGTTAATGAAAGTAAGCTTGAGAAAGTTGGAAAAGGGAATGTGCTGGCGTATCTCGGGGATTCCACCAATATCTTCACGCCAAGTGATCCAAGTTCCGAAAGTATTATCAGAGAGAACCTGTTAAATCTAGTTAAGAAGCACAGTGACAAACGAATTACTATCGCTTGTTTTGCTTCGAATATCGCCAGGGCGGAGTCCAGCATTTTGGCCGCTGAAAAAACGGGGCGCAAAATTGCTATTGTTGGGTGGTCTCTGAAGAAGATGTTTGCCGCGGCACAGGAAACGTGGTATTTGAAGGAGATTCCTCATTTGATAGATGAAAAGACGGCGATGTCTATGCCTCCTAATAAGGTGTTGATGCTGTGTACGGGGTCTCAAGGCGAGATTTCGTCGGCTTTGGTGCGCATCGCGTCTGGAAAGCATCCGATAATTAAGATGAATGAGGATGATATCGTCTTCTTCTCCTCTAGGGTTATTCCGGGGAACGAGAAGAGCATCGGGGAATTGCACAATTTATTGGCGATAAGGAAGGTTGATATCATCACGTCATCTGAGGAAAACATCCACGCGTCAGGACATCCGTCTAGGGAGTCTATCGCGAAAATGTATAAGCTACTAAAGCCGAAAGCCGTGATTCCTGTGCATGGTGAGGCGCGCCACCTGATTGCGCAGGCTCACTTTGCGAGGGATTCTGGGATCAAGCACGTCATCACTCCGCATAACGGAAGCATAATCCAATTGGCCGGAGCGAAGCCGGAGATCATAGGTGAGGTCCAGACGGGGAAATGGGCGGTTGACGGCAATAGGATGGTTGCTTTCGAGGGGAGTATAATGCAGGAGCGCCTGAAACTGTCGGAGCAGGGGGCGGTTTTTGCGACGGTGATTACTGAGAGGGATGGGATCAAGCGGATCGAGATAGGCATTATAGGACTGGAGGAGCGCGGGAAGCCCTTCGAGCTTTTGGAGTCTTTTATTCGTGATGAAATAAAGGCGAATTTTGGGAAGCTACAGGGAAATTCTTCGAACACGCGGACTCTCGAGAGTGTTGTTTCGGCTAGCGTGGCGAAGAAGATAGGTAAAAGACCGATTGTGGCGGTTCATATAGTTACTGTATAATTGATTGTATACCCAGCCACCGAAAGTTTGTTGGTTCGTCGAATGGCGCCACAACAAAGTCTGCGACTTTGCCGGGAGCTCGAAGCTGCTCTCCTTGAGCGGTGGTACGTCAAGTACTGCTCGGCAGCTGCGCTCGGGACGACCCCATTCAACTCGTTGAATGTGAGCCCGCTCCGTGTCTCCTACCAACGATTCTTTCGGTGACTGGGTTATAGTTGGCGGCATTACCTTTTTGCTTTACTTTTAGCTTGAGTATGGTTTGTTGCCAAGAGATTGGAGAGATGGCCGAGAGGCTGAAGGCGGCGGTTTGCTAAACCGTTATACGTGTAAAAGCGTATCGGGGGTTCGAATCCCCCTCTCTCCGCCAATAAATTTTTAGATAAGTTGCCTCTGTGCGCGTCGTGTCAAAAACAGGCATCAAAACCTTATGATCTGCGCGGTCTAGAGGTGGGTGACGTTTTTCTAAAATTGTCTAATTCGTCTCAAAAAACCATTTCTATGGCGTTTTTAGCCCCAAAAGTAGTCTCTGTTCTCGGTACCTTACGTATCGGATTTCATCTCGGAATTAAGCCAGGAACACCGCACCGCCAAAGGGTTTTGTGGCAACTGAGATCAAAATAGGTTGCAACTTCCGATCGAGCGCGAGCGAGATATCCAACATTTTATTTAAAGACCACAGAAACCGCATCTGTCGATAAAACAAGCGGATCTAAAGGACGTTCGTCAAGAAACAATTTTATAGCCTTAACACCCAACGCATCTTTACCCCACCGACAAAAACTGTAGAATGCGATCAGTCGTTATCTTAAAAAAAGCTATAAATTGTGCGTATTTCCTCAGGTAGCATCGTTCAAGTTTCC
>JAIRNW010000075.1 GCA_031257795.1 Holosporales bacterium | reverse complement strand
AGGAGGGTAATAGGCGAAGAAATTGGCCATTTTTAGCAATTATCGAAGTGTTGGATGCGACTGTTAGCCAGCAATATCAAGGCTTTTAGGGGGTTGGTGGATAGCTGAGTAGTAACGATTTTTCGACTCGTAGACCGCGATTCACCTAGAAAAAATTTCTGAGAGTCAGGTGAGATGAGTATAGTTCAGTTGTGATTGGCTATAAGAACCTGTTGACATGATGATTTAAATTGGTCTTTTCTGCGTCGAATCCGGGGCTCGAATGCTCACGTACTAATAAGTACGCTGCGCTTCTGCGTTCCGCTTCTCCTGAAAAATCCTCAAATTAAATCTTATGTAAACAGGTTCTAACTCTCCCTTGCATGTAAGCAAGGGGAGTAGCGAATACTGCTGAACAATGTTGATCCGCGCAGTTGCAAATTTCCTGAGAAGAGGAAGAGCGAGTTGAACTGCTGTATCCGGTAGCAACGTGATTAACGCTCGCTTTTTCGACTGAAGCGGAACCATTATTGGCATTGCCTTTTTGAACAGCCACAGCCTGCGCAACCTCAGCCACAGGTTTTATTTTCGCGATTTCTTCTTCGCCGCAAAAAACACATTGCGACAAAAGCAATTGCCCTGCAAACACCGCTAAACACTTGAACATTGAACTTCGAAACATACCACTTAACCTCACCAAAACACTAACCACGCTTGAGCGTAACAAAAAAAAATTTTGGCGATCAACCTCTAAATATACGTATACTCAGTAACAAAAAGTTCGCGAGTTCGTATCCCGTTAAAGCATGCTTTCAACTAAACATGAGAAAAATGATACTCTGAATTTACTGATGCGGAAGGTGACGGTTAACGCTGCAAAGAGTGGCTTGTGGACAGGTTTTGCTTTTCTCAGTACATCATATTTGTCAGCTCGCATCACTGGAACGACAGACGTATTGGAGATAGACATCTGTTATTTGTCGATAATTGTGTGCATCTGTCTTTTCTTCTGGTCCGTCGCCGTGCAAGCCGCGCTAGCCAGCCCGCTAGTCACGGCCATGAGAGCAAATTTTTTCGCCAAGCGAAACGGCCTCGCATTTAAGCCGTCTGAGACAATCTTTTTTGCTGTCTTCTCGCTTGGCGTTTTTTTCCCACAGAAAAACCTCAGCACGATCGCAATTTGCGTTTGCAACTTCTGCGAAGGAATTGGATTTTTGGCTGAAATAATAAACGTTGCGGCGGCCATCTCTTTCTGTAATTTGTAAAGGCCACTGGAAGTTGCTATACTGCGCATGTCTTGTTTGCTCACAACATAATAATCAGGTATACCCAAGTTACAAATGGATCCTTTAAAGATTACAATAAAACAACCAAACATAACCCCCGACGAGGCTTCCTTGGAGCACGTCTTTTATTCCCTGAAGTCCCTGATACACCACCTCCCCCTGTTTTCCGAGCTGGATTTGGATCTGCTCGACATAATCAAAAAAGCGAGGATTTTCAGAAAATTCCAGCGCGTGATCATTTTCGGGGTTGGAGGTTCCTGCTTGGGAGGCAAATTGTTGGCCAGCCTGAAAAAAAAAGCCGGCCCAACAATTACCTTCTTCGACAACGTAGACTCTAATGAGTGGGCAAACCTGTTCGAAGACGTAGACATCAACTCCACCGGAGTTATCTCAATCTCAAAATCCGGCAACACCACAGAAACGCTCTGCCAAACATTTATGGCCATCCAGCACTGGAGCAGCGTCCAAATCGGCAATCATTTTTTATTCATCACAGACCCAGGCAGCAGCGCCTTGCGCGAGCTCGCCGATTCATACGAAATAGAGTGCTTCGACCACCCAATCGGCATAGGCGGACGCTTCTCAATCTTCTCCGTCGTCGGCCTCCTGCCCGCCCTAATCTCCGGAACAGACGCCACGCAAGTCATCCGCGGCGCCAAAATCGCTGTGCAAAATTTTTTGGAAAGCGGCGCGAGCATTAACAACACCGTGCTCGCAAATTCGTTTTTCTTGGATAACATGTTTAAAAACAACATTAACATTGCGGTCTTATTCTGCTACGCCAATCGCCTTTTGCCTTTCGCAAGCTGGTACAGCCAATTACTTGCGGAGAGTCTCGGGAAAAAGGAGAATGGCAATAGCGAGAAGCGCTTCGGGCTAACGCCGGTTACCGCGCTTGGAACGGTTGACCAGCATTCTCAATTACAACTATACGTTGACGGCCCCAAAGACAAAAGCTTCACGATGCTTTCCTTAGGAGACCACCCGGAAACCGGGGAGGTTGACGTTGGCAACGTGTGGCATCCAATTTCCAGGGTTCTGCACGGGCACTCCATGGCGGAACTCCTGCGCGCGCACCAACAAGTCACAACACACACTTTGCTTCAAAACGGGGCTCCAGTGCGGCTGATACATATCCCAAGGTGGGACGAGCCGACGCTTGGGGAGCTGCTGATGTTTTCAATTTTGGAGACAATAGCAACCGGGCTTTTGTGGAATATCGATCCTTTTGATCAGCCCGGAGTGAAGCAGGGTAAAAGTGGAGTGATAGAAGTAATGAACACGTAAATATCCAGCCACAAAAAACTTGTAAGAACCTGTTAACATAAGATTTAAATTGGTATTTTCTACGTCGAATTTGGTGCTCGAACGAGAGACACTGTCATTACGTGCACAACATAAAAAATTCATCTCACAACAATTTTTTTTGATTCTGTATGAGGGTTTTATTATTTTTTAACATTGCTTAATTATACTTCGATTGTTGGCGTTTTGTTGTATCACTTAAGCATGAATATGTTAAAAAATAAAATTTCGATTATACAAAGTATACCAATTCATCAAAAGAATTCGGAGCATGGGCATCGAAGCGCAGGCGCAGAGCCGTCGGCGTACTATCCAAGCAGAAAATCGAATCAACGAACTCGCAAATTTTTGGTGGTTGTGTGTATGTTGTTTGCTTCAATTGTTTCTGAAAAAATATTAGCATCAGAACAACACATTTTATACATCTCAGACGAAAACTATCTGCATCCAACTTTCGTTTCCATGGCGTCAATTTTGAAAAACTATCAACCCGTTGATGGTGACTCAATATCGTTTCACATCGCGTATACGCAAGACGCTCCAGAAAGCGATCTACAGCACGCTGCCAGAAAATATGCCATAACCGGGATCAACCCGGAGGTTAAATATAGCATCGATTTTATCCCAGTAGCCGATCTATACAATTCGAAGCCCGTTTTTGACCCGTACGGTTGGCACCAAAGCATCTATTTCAAACTTTACGCTTCCGAAATTCTACCAAATATTGATAAATGTCTATATTTGGACGGAGACATAATGTGCAACGGCAATATTCGTGAAATCTTCGAATATCCGTTGGATGAAGGGACGTATATCGGAGGGTTTGATTACTTCTCGGACAGGATCAACGCCGGGGTTTTGCTAATGGATCTTACTGCTATGCGGAGGGAGAGGTTCATTGAGGAAGCCGAAGAAATTTTGCGAAAAGGGCAAGAAGCCGCAAAAAGGAAGCCGGAAAAAGAGCAAGAGCGCAACATCTTCGCTGAAGAACATTGTTTGATGACTTTGTTCAAAGGTGGTTTTGGAACGAAGTTTCCTGAGAAATTCAATAAAAAGATTGGAGCAATATCAAAACAGGGGAAGATCCAGGAAGATGAGCCGCTGATCGTGCATTTCCTATCCAGAAGAAGTAAGCCATGGAGGTACGATAAGAGAACGTTGAGAAACGGAAGTGGAAAAAAATGGCCGTTTGCACGGTGGCCTATAATTGGGGAAAAGGGGTGGTTTTCTTATTGCGACCTCGTCGCCATTACAGAATGAGGAGGCAGTGTTTAGGGGAAACGATCGACAATACGCATTCACAGTCACAAAAAGCTTGTGAGTGCGTCTTAGGTGGTTTGTATATTCTCGAAACGCAAGAATATTGCGAAAAGAACTCGAATTCACCAGTATACCCGATCACAAAAAGTTTGTGAGTGTCTGAAGTTATTTTGATGGGGGACATGTGAAAAAAATACAAAGGCAGTGTGATTCCAGTTTTTAACACTTTTGAAAGAGCCTCCTTGAAGCCCCAAGCAACAAGGCGGCCGAGCTCTTTATCCTGAAAGTTCTCTATTTCGTCATCAGTGATTTTTTCTGCCAGGAATTTGCTGGGCGTGCGGGATATGTTCTCGATATCAACACCAATAGGGAAAGCCTTATCGAAGACGATGCTCGCCCCGATAGCCGCAGAATCATGGCAAGAGTGAGCGATTGAAACATCAAACGGAAAAATCACTTCGCTCATCACGGTTCCAGTAAGCTTTGGAAGAAACCTAATGATCGGCTGCCCAAAAATTCCGTTTTCTATGTATATGTTCGGCATTAAGCCGCTTTTCGCGAGTCGTTTGACCTCTTCTTCGCAAACCGGACCGTCCTCGCCACCCAGCGTCTGCCGCGCCAGCAAAATAGCCGTCTTTGCGCTGTATCTTCCAAGTAAAAATGCTGATTTTGCCTGCTCGCTGCCGAATTGTTCAAGCATAGCGAGCTCTTGTTTGGATAAAAAGCTGCAAACGTCCGCTGGCAAATCGCTAGTCTGCGCAATGCACAGAAAAGCAAAGGATGTTTTTCCTTGATGTATTACATGTATGCGCAAACAATCCATAAAATAGGGTCTGTTCCATCAAATGCAGATGGTTTTAACGGTAGAGCGCCGACTGACGAGCGTAAGCGGCTGGCGGCTGGCGGCCAACTGAGCGTGGGGAGGTTCTGTTGCTCGGTCCTCCCCGAACCGCAAGCCATAGGCACCTAAATTCCCACTAAAGGGGGAAAATTAGGCAGCCTTCCGTTGCCCTGCCGCTTTTTTATTGCTGTTAGCAGCAACTTTGCGACGACTACGATTGGCTACGATGCGTTGTAAAATGGCATCTATAGTTTTTAGCCCGATAACGGCGGAACAATGCCGAACGAACGCTCGCGTTTTTACTACCTATGTCGAACCTGTTTCACCCCCTCACACCAGTCACCAAAAATTTGCGGACTGGATCTTACGTCAACGGGATCTAATAATCAACTGGAGGTGCCGGGTACCGCCCCCGGGTCCATATAGCCTATTCTACACAGCATTTATCGTTGTAGTTAGAACACCTAACATCGCTGATTGTAGCAATTTGAGTGACGCAACACAAACATTTTGATATAGCCTTTCAACGTACATTGACACAAAGAGGCTGCCACCTAAGCTACTGAATGCTAAGCATATTTGCAAACAATAAATATAATTTTTTTGTGCCGCGCTTAATCTTTTTTTTATTTTTATCCGAACTAGTTACTATTAACGAATTATTAACTGTTTTGAGAATATATTAGCTCGTAAGGATGTGGAGAAAAACAAGAATATACCAGCCACCAAAAGAGTTGCGAGCAGGATACGCACAGGCGCGGAGCCATACTAAACGTTACTGCTCAAACCGAGCAGCACCGGTCTCCAGGCAAAGTCATAGACTTTGTTGGGGCGCCGTCTCGACGAACCCACAAACTTTTGGTGGCTTGGTATAGTAACTGGACAAGATTATGACAGAAAGTACTCAACACAAGCTCGATCGTATTCGCCCACCGCGTGTACAAATCACCTACGACGTCGAGGTAGGGGGCGCTATAGAAATGAAAGAGCTCCCTTTTGTGCTTGGGATTATGGCTGATCTGTCCGGAATGCTAGAGGAGCCGCTGCCAAAACTTAAAGAGCGTAGATTTGTTGAAATAGATAGGGATTCATTCAACGGAGTGATGGCTTCCATCGGCCCCAGATTGGCCTTAAGAGTTATCGATACTTTGGCCAAAAGTGGCGAAGGTAGCGAGGGTAGCGGGGGTGGCGAAGGTAGCGATGGTGGCGAGGCGGAAGGCGCTGGCCCGGCCGAAACAAGTATCGTGCTGAATTTCTCTAATATTGACGATTTTACTCCGTTGAACGTGGCAAAAAAAATCCCGGCGCTGGCTAAATTGTATGATATCCGCTCGCATTTAAAGGACCTCTTAACAAAACTCGACGGGAACGACCCTCTCGAAGCCCTTTTGAAGCAGCTCATGACGGATAGTGCGGCCAAAGATGAAGTGAAGGCAGGTTTGGCGGCTGCGAAGGAAGGCGTCGAAGAGGCTACAGCGCAAGAAGGCGGCGAGGGAGCCGCGGCTCAAGCCGATTCTCAGGGCTAAGGCTAACAGAGGGACGAGGGAGAGGGAGTAGACGGAGGATAGTATGCCGGACGAACAAAAGGTAACGCTTGAAACTCTTTTTACAGATGGGAAACTTGTTCGTGATGAATCTCAGCGTGAGTTCGCAATAGCTCTTGTGGATGAGTTTGTGACGCAACTCGAGGCCAATCAGGCAACCGCTGGCAATAATCCAATTGCCTTTATTAATTCCGTTATCGCGCAGATTGACGAAAAAATTCAAAGCCAGCTAAACGAAGTGATGCATCACCCTGATTTCCAAAAGCTGGAGGGGTCGTGGCGCGGTCTTCATTATCTTGTAATGAACACAGAAACGGGAACAAAACTAAAACTGCGCCTGCTAAACGCCACAAAGAAAGAGCTTCTCCAAGATCTCGAAACCGCGGTTGAGTTTGATCAGAGCCAGCTATTCAAGAAGATATATGAGGAAGAATACGGAACGTTCGGCGGACACCCATACTCTTGCTTAATGGGAGACTACGACTTTTCCCGCCATCCGCAAGATATGATTTTCCTAGAAAAAATGGCAAGCGTCGCTGCAGCCGCCCATGCGCCATTCATTGCGGCGGCGAATCCAAAATTGTTCGACCTTGACTCGTTTGAGCAGCTTGGCGTGCCGCGAGACATGGCTAAGGTGTTTGAGAGCCTTGAATTGATCAAATGGACATCCTTCAGGAACATCGAAGACTCGCGATACATAGCGCTTACGCTGCCAAGAGTCCTTATTAGAATGCCGTATGGTTCAAAGACAATTCCGGCGGAAGGCTTGAATTTCGAAGAGGATGTTGTTGGGGCAACGAGCTCCAAATTCTGCTGGACAAACGCCGCTTACATACTTTCCCAAAGGATTACCAACGCCTTCGCTCTGTACGGGTGGACCGCAGCGATCAGGGGGGTTGAGGGAGGCGGCATTGTGCAGGGCCTGCCGTCCTACACGTTCCAAACCACTGATGGCGATATCGCGCTGAAATGTCCAACTGAAACGGCGATCACTGATAGGCGAGAGAAAGAGCTTAGCGACCTTGGGTTTATCGCGCTTTGTCATTGTAAGGGGACGGACTATGCCGCCTTTTTTGGTGGGCAAACAACCCAGAAGCCGAAGATTTTCAACACAGACGAGGCAAACGCGAACTCAAGCATTTCAGCGAGATTGCCGTACATTTTGGCGGCATCGCGCTTTGCCCACTATATTAAAGTGATTATGCGCGATAAAATTGGAAGCTTCTTAACAAAAGAGAATATTGCCAATTATTTAAACACTTGGATTGCAAGTTATATTTTGCTAAACGATGATGCCCCGCAAGGAGTGAAAGCGAAGTATCCGTTAAGAGAAGCGCGGATCGATGTGTACGATGTCCCTGGAAAACCTGGGACCTATAGGTCTGTTGTTTTCCTGAGGCCACACTTCCAAATGGAAGAACTGACGGCGTCGATACGCTTAGTGGCGACTTTACCTCCTCCTGCCGGCTAGTTGTACCCATCCATCGAAAGTTTATTGGCCCTGTTGAAACCTTGCACCGAGCTGCGTTAATAAGACTTACGCCTTTCTTAAATGGGAATCGTCCAACTTCGTCAAGACTGTCTTCCCCGCGCATACCTTCTCTCCCACGTCAACAACGGCCTTCACCCCTTTGGGCAGGAAAATCTCAACCCTGCTCCCAAACCTGATTAGCCCGTAATATTGCCCAGTTGACACAGCGTCCCCCTTCCGCACGTCGCAACGAATCCTCCTGGCAAGCAGCCCGGCGATTTGCACCACGGCCACGCTGTCTCCGCACGGAGTGTCTATTATGATAATGTTTTTCTCGTTGTGTTCGCTGGCCCTGTCTTTCCCTGCGTGGAAAAAATGGCCCTCCTCATAGTGAATGTCCCTAATCGTGCCTAACACAGGGATGTAATTGACGTGAACATCGAAGACGCTCAGGAAAATGCTTACTTTGGTGCGGAACTCTTCCCCCATTCCGAAAGATGCCGGTGGGCTCATCTCTTGTACCGCCACCACACTCCCGCTGGCCGGGCTGATGATGACGCTCTCGTTGTCGTAAATTGAGATGTTCGGCATCCTGAAAAAATACAGACACCACACCGCCCCGCAGCCACACAGCGCGGCAAGCATATTGCTTATTTTCAATGAAAAAGCTGAAGCAAGTAACAGAATTGACAAGAAAATCAAACAATCTTTATGTACTCTAGGCCTAACCATTATGCCCATCTAGATGCTATCAAAAAGCCGAACACTACGCCATCAGTGTACAAGAAAGATATTTTTTTTCATATCAAAAAACTTGGACGTGTCAACGAATTTTCGGCTTGATAGATCGGGTGGTTTTTGTTACGAATAACGACGGGATTTTAGTTTGGAGGGTCTTTATGTTTAAGAGACTTTTAGCAATTGTGTCGTTTTTCGCTCCGGGGTTGTTATGTTCGTTGTCTTGCTCTGGTGATTCAGGTGGTTTTCCCCCGTCTTCGCCAATACAACAACGTGCCTTGCATGAACCATTAATCGAGCCAACCCACCAACCCATTGGAAGTAATCCAGTGGAAGACGCTGATGCCCATGCGAACAGAAATGCTGAATATGGGCGCTGTCGCAAATGTAAGCGTTGCGCGCTTGGCTCGGCTTTTTGTTGCGGGGGCTGTCTCATCGGCATAGTTTGTTGTTGCCCTGGGCTACCAATGTGGATAGGTGCAGGTATTTAGATCCCTGTTCCGGCCAGAGTATCGAGCCGTAGCGTTGGATATTACCAATCCGACCTACGGCGAACAAACAATCGAAGCAATTATCATGAACGTGACCCCCGCTTAAACCTAACCTTAACCCACAAAATAAAATGTTTTAAAAAGTTTGCGTAAATTCGTAACAATCATCGCAAAATGCTCTCGCTTGAATCGGAATTTAGTACACCCCAATTTGGGCGCAAAATTAAAGAAACGTTTCGTAAAAACAGTTGATGTACTCAATTATCACAGCATTTATTGGACCTCTATTGCGAAAAATAATCCCGACCTTCCATGCGACGCGTTATTTGATGAGCAAGAATGGGAAGCGCTGTTTTGCACGGCCAATCGAACGAAAGCCCCACCCAGACAAACCGTACTCTATATACTCATCTCACCTGACTCTCAGGAATTTTTTCTAGGTGAATCGCGGTCTACGAGTCGAAAAATCCTGGTTTTCATGTTCGAAATGTATATTTCAGATGCTGTAAAATTCTTGAGCTGGCTAGGCGGCGGTCCACAACAGCCCCCAAGCGACGAACCGCCGGGAGTAAAGCTGGTATGGAGTGGGCTGAGTAACCTTCAGCTGTTAATAACCTATCGAGAATGGTTGTGATCGTAACGATTGGGAGAAAGTTGTGGGGCAAGGTTAGTCTTAGTATGGCTCTACGCATAGTTTCTGTACGCCAAAATTTCAGCAATCAATAATTTATTGTGAAATCCTATTTTTTTAATGGAGAACATATGAGTATTTATTTTTTAGATTTAAATGATAAGAAGAATCTTTTTAATCTTTCTTTAGATTCAGTTAAATCAACGGATGGAATCAATACGCGGACGGCAACGATCACGATAACCGGGCTCAACGAAGTGCGCCATAAAAATGACGACTTCGCAACGTTCGCTGATCCCGGGCAGCAAGCCTTCTGGGTTATTGGAAGGTTAGTCGTAACATTCGCTAACTACAAAGGTAGCGGTTCGCAAATAATATACAATAACGGTGAGCAAACTTTCCAACTTCTATTAGAAAACATTAATCCGCCGCCAATAAGTAAAGTCGCAATCTTTTTTGAGGACTTTCTTGATGTTGATCGCGATGCAGCACAGACCAAGCCTATGAATCAACGGGGCGGCAAAATTGTTATGCCAGGTGACGCTATTTTCGAAAAGGAATTTCATACGATCCCAAGCAACACCGCTTTTAACGTGACGGTTGCCAAGCAAATGTCGGACGGCCCCGCCTTATACACTGAGCCAATCCGCGGTTTTGCCGCTCCTTTGTGGTACATTGGAGGGAAAAACAGCGATTGCTTGGGTGAAATCGAGTCTCTTTTCGCTTTCCCCGTCCAAAAACGCTTCACCAATCATGCAAAACTGGAAACCTTTACTCTTTCTGAAATTATCGCAAAAGACCCGGCGTTTGCTTTTGGGAATACGGAAAGGTTCGCCGCAATCAGCGGTTGGAGTGGGTTGAGAGGCAGCAAAGGCGCGCAAACTCTGAACGACAGCAGAAACGTGGATCCCCCGTGGAATTTGGTGGCTGAGCTGGAAAATGGAGCGGCCGTTATCAATTGCCCGAACGGTGAAGCGCGCTCTATTGGCGTTATGCAACGGCCATCTGTGGCGAACAACTTGTCGTTGGTTCCTGTGCAAACAGACACGGTCTGGCAACAAACGAGGGAGATACTAATAAAATTTAACAAGTCTGAGACCCCGTTGACATAAAATTTAAAATGAATACTTTAAATAAAAACGCCAATCTTGCAAGCACAGAACCCGCGTCATTCTGCGTGAATTTGTGCCCCATCTCCGCTCTGTCAGACCTCGACATCCTCGCTCGCACGATATACGGGGAAGCCAGGGGCGAGTTCCAATCTTTTGGCCTCGCCTCCCTAATTGGCGTTGGCAACGTTGTCGCAAATCGCGTGAAGAGCGGAGGGTGGTTCGGCCAGAAAATTTCCGAAGTGTGCCTGAAGCCCAAACAATTTTCCTGCTGGAATCCGGACGACGCGAACAGCACCATCATCAAGCAGACACCGGAACAATTAGAAAGGCATCCGGTGTTCGGCGCGTGTGAGGAGGTGGCACTGCATATTATCCGAGGAGACTGGCCAGATCTCACCAAAGGTGCGAATCACTATTATTCGAGTTTGATAAAAACTCCTCCGCTGTGGAGTAAAGGGCGAGAATGTATTGTAAAAATCGGACACCACTTGTTTTTTAAAATTTGAAAAGGAATCTCCCTTTGTGCTCTAATTTGTTAGGACTTGAACAGGGCCGAGCCGTGTGATTCTTTCAATATACGTAACCATCAAAAGAATTTGGAATAAGAGTGTCTGGAGCAGCACTGTGCCAGTGCGAAAGATCTCATTCAGCAAATTCTCTCTGCTGTGTGTCTTGTCGGCCAGTGTGCCGTGCAGTGTTGGGGTTTCTAAACAAACAGATAACGAAAACACCGCCCTGCGCAGAAAACTGAACAGCATTACCGTCATTTTCGAGTTGTGCCAAAACGCAATCATCGAGAAAAAGAAGGTTGTCTTCCTTCATTATTTTGAAACTTTCTATCAGGCATTGGTGGAACTAAGCAGCTTTTTTCCAATCCCGAACAACCTCCCACAGGACAATGATATTCTGGCAAAATTGATTATAGCGTGCCGTGTGTTTGTGAATATTTTTTCGGAGTGCATTATAGATCTGTCAGCGGTGAGCCGGGCCATTAATGAAAATCTGTATAGAAGGGAGAACCCGCTGTTTTTTCAGGTTTTCGATACGTTGCGCAAAACAACGGAAATTGCGCTGCAAAATCCACACTTACTAAAAAATGGCAAAGAGCTCGTGGTTATACTCTCTAAAAGGGAGATAAATATTTTAAGAATGTTTAATTTTCGCGCGAATTTTCTTGCCGTAACGAAGCAACTAGAGGAGAAAAAAAAGGAGAGGTCTTCCATTGTGGCGATTGCTCAGGCTAATTTAAAACACGACAACGGTTCAAGCTTTATGGGGAGTGTGTTTATTGGAGGGAAAATCAAGAAAGAGGATCCCGATAAAGACGCTAAGAATGAAAAAGATAGTTTTGAGAAAGCAGCAATGCTAGGTCCGCGCTTGGAACCAAGCAACTTACTGGCTAGCAAAGTGGTGTTAAAGCAAGAGCAAGGCTGTTTTTTAGGGAGCTATGATGGAGGGCGGCTTGGTCTTCAGAACACTGCCTCCAGTTCTCTGTATATTGTTGGAAACGTAAACAAGCAGAGCTTTTATACTCAGCCGCCGAAGGCATTGGACGCAAAAGATTCATCGAACGTAGGCGCAGATGTTCCACAGAAGCCGAGCAATGTAGAGACGGCGTCGAAGTCGCAGGATTTGCCTGGAATTGATTCAACGAACCAGCAAGCTTTTGATAGTGTTGTATTAGAAGGAGCGCCACCTCAGGCTCTTTTGAGCGTACCGATTCTTAAAGCAGAAACCGATCAAGCGCAAAATGTTGCAGAGACGCCAGCACAAGACCCCACCAACACTAGAGCTGATTTAATTTCAGAAAATCTGACCACAGCAACAGTGCGCCCGCCTGCAGAGCAACAAAAACAAAACGATGACGCAAGAGGGAAGATAAACCAAGTGGTCGCTAGCGAAATTGCGAATGAAAAGAATACTCGTACCACGTCACAAAAAGAATTAGAAGCAGGAGACACGTCGCGCGTGAGCGGAGGAGTCGTAAATGTACAGCTAGAGCCTAATAACGCCGGTGTTCCGGAAAAGTCGCAGGTTTTGTCGGGGGCCGGTTCGACGAACCCGCAGGTTTTGTCGGGAGCCGGGGCAACGGATTCACAGGCTTTGTTGGGGGCCGGATCGACGACCCCGCAAACTTTTAGTGACGGGTCATACTTAGGAAACACAAATCTTGTGCAAGCGCTGTATTCTTTGCTGGTAGAGCAAAAAGAAAGTAGCATAAAAGAAGAGATACGTGATGTTTCGGTTGAGGATATAGTAACCTTTTTGGGTGTTTTTGTTGAGCAAAGTGAAGAACAAGACACCAATCCGCAAAAAGCTGGGGATCATTCTATTCCGGCCAAAAGTAGGGAGCTCTTGGAACTTTTAGTGAAAAAAGTGATAGATCTGAACGCCAGTACAGGCCAAAAAGACGGAGAAGCGGCAAAGATAACACTTGGAAGGCTGTTCGGCTGGTAAACACGTCCGTGTTGGAGGCTGTGGATTGCTACCCTACACGCGCTGCGTTGTCGATTTCAAGCAAGCAATTTTGCCAGCAAGCCTCGCCTTCATTTGGTTAAATCGCCTCAACTCGTTCCCCGTCAAGCGCGCTGTTACCTTATAATGCTTCTGCGGGTCAACAAACTTCCGCTCGCATATAACCTCATGGTGCAAATGTGGCCCGCTGGCCAAGCCACTGCAGCCAACTCGTCCAATCCGGTTCATCTTTGTAACTCTGTCGCCTACACACACGTAAATGGAACACAAATGAGCGTACGTTGTTTCCAAGCCGTTGCTGTGCCTGATTTTAACATACAATCCATAGTTGCCGTTCCTTCCCGCCCTCACAACAACACCCTCCGCCGCCGCAAAAACGTCGGTTCCGTACCTCGCGGCGAAATCCACCCCGCAGTGCATGCGTGTGATCCCCAAAATTGGGTGTCTTCTATATCCGAAACGAGAGGAAATGCGGACGTTGCTGCTTCTGAATGGGAGCTCCAAGAAGGCGGGGACGGCGCTTGCCCCTTTCTCGTTATAAAACGAATCTTTGCTGCCCCAATTATACAACTCCTTCGTTGCTCCATTGGTCGTAACAAACACATACCGCACCACGCGTTCCCCAACAACTCTGTCTGTGCTTTCGTCCCTATCTTCCTCGTACACAATTCCGAGCGAATCACGTGAATTCAAATTGTTGATTCCAACCAAACGAAGAATTTTTTGAACTTCTGCGACAACCCCCTGCGGAACACCCTCCAGCGAAGCCGAGTAGGCTAGATTGTGTTTGATTGTGATGTGGGCGTCTCGCGTGATGGTTTTCAATTTGCGCTTTTCTAATGTCAGCTTGTAAGTACGCCCATCTCTGGAGGCAATGATATTATTCCCCTTCTTGCCCTTTAAATTCAGCCGCATCAACCGCGGAGAAGTATCGGCTGAAACTTCCACGGTAATGGTTTGCCCAACCTGCAAACACTTGAGGTTTTGTGCGTGAGCAAGCTTTTTGCTAATCGCATCAGTGTCTTGAGGCTTAATTCTAAATTTACCAAGAATCGAAGAGAGTGTGTCTCCGCTCTTTACTTCAACAACATGGCGCACCACGGCGCCTTTACTGATAAGAAGTGCGTTTTCTTCGGCACTACGAGGTGATAATTGCGACTCGAGTGAGGGCAATGTAGAGTGGTTTCGTAAAAATCTCTCGATCACATCCAATTTAGCATCACGGCTTGTGCTAGGAATATTTGGGGAAAGCATGGAAGATGGCCAAAAGATGGCGGATTGCGCCTGATCAGCTTCTGCTTTACTGTTCGTGTTGGAAAATATTGTTTTCGTTCCTGTGGAGTTTCCAGAGCGTCCGTGTCCCGCGCTTGAAATGGAATCTTCCAATGCGTTAAATGAGTAATACTCGCGCACCGACAGCAGCACTGCGAGAGAAAGAAGGAGGAGCGATGTTAGGAGCGACTCGCTTAACCACGAACTCGGTTGTTTCCACCAAGGGCTAGCGCCCTCACCGAACAGCGCGTCATCGAATGTGGGCTGAGCGTGCGGCAGGGGCACAAAACCGAATTTGCCTCCGGTTTCGAAGGCATTTCCTGCTGTTTCAATGTGTCTGGTATTTTCTGGATCGCACACAGTTGTAGGGAAACGAACCTCTCGCGTTTCGCTACTACATAAGGCTATTTTTCTTGTTTTAAACATATTTCTACGCAAACTCACCCTATTCCGCAAGCTCGCATAAAAAACAAAATATGTCAATGCACTGCTACGAGCAGGAGGGCGTCCTCAGGGCTTTTTCCGTTACTACTCAGCTATCCACCAACCCACTAAAAGCCTTGATATTGCTGGCTAACAGTCGCATCCAACACTTCGATAATTGCTAAAAATGGCCAATTTCTTCGCCTATTGCCCTCCTTTTTTGCGATGCACAAAAAATGTGAGTCATCATTAACTAGCAATATCAAGGCTTTTGGCTGGCTGACGGATAGGTGAGTAGTAACAAAAGATTGGTTGTATATTCGACGAGTTGTGCGAGTTACAAGGGTTCGACAACGAGTTGGCTTTGATAAAAAACCAAGCATTTCTGTAAATTATTACATTTCAAATGGAACTCTCCACGCTAAACAATTTGCAAC
>JAIRNW010000049.1 GCA_031257795.1 Holosporales bacterium | reverse complement strand
CCCTATGATCTTCAACTTTTTTAAAAACATTAATAAGAGCAAGCATTGCAACAACGGTAAATAAGACAAAACCAAAAGAAATTAAACATTCTTTGCAAAAATATCAATTTAATTTATTTTTGGGAAAAAGCCCTGATACAGTAGGTCCGTAATGTTTTTCTGTTTTTGCTTTATGTTCTCATCAGTTAAATGAGCTACTGCACATACAAAGCCGGCAAGATAACGCCACGCAAGGATCCTTTCTTCATCAGAACCGTCTTTATAAGCGCCAAGGTAGTAATTTAGATAAGCGTCAATATCATTAGTCCGGACGTAGAGGGCAAATTCATCTAAAGGATTTTGGCGCGCGACCTTGACGTAAAAAAACTCTTGTTCGCTACATTCCTTAAATCTTGCCCTAGCGTCCTTAGAATCGTCAACGATGTGACATAGATCACCAACGTGTTCAAAAAATTTTACAGGAACATTAAATTTAGTCCCAAAAAGATCATGCACGGTAAATGAATGCGGGATTGAACTTACCACCACTGGCAATGTCGTCGAGCAAAACAGACTCATAATTGTAAATAACCCTCTTTTCCTTAACATCAGTATTTCCCTCCATAAGAACAACCGAACGCAGTGTATAGCCAAATGCTTTGAAAACCCATCAACACATGCATCCGGCGAAAATTTTCCAGCTTTTTGCTAAAAATGATCATATTTTGTTAACACTTCCAGCGAGGGTATTATAGCATATAGTTCTGATTTTTGTCGACAAGTTTTGAGTCACTACTCAACACCTTACCGTGTCCCAGCCGCAAAATTACTCATCTGGGACATGAAGGACATAATAAAATAACAACGTTATCTTAATAAATCACGCTGAATAAAGGCGAAAGAACAAATCAGAGATTTTTGGAGTCGTAGGGTGTTGAGGCCTTCAGCAAAAATCTATTCCGGATTTATTCCATTGTGATATCTTGGGCTGGGTATGCTCAGTCACAAAAAGAGTTGGTGGTAGACACCTCGGAGCGCAGAAGCTATGTCTTTACACGAACTAATAAGCCGAGACGTTCGCCTCCAGAGAAAGGGGGCGGATTTTTGGGGCTGCTGTCCATTTCATAAAGAAAAAACGCCGTCGTTTAAGGTTGATGTAAACATGGGCTTCTTTCACTGTTTCGGTTGCGGGGCGCACGGCGACACAGCCGGATACATCATGAAAAAACACGGGGTCGGCTTTAGAGACGCGCTGATTATTCTCGAAGAGCAATACGGCATCCACCTTCCAGGCCTACGCGCCACATACAACAAAAAAATCGAAGGCCCGCACGATAACAAAAAGCAGACGGGGCTGACCTTGCGGGAGCTAATGGAAAAGGCGGCGGCGCGTTTCCACGATACCCTCAAAACTTCGCGGCAAAGCGGCGCAGCGGCCGCGCGGCGTTATCTTCTGGGCCGCGGGATATCTGAAGAGACGATAAATAAATTCCGCATCGGATATTGCGATAACACAATCACAGATTTTTTGCGAAGTATTGACGGTGTGGATGCGAAAATGCTGGATGAGTCCGGCCTTATTACAACTAGAAACGGGAGAGATTTTGCGCGATTTGCCGGCCGCGTAATTTTCCCCATCTGCGATGGGCGGGGGAGAGTGATAGCGTTTGGCGGGAGGATTGTTGAAGATGTCGCTGTAGCAAAAGAACCGGTGGAAGAGTGGGTTTCGCGTAAAGGTGGTTTTGCTAAATATGTGAATTCTCCAGAAACGCCGTTGTTCCATAAAGGCGATACGCTGTTCAACTTGCATAATGCATTCGCTGGCGCCAAAACCTCCGAGCTCGTGATAGTTGAGGGCTACATGGACGTTATATCCCTAAGCCAGCACGGCTTCCCGCAAACAGTTGCTCCGCTTGGAACGGCGATGACGGAAGCGCAAATCAAAAAGGCCTGGATCGTATCACACCGCCCGATTCTGTGCTTTGATGGCGACACAGCCGGCCAGCGGGCGGCGCAGCGAGCGGCTATGCGGTGTTTGCCGATTCTTGAAGCGGGCAAGAGCCTGTTTTTCTGCTTTTTGCCGTCTGGCCTGGATCCGGACGAATTCGTTGGCGTACATGGTGTGGAGGGCTTTCAAAAATTGCTGGAGCACACACTGCCGTTGGTTGACGTGCTGTGGAAGGTTTTATTGCAAAGATATTGTGAAGGCTCCTCAGCTGGACAGCCCCCTCAAACCAAGCTAATTCCGGAAGATCTTGCTGCTTTAAAGAAAGACATCCTCACAACCGTGCGTTCAATTCCAAACCCGGAAATTCAGAAGAGCTACGGCTTTCAGTTACAGGACAAGCTGTTCGCGTTCTTAAGAGAGTCGCGAAAAATTCAGAAAAATTCTGCTAGGGACTTTGACCACACAGGTTCGTCGCACAGACGCGTCTCCGCGCCCACAGCGTCGCTAAATCCTGGTAAAGAACATTTCCCGTCGGCGGGGAGAGGCCACTCTAACGAGCTGAATCTCGCCGATTTGGCGCACGGCTGCAGCGGGCATCACAACATCTCACAAAAAATTCTTCTGGGAATTTTGTTAATTGAGCCCATCTTACTACAAGAGCTCGATGAGTTGCTGATTCAGACAGATTTCGGGAACGCTGAGCTGGATATGATAAAGAGTTGGTTGCTGGGCGCGCACTTTGCTAACATCGAAGTGACTGACCAGGACTTTATCAACCAACGGGATGTTTTTTTGAAGAAGATTGGAATGGGGTTGTTGAGGACGCATGCTGGGTTTTTATTTAAGGATGGAGTGAGTGTGGACGAGAAGCTGAAGAGATGGCTTGATATCTGGAGGATTTCTGCTGGGCAGGAGGGGGCCAAAAAGGATTTCGCACACACGGCCGATTTGCTCAAAAAGAATTCGGGTGCGCAGTCTCTGGAAAGGATTAAGGATTTGCTTGCGGCTTTTTATCAAGTGCAAGCTGGCAAAGTGGCATAAATCTGTTTTTTGTAAGGAGTTTAATCATGACGTCAAAAGTCTCTAAAGTATTCGAAGCCGAAGAAGTGAATTTGGACGTTCCTTTGGTTGAGCTCAGCAAATCGAACCCAGCCCTCAAAAAGCTATTAACAATCGGGAAAGAGCGCGGGTATATCACGTACGATGAGTTGAATGAAGTTATGCCGGATGGCAGCCTAACAGCCGACCAAATAGAAGAGTCCATGATCATGCTCTCCGACATGGGCATCAGCATTGTGGACGGGGACGACATAGACGAAACATTCGTCGACACCCTTTCCGAGCTCGGCGACATCTCCGCGTTTCCAATCGATTCCCCTACCTCAGAAGAAGAGCCTGAAGATGCGCTTGAGCGGCGCGATGACCCGGTCAGGATGTACCTGCGCGAGATGGGTAATGTGGAGTTGCTTTCGAGGGATGGGGAGGTCGCCATCGCGAAGCGCATCGAAGCCGGCAGGGAACAGATGGTCGGCGGATTGTGCGAGAGCCCAATCACTGCAGAGCTGTTTAAAAAGTGGCAGGATAGATTAAATTGCAAAGAGCTGTATATACGCGACTTGATCGCAATAGACTCCAGCAGCGATGAGCCAAACGAAGAAAGCCCATTAAAGGATGAGGTGGCTGAGTTAGAGACCGATGAGCCGGTGGACGGGGATGAGGCTGTGGCAAGTACTGAGGACGAAGCAATAAGAACGCGCGTTGTTGGATATTTGGAAGCTTTCTGTCAGGCCTACGCGAAGCTCGCGAAAACGCAGCAGGCCTTCATAAAAAAGCATGATCACATGAGGTGGGATAACGACAAAATGTATCAAGCCAAAAAGGCCGAGGTGATCGAGAGCTTTTTGAAGATGCGCTTGCACGAGCTGCGCCTTGATGAGTTGATGAAGCATCATAGCGAGATCATTAAAAAGGTGGTGGCCCTCGAAACAGCCCTGCTCCATAAGGCTGAAAAGATCGGAATAAAAAGGGAAGTGTTCGTGAAGAAATTCGGACATGCCGAGTATAACGAGCGCTGGCTGGAAGAAATGCGGCAAGACAAGCTGCCTATCTGGAAGGAATTGCTAGATCACTTTCCAGACGACATTAACGGCATCATTTCCACAGTGAACGGGGTCCGTGAGCGTACGGGTTTCCCATTTAATGATTTCAGGAATATGATCAATCGCATGCAGAGGGGGGAGCGAGAGGCGGCCAATGCCAAAAAGCAAATGATTGAGGCGAACTTGCGTTTGGTCATCTCCATAGCTAAGAAATACACCAACAGAGGGCTGCAGTTTTTGGATTTGATCCAAGAAGGGAACATCGGTTTGATGAAGGCGGTTGATAAATTCGAATACAAGCGCGGCTACAAATTTTCAACGTACGCTACCTGGTGGATTCGCCAGGCCATCACGCGTTCCATCGCTGATCAGGCTCGCACGATACGTATTCCGGTGCACATGATTGAGACGATTAACAAGATTGTGCGTACGTCGCGCCAGATGATTCACGAAATTGGGCGCGAGCCAATGCCTGAGGAGCTGGCGGAGAGGCTCGGTCTGCATATTGACAAAATTCGCAAGGTCTTGAAGATCGCCAAAGAGCCGGTGAGCCTGGAGACCCCGATTGGAGACGAGGAGGACAGCCATTTGGGGGACTTCATAGAAGACAAAAATGTTGTGTTGCCGATAGAATCGGCCATGCAGGCGAATTTGCGGGATACTACCACGCGCATTTTGTCCACTCTCACCCCGCGAGAAGAGCGGGTTTTGAGGATGCGCTTCGGGATTGGCATGCAGACGGATCACACGTTGGAAGAGGTAGGACAGCAATTTGCCGTTACGCGAGAGCGGATTCGGCAAATTGAGGCGAAGGCGTTGAGGAAGCTGAAGCATCCAAGCAGGTCTCGGAAGTTGCGCAGCTTTTTGGAGGCATAGGGGTGCTGGTTTGCGTTGCTTGGAATTTTGGAAAGATATAGAGTGTCGCCAGAGCCGAGCCTTGAAGAGCAAAAGCCGCAAGTTCCCCGTGATTCTGGAAGCTTAGGAGGGTGTACGCATAAGGTGGTTTTGCTGTTGGATGGCAGGGAAGCTAGAGAAAAATGGGGCAGCTTTGCTCCACCCGCAAAATGGAAGAAGTTGGCGCGCACATGTGCTTGCCACGTTTTCGCGGAGGTTGGTTGGAGGCAGAAAAGCTGTTTTGTGATTTCTTTGTCGAGTGATGAAAAAATTACGGAGCTTAATCGTGAGTATAGAGGGAAAGATGGGCCAACGAACGTGCTGTCTTTTCCTTCTTATAACTTTTCCGCGCCAATGGTTGTTGCGGAGGATTTTGCTGAACCCGCGGCAGCGCTGAGGAATGATTATATGGGGCTTGGTGACATTTACTTAGCCTTTGAAACAATATTTATGGAAGCAAGTGAGTACGGAATTTCCTTTTTAGACCACGTTTCACACCTGTTTGTTCACTCGCTGCTCCACCTTCTCGGGTTCGACCACGTTCGCCCGGAAGACGAAGAGGTGATGGAGGCGCTTGAAGTCAATATGCTTGGTAAGATTGGCGTTGCTAACCCATATGATTAATAATACCCTGTCACAAAAAGGTTGTGGGTTCGTTGCTTCGATGCTCGAATGCTCACGTACAATAAGTACGCTGCGCTTCTGCGCTTTGAGGCGCCTGCCCACAGCTCTTTTTGTGACAGGGTTGCCAGCGGCAAAAAGGTTGTGGGTTCGTTGCTTCGAGGCTCGAATGCTCACGTACAATAAGTACGCTGCGCTTCTGCGCTTTGAGGCGCCTGCCCACAACTCTTTTTATGACAGGGTTGCCGGCGGCAAAAAGGTTGTGGGTTCGTTGCTTCGATTCAGAACCTGGACAACAAGCGTCCAGATCGTTTGGTTTAAGTGGTAAAACAGGTAAAAAAAATGTATGAGTAAATCGTTTGATCCCGTTGAAAAAAAGAGCATACGCCAGCGCGTTTCCGGTTTCTTCAAAAAGTTGTGGCGGATAACTTCCCCCAAAGAGCAAGACACCTCGATTCGTGATGCGATTGAAGAGCTTATCGAAGAGGATGACGAAGACGGCGGCCAATCTATTAATGACGACGAAAAAACAATTTTAGGTAATGTTTTGAGTCTAAAGGAGCTCACCGCTGAAGATCTAATGATTCCGTACGCGAACATCGTCGCCCTTCCAATCACCGCGACTCCAGACGAGGTTTTGGCCACCTTTTTCCGCGCCAACGTTTCTCAGATTCCGATATATTCAGAGACTGTTGACAATATCGTTGGGCTTTTGTGTTTAAAAGACATTATCCCCTGGCTGCAAACACACAGCAACGACTGTTGCTTAAAGCCGCAATTCAGCCGCGGCCTGCATCACTGCCAGGAGCTCCCTCTGGAGCCGAAGCGCGCGCAAGAGAAGGTCGCCTTTTCTGCGGCTAATGCTCCTCACTTGGTTGCCGTGCAAGACAATACGGCCAATATGGCGGTCGCCCAGCAACAGTCCGTCGCCCCCGTTCAGCCGTCGCTCCAGAACGTGCAGAACTCCATGAAATCGATTTTACGGGAGATCCTTTATGTCGCACCAACTATGAGGGTTCTCGATTTGCTTCTGCAGATGCGGGAAAATGGGGGGCGGCTGGCTGTTGTGGTTGATGAATTCGGCGGAGTTTCTGGGATTGTTACTTTCGCACTACTGATTGAAAATATAGTTGGGAAAATTCAGTATGAGGAGAGTAGCGGAGCACAACAAATTGAGGTGCAGCCGAATGGGGTTATCGTGCTGAACGCGGGGACTAGCCTCGAGGAGCTAGACGACACTCTGAACGATCTGTACGGCTTGCGTATCAACTGGTTGCAAGATTTAAATGTAGAGGACGTTGATACGATTGGCGGGCTTGTTACTTTGATTGCGGAGCATGTCCCGATAAGGGGGGAGCTCATAGTGCACCCTCTTGGCTTTGAGTTCGAAATTTTGGATGCGGACCCACGGCGGGTGAAGAAGCTTGCGATCCGCAATGTAACCGCGTTTCCTCCAATTCCTTAGAACCCCCAGTCACAAAAAGTTTTGGAGTTTGTCGCGCGGCGCCCCAACAAAACTTTGCCGGGAAACCCGGTCCTGTTTGAATGTTCACATGCCATAAGTACGCTGCAATTCTGCGCTCGGGCCCCCATTCAACTCGTCGAATGGGAGCCGCTGTCTCCTGCCCTCAATTCACTTGTATTAGCTATAGTGAGACAGATAACGACCACGAACCTAACGAAATTGGTGTGGTAGCTAAACGGAAAGTTGCGTAGAATGAACCGGTTCAGTTTTTAATCATTTCTGTATGCCGTCACAACAAAACACAAAAGCTACAAAACAAAAACTTGGCTCGCGCTCAGCCTCGCCTTCGTCTACGGCCCCCGCCTCGCCGACCGCCAGTAGGTCATCTCGCGGAAAAGCAACAAAACAATCAACTAAGGCTCGTGACCTAATCCCCGTTCTAACCTTGCGCGATATTGTTATTTTCCCGGAAATGAAGGTTCCTCTGTTTGTTGGGCGGAGCAAGTCCGTTGCCGCGATTCGTGCCGCCATAAATTCCGAGCAAGGGCACATTTTGCTATTAACACAACATTTCCCAACCGCCGAAGTTCCAACAGAAGATAACCTCTACTCCATTGGAACGCTAGGTAAGATAGATCAATTTTTGGACTTGCCAGACGGAAACATCAAAGTCCTTATCTCCGGAGTAACGCGCGCTAGGGCGGTTACCTTGGATTTCAGTGGTGATTATGTAAGGGCGAGCATTGAGTTCATTCCAGATATTGTGCCTCAAGAGCGCGATTTGGCTTCGCTGAGAGACCTGGTTTTAAAGGAGTTCACGCTATACGCGAAGTTTAACACCCGCGTTTCGTCCGAATTTCTCGCCACAATTAGCGGCATCAAAAAGCCAAGCGTTTTCGCGGACTCGATAATTTCCGCGCTAACGTTGCCGATCAGCGAAAAGCAGCATTTCTTGGAAATGCAGGAGGTCTCGGCTCGCCTCGAGACGCTGTTCACGCTGCTAGAATCTGAAAACGATGTTTATAACGTCGAGAAGCGAATCAGAGGCAGGGTAAAGAAGCAGATAGAGAAAACTCAAAGGGAGTATTACTTAAACGAGCAGCTTCGAGCAATCCACAAAGAGCTCGGGACGGCTGAGGACGTGGAAAGCGAGATAAAGATCTTTGAGGAGCGCATAAAAAAAACAAAATTTTCGGCAGAGGCCAGGGAGCGCGCCATCTCGCGCCTCAAGAAGCTGCGTGTGATGAATGCGTCCTCCTCCGAGGCCAATGTTGTGAGGTGTTACCTGGAGTGGCTGCTGGATATTCCTTGGGGCAAGAACGCGAAGACCTCCATTGATTTAGAGCGTTCAGAGCAAATACTAAACCGCGACCATTACGGCCTGAAGACCGTTAAAGAACGGATTCTAGAGCATCTCGCCGTCCAGCTGCGCGTTAAGATTCCCGGCCAGATTTTGTGCTTTGTTGGCCCTCCAGGCGTTGGGAAAACATCGTTGGGGTGCTCTATAGCAGAGGCGACAGGGCGGTCCTTCGTGAAAATGTCTCTCGGCGGAGTTTGCGATGAATCCGAGATTCGCGGACATAGGAGCACATACATCGGGGCAATGCCTGGGAAGATTATCCAGGGCATGAAAAAGGCGAAAACGAGCAATCCGCTGTTTTTGCTGGATGAGATCGACAAGCTCGGCCGGGATTGGCGCGGAGACCCTATGTCCGCCCTGCTGGAAGTGCTGGATCCCGAGCAAAACTCCGCCTTCAATGATCACTACATAGAGATTGATTACGATTTGTCGAACGTTATGTTCATCGCCACAGCAAACTCCACAGATATGCCTCAGCCGCTGTTAGACAGAATGGAACTGATCCGCATCCCTGGTTACACAGAGGACGAAAAGATACAGATCGCCGAAAAGCACTTAATTCCAAAGCAAATGAAGTTGCACGGCCTGCTGAAGCAGGAGTTCTCCGTGACCGATGAGGTTTTGGTCAAAATTGCCAGGGAATACACGCGCGAGGCGGGGGTGCGCAATTTTGAAAGGAAGGTTGCAGCATTGGCCAGAAAGTCGGTCAAAGAGATTATGATTAACAAGAAAAAAACTGTTAGCGTGAACGCTGACGTGCTGCGAAAGTTTTGCGGGGTGCCAAAGTATTCGTTTAATAAGCAGGATTTTTTCAAGGAACCAGGCGTTTCAACAGGGCTTGCCTGGACTGAATCGGGCGGAGAGATTATGTTTGTCGAGGTTTTGATTCTATCCGGGAAAGGCAACATAATCCAGACGGGGAGCTTGGGCGCGGTGATGAAAGAGTCGATACAAGCATCAATTAGTTACATTCGCTCAAAGTCCGCGCTCTGGGGAATCTCTACAGACTTTTTTGAAAAGAACGACATACACGTTCACGTTCCAGAGGGGGCCACCCCGAAAGACGGGCCGTCTGCTGGAACGGCAATTTGCACGGCCCTCACGTCGGCTCTCACGAAAGTGATGGTGAGAAGCGATGTTGCGATGACTGGCGAGGTGAACCTGCGCGGGCAAGTTTCTGAGATCGGCGGGCTGAAAGAGAAGCTTTTGGCTGCGCACAGAGTTGGGATAAAGAAAGTCCTTATCCCTAAGGATAATGATAAAGATCTCGAAGAGATTGATGAGAAGATCAAGAATGATTTGACGATCGTGCCTGTTTTAACGGTGGATGAAGCGCTGCGGAATGCGCTCGTTGAGCAGGAGAACATTGTGTTTTGAGGCTTGCGTTGACACAAAGTTAATTTTTTGTTGCAACTCAAACGGATTTGTGATTCAATACGTGATCTTGGAATGCATTGGGGAGAAAGAGGATGATTGTAGGAGGAGTTGCTACAATTGCGAGATCTCTTTGGTTTTGCTGCACTTTGGTGTTTTTGTCGTGTGGACATTGTTTTGGTACGCAAGACGATGATGGCTACGATGTGTCACATCAGACGGTGGAAAGGGGAGTGACGGGGGGCTCTGATGTTTCTGGCAAACGGCTCATGCAGAAAGTTGTTTCAGAAGAGCCCAATCAAACGAAGGTTAAGCAAAGCCGTTTCAAAAGAGTTGTTAAATGCATACTTTTATCGTTTGCCATAGTTGCCGCATGTAACTTGGGAGAGTGGATATGGAGTTTATACAAGCATCATGCAACGGTTGACGTTGCTATACATCGTTGGAACATCTGCGTCCGGACCATAGAAAGCGACCTCACTTCATGGTATTACATGTCTTTATGGCCTTTCGAGGCAACCAGTTATTACAAGCACCGACCAGTTGGCTATTGGAGTTTTAGACGATGGTGAAGGGCTGACGTTGCCGCTGCCGCCCATCCGAGCGTACGTGTGGTTTTCACACATACGGCTCGGTTGTTCTCATTAGACGCTGTAGTCAATCGCATTTAATTTGCGGGATATCCGCGAGTATAGGCAGGTACCCGTTAAGTACAGCTCCTCCGCTGTACAAAGCTTATACTACACTGCTTGAAACTTTGAGCTTAACCCCTAACTCCGCCTCAAGTTAGTATGTCTATTCCCATCTTTTTAAAGATTTTCTGTTACTATACACACCTAGCCTGAATGTATGGGAATTTCCAAGGTCTGGAAATTATCATTTATTCGTGATCGCATAGTATCTGCGATTAGTACCCAAGTATTCGAAAAGAATCCGCATATGGCCT
>JAIRNW010000053.1 GCA_031257795.1 Holosporales bacterium | reverse complement strand
CTATGTATAAAATAAGGATTAATGATGTGTGGCATGTATCTGAAATCCCGAAAAAAACAATGGGACTTTTTAAAAAGCTTGGAATAGATTCCCTAAAATAGGCGGGGTTAGGGTTTGAAATGTATATAGGCAGAAGTTTTGTGGAGAATAATGGAAGGGAGAAAGCTGGTAGTTGCGAATTGGAAGTCTAATGGTAGGAAGCTTCTGATTGATAATCTTAATAGGGCTGTATGTACGGATTGTGATTCGATCAATGATCTCGTTCTGTGCCCACCTGCAGCCCTGCTTGCCTATGCGGTCTCTGCTTTTGCGGACTATGCCGCCCGCCAGCCTTTCATAAGAATCGGCGCACAGGATTGCGCAGCGTACGAAACCAACTGTACGGGCGACATTCCTTGTTCGGTGTTAGCGGAAATTGGAGTTAGCTACGTCATCATTGGACACAGCGAGAGGCGCAGGATCTACTGCGAGTCTAATGAGCTCATCGCCGCCAAAGTGAGAGCTGCCCTGCAACAGCGGCAAATTCCGATAGTGTGCGTTGGGGAATCGTTGCAAGAAAGGGAGGCGGGCAGGGCTTTCGAGGTGATAAAGGACCAGCTCGCTCCACTTGCTTTCGCCTTCCAGCCATCGCAAACCACCCCCGCCGCGCTGATTGCGTACGAGCCAGTCTGGGCAATAGGAGCTCAGCAAACGCCACAGTACGAGGAGATTTCAGAAATTCACTCATTTATACATGAGCTAACATGGGCGAAAGTGCTTTACGGCGGGGGAGTCACAATCTACAACTGCAACGATATTTTGCGCGCAAACAATATCTCTGGCGTACTGGTTGGCCGCAGTAGCTTGGCTCCCGATTTTTACAAAATGTTGACTGGCTCGTAATGGTCAGTCGTCGCAGCTTTTGCCGCCAATGCCTGCGCGACGGATCGACGAACTCGCAATTCTTTTGGTGACGGTGTATACGTAGACTTTCGTTGATTGGGGATTGTCCCTTGTTTTTAAAAATAATTCACGCCAAGCTTTCTATTATGAACGACTTACTTTCGTTGCTACTTTGCCGGCTAATCGTACAAAAAACAAAATTCTTATACAAATTCCAGAACTTTCTTGCTCAGAGTCTTCGAAAGAAAACACGAAAAGCAAAAGCGTAGCTGAGTGTGATCATTCAAGTGGCGATTCGGCGCCTTCCTCCCAAGATGTGCATTCTGCTTACTGTTTAGAGAGGCAACTAACAGAGGAGGAGTTCCACTCTGAAGTGCAAGATACAGCCGTTGAAGCTTCCGCGAAAACCTCGCAGCCGCCAATCCTCTCGCGCTGTTTGGTTAGGGTGGCGACGTTCCTGGCAATCCCCGTTCTTCTAGCCTTTGCGCTTCTCTTTGCTGTCCTGTTTAAGTATGGGCGCGACCTACCGGATTACCACTTTTTGCAATATTACCAGCCGACGTCCGTCACGCATATTTACGACCGGTTTGGAACATTGATCCAAACTTACGCTCACGAGCGCCGCGAATACGTGCATTTGTCGGACATCCCGCCAAGACTAATTCATGCTTTCATAGCGGCTGAAGACAAAAATTTTTATACACACTGCGGCGTGGATTTTGCCGGAATAATTCGCGCGATCATCACGAACACTTGCGCTAAACGTTGGGGCAAAAGCCCTGTTGGGGCCTCCACCATAACGCAACAAGTGGCGAAAGTTTTTTTTGCGGGGAAAAAGCGCAGCCTGCAAACGAAAATGAAAGAGGCGATATTGGCCTTTCGTATGGAGCATTTCCTGAATAAAGATCGGATTTTAGAATTGTATTTGAACCAAATATATTTAGGCGGTGGCAGTTACGGAGTTGCAATGGCGGCGAAAAGGTGTTTTTGCAAGGCGCTGCGGGATCTGAGCCTTTCAGAGTGTGCGGCTTTGGCTTCTCTGCCGAAGGCTCCAACCAAGCATGACCCATTCAAAAATCCACAACGCCTGCTCAGCCGGAGAAACTGGGTTTTGGCGAGGATGAGGCAAAACGGCTTCATCTCTGGGGAGGATTACGAGAGGGCGGTAAGCGAGCCAATTCGTATGTACACACAGACGGAGGCCGCGGAGCAAGAGGGGAAGAATGCTTTTTTTGTGGAAGAAGCCCGTAGAGAGCTGATACGGATGTACGGGGAGGAGCGGACGTATAATTCGGGCATCGAGGCCACGCTTTCTCTTGATGCGGATTTGCAGGTTTTGCTGGATAATGCGGTGCGTTTTGGGCTTGAGCAGTACGATAAGAGGCATCCGCGGTGGCGCGGGGCTTTGTGTAATATTGAGTTGGGCGATTGGAAGGCGAATTTGAGGAAGCTCAGTATTCCGAGGGAGTTTAGGGCAATTCCGGCGGTTGTTTTGACGATTGTGCGGTCTGTTAAAACTGCCGCTGGTCATCAAAAGAATTTGGGGCAGGATGCGCGCCGCGCTGCCGACATTTTCATAGGCCTTCCGAATGGGGAAATAACTAAATTGCTGAGTCCGGCGTTGGATATCTCTAAGCGCGTGCGGCCTGGAGATGTCGTCTTAGTGAGGAGAGAGCAAGACGTTGATGCTTATGATCCTGATATGGGGGGAAGTGGTTTTGACCGTACAGAAGAGGAAGAGATTTTGACAGGTGGATATTCTGTGCACGGGGGAGCTGAATCGACGAACTCACAAACTTTTGGTGATTGTGTATTGTTTCAAATTCCTGAGGTGACGGGGGGCGCAGTATTGTTGGATGCCAAATCCGGTGAGGTTTTGGCCGTAACCGGGGGGTATTCTTTCGAGCTCAACACATTCAACTGCGCAACGCAGGCTATGCGTCAGCCCGCCTCGACCTTCAAGCCGTTTGTTTATCTCGCGGCCCTTAGAAAAGGATTTTTCGAGCACTCTAAACTTGTGGAAAAGCCGGTTACTTTTGGGAAGGGGACAAACCGGGAATACAGCCCGCGTAATTACAACAAGGCGGTCTACGGCGGATTGATGAGTTTGTACGAGGGGTTCGTCAGGTCAAGAAATGTTTTTACGGCGATTTTGGCGTCAAAAGTTGGAATGAGGAATGTCGCGAAGACTGCTGTGGAGCTTGGGGTCGTTGATAGTTTGCCCAAAAGCATTGTGGCGGCTCTTGGTGTGAAGGAGACGACTGTTGTGCGGATGGCAGCTGCTTTTGCCGCGTTTTTTAATGGGGGATACCGCGTGGATCCTACCTTTTTCATAAATATAACGAGCCATCTCGACACCGATAAAATCATTTTCCAGAAAAGACAGAGGAAAAAGGTTATAGCGCACGAACACTTAATGCAAATGAAGCATATGCTGAGGGGCGTCGTAAGAGAGGGGACCGGGAAGAAACTGGTGAATTTCGCCGATTTCCCGGTGGAGTTGTATGGGAAAACTGGGACATCTGGAGATTTTAAAGACGCTTGGTTTATATGCGGCATTGAAGCTAAGGAAAATTTGGGATTTTGTTCAACTGAAGTGAGCGGATGCGTTGAAGTGGCGGAAAATGCTGAAATAACTGGATCTGGCCGTGCCGCTGAGTCAGGTGGTGCCACAGGATTTGGCCGTGCCGTTTCTCGTTGTTTGCTGAAGCGTGGCGATTCGTTGGTTCTTGCGGTTTTTATTGGCTATCCAACACCACGTTCACTTGGAAAACACGAAGGGGGGGCGAGAGTTGCCCTCCCCGTTGCTGATTGCTTTTTGCGGCAACTATACGCTGTTACGAAAAGAACTTGGTAATTGTTGCCGCGCAGGCACGGTGTTACACTGCACAAACGCAATATCGCGCCACATCGCGCCGCAGACACCATAAGTCTACTTACTTTTATTCATACCGCTTATTGATCCCTGGTTTTTGCCAACGAACACGATGATATTAATAGTCTTTCCATCTTGAGTGCGGCATGATCTGCTTATACCATTGTTTTTCACATTGTGCTCCTCTGGCTGGGGGGCTTGTGGTGACTGGACACCTGTTCCAGAAATTCTTACAACAATCTGTCGCTTTCCAGTATCTTCCCCAGAAGGAGTTACAGGGGGCGTTGTGTTAGGCGTCGCAGAAGTGGCTTTTGCCTCTTCTTTATCAGAAGGGTCTGCCGCAGAAGGCTTGCTGGATGGTACTGGGTTACAGCCAGAAGGGTCTGTAGCAGAAGGCTTGCTGGATGGTACTGATGTTCCTGTGCTAGAAGGATCATCTGCAGCAGAAGGCTTGCTGGATGGTGCTGGGTTACAGCCAGAAGGGGACACAACAGGAGGCGTTCCAGGTGCCGGAGGGGTTGTATCTTTGCCTTTTGTTCCTTCTTTTGAAGACACCCCAGTGGTTGTTGTGCTGGCTGACGTAGAAGAATCCGGCGATGGACCACCAGCAATTTTGTCAGTATTACCATCCGGAGCAGCTGAAGGTGTGCACGTTTGCCCGTTCGCAGGAGTTGCAGCAGCCTTTGCAGGATCACTTTTGTTAAGGGCATCTAGTATAACCTGTGGTGTGGCTTGTCTATTTGTTCCAATGTTTTTGTTAGCTACGTTATCCTGTACACCTTTTTGTTTAGCGTCTTCTTTGAAATTTATTTCTGACAGCAACTGATTAGCTATATTGGGGTCAATGGTGGTTGGAGCTTCTTCTTTTGAGGTTTCCACAATCTTGTCAGCTGAAGTCCCTCCTTTTGAGGTTTCCACGACTTTATTAGCTGTTGCATCCGGTGTCTCGTTAGTTTTTTCTTTCGTGGAAGTTTCAACAACCTTGGTTGCGTCCGGTGTAGCTTGTACAGCGCCTGTTTGTCTACCTGCGGAGGACTCTGTTGATGATGTCGTAGCAGTTTGATCGCCGTTCGATTGAGAAGTGGCATTATTATTTGGCATATTATTCACGTTCACGTTCTTATTATATATGCTTGCAGCAGACTTTGCGGGATCACCCTTGTTAAGGGCATCTAGTATAACCTGATTATTTGGCATATTATTCACGTTCTTATTATATATGCTTGCATCTGAAGACGCCTCTACTTTTCGCACATTATTCACGTTCTTATTATATATGCTTGCATCCGAAGATGCCTCTACTTTTGGCCCATTATCAGTGGCGTTTTTGGCATCGCCAGTTTTCGTGGTTGCTACATCACTATCTTTACTAGCGCTTGCATCTGAAGATGTCTCTACTTTTTGCACATTCTCAGTGGCGTTTTTGGCATCGCCAGTTTTCGTGGTTGCTACATTACTATCTTTACTAGCGCTTGCATCTGAAGATGTCTCTCCTTTTTGCGCATTCTCAGGAGCTTTTTCTGCCGCACCAGCCTGCGACGATTGAACATCGGATCCAGCTAATGCGCATTGGCTGAAACACCCCAGCAAAACAACAAAATATGACGAAAATAATAATAGCTTTTTATTTTTACTTAACATTTCCTTTTTCCACAAAAAGAATTCCAAATTGTAAGAACGAGGTTAGTATAAAAACGTTAAGAAAACGTTAATTTTCTAAAACTTAACATAACTTTTTGCAAAAATAATTATTTCCAATTCTTTAATAAAAAGGTAACTATATGTAATGTATCATTTCCGTAATTAAACAAGTAAATATTAGTAATAATGAAGAGAGTTATAAATGGTGTTGAAAAAATACTGCAACATCCTAAACCGTAGAAGGTTTTCCGGCCTACTGGTTTTCATATTAATGAATTTTTTCCTATGTTCGCTGGGAACGGATTGCTTTGCCGGATTGTTTGACAGCCTTAAGAAAGCTGCATCCAGCGCTGTTTCTAAAGTTTCTTCTGTCGCTAAGACGGCTGCTAGCACTGCTTCTAGCGCTGCTAAGAAGGCAGCCAGTACAGTTTCTAATGTTGCTAGTACAGCTGTTAAGGTGGCTGCAAGTAGTCCGGTTGCGCAATCTGTTGTGAGCCAGGCTCTTGGTGTTCCAGTTGCCGCTCCAGTTCAGCTGCCACAACTCCAAGCGAGCCCAGTTGCCGCTCCAATTCAGCTGCCACAACCTCAAGCAAACCCAGTTGCCGCTTCAGGTCAGCTGCCACAACCTCAAGCAAACCAAGTTGCCATGAACAATAACAATATGCCACAAGGGTATCAGCAGATGAACAACCAGATGATGGGGTACAACAACATGATGAATCCTATGTATAACAACATGATGAGGAATCCGATGATGGGCCAAATGGGCGGAATGATGGGGTATAATCCGTATAATCCGATGATGGGTCCAATGGGCGGAATGATGGGGTATAACCCGTATAATCCGATGATGGGAAACCCGATGATGAACCCAATGGGCGGAATGTATAACCCGTACAATCCGATGATGGGCCCAATGGGCGGAATGATGGGGTATAACCCGTATAATCCAATGATGGGAAACCCAATGATGAACCCAATGGGCGGAATGATGGGGTATAACCCGTATAATCCGATGATGGGGCAAATAGGCGGAATGATGGGCGGAAACCCTATGATGGGAGTGTGGAGGTAGGCCAGACGGAGACTCTACTCATCCCAGCTGAAACTCAGTCCGGAAAATTCAGAATCCAGTAAGGATGAACGAGTGTCAAATCCCAACGTTTCAGCCGGGACCCGTATCTCTGTGATTGAGCGTAACGGTCTTCCTCCCGCCGCATTACACCGTTACTGCTGGAATTCCTGGCTTACGAAATAAACCTTACTGCCGTCAGAAAACAATTTATCCGATCCTTTTTGTGAGCCGAGCGCAGCACACCGCCGCACTCTGCCTAGCAAAAAATTCAGCAAGCCCTGTATTGAACTGCTCTCGCTTCCGTCGTGTAGATCAATTGTATCGTCTGGACCACCTATGTAGGCCATACTGTTTTTGGGATCATCAAGGCACTTCTTCAATAACTCAGTAAGCGACGGCCTTGCCATTCCAAAGAAAGCCCACTCCACATCTCCCTCGGCAAGCGACGCGTTCCAAAACTCGATTTCCATGTCGTCAAGTATGAAACTAGGAGCAAGCAAGGTGTAAGCGAGGTCCGCCGATTTCCCCTTAACACTTTCCACCCAGTCGTACGCGCGAAACCCGTAATCTTTCGAGCTTTCAAGAGACACAAGCGATTGACGTCTTTTAATTTGGTCAACCAAAAAATGGACATTACATTTTTTTTCATCCATCCAATTTTCACCAAGGTCAACCAACCTTTCAACAATCGACATTTTCAGTATTCTACTTAATTCGGATATTCTGTCTTCGATAGAAAACTTCGGGATGTCGCTTCCTGGTTCTATTATGTATTTGATTGTATGCTTGACGGCGGCAGAGATAGAGCAGTCCTCGTCGGTTAGCACATGATGAAAGAACGGGATGTGTACGGGGATAAATTTCTCAATAACGGCGGCGACAATTTTTTGTGTAAGTACAATTTGGTCGTACAATGTGTGCGGGTCGTTTGCGGTTTCCTCTCCGCCGAGGGCTGTTGGAATAAATGATGTAGGGTCGAATGCGGCGGCGGTATCCGGCCATTCGTGGGCGGCGGTATCCGGCGCAAATTCGTTGGCAGCTGCGTCTGCCCATTCGTATACGGCGGTATCCGGCCATTCGTTGGCGGCGGTATCCGGCGCCAATTCGTGGGCGGCTGTGTCCGTCCATTCATAGTGGACTGTGTCCGGTGCCAATTCGTGAGTGCTGTCCGAATTGTTTAGCGCCTCCTTCAATAAATAAAACAAAACAAACAAATTATTTGTGTTTTCCAATAAATCAGTGAACGACGTCTTTTCTCTTAATAGGGAAAACTCTTGCTCCCCGAAAAACTGAACTTTATCGCGCCACTCATTGAATATTGGTGCGTACAGCGAATCAATCAATGTTGGCAGATTTACTTTTGCCGCCAACTCCGCTGGTTTGCTGTCTCTGATGCCGAGCAAAAATTCTATACTTTTTCTATTTGTAACTTCGTGCGCAAAACAACTGATCAATGTTTCAAGAGTAGAATTCACAGAATCCGGCCCTTCTTTTAGTATCGCCCTAATCTCATGAAGCGCCGTTTTAGGTAAACACAAGCCCGGGTATCTAATAAAAGCCTTCATATTTTGGAAAAGATGTTCAAATTTCTGAAAACATTTATTGGAACAAAAACGCAAATATTGTAAATTATCTCCAAAGATTGTTTCGTGAAATGTGCCCCCCCCCACGCCATCCTTGATAGTGCGTGGCAATCTACCAAATAGAGCGGATATTTCTTGAAAAGCTTGTAGAGTAGACATTTTTTCGACTTTGTCGAGTGGGTCTTCTACTCTAGGACTAATTAGTTCTCTAATACTAGTTAGTGGCGGTTGGAACGACGCGAAAGAAAATGTATATCTATAGCTAAAAAAAATGCAAAGAATGAAAATAAGAAACCCCCGCACGGCGTCCTTCCTCAGGCTGTCCGGCTTCGCTTCCTTTTTTCAGCTTTTTCGGCTGCCTCCGCGGGCGCCCTCAGCATATAGCCGCGCCCCCACACTGTCTCTATGTAGTCTTCCCCTTTGGTCAATTCGCTGAGTTTTTTGCGCAATTTGCAGATAAACACGTCGACGATCTTTAGCTCCGGTTCGTCCATGCCGCCGTAGAGATGATTCAAAAAGACTTCCTTATTCAGCGCGGTCCCCGTTCTCAGCGCCATAAGCTCAAGAACCCCATACTCTTTGTTGGTTAAATTCAGGATTCTTCCGTTAACGGACGCGATTTTTGTTTGCAAATTAACCTCTAACGCCCCGATCCTGATCACGGATTCGGCGTAGCCGTTAGAGCGGCGGATGATTGCGTTGATCCTGGCGATTAGTTCTTCTTTGTTGTAGGGCTTTGTTAGATAGTCGTCCGCCCCAAAAACCAGCCCTTTGACCTTATTTTGCATATCGTCGACCCCGGAAAGGATCAGGATTGGAGTCTGTATCTGAGACACCCTTAATCGCCGCATAACCTCGAAGCCCTCAATATCCGGCAGCAGCAGGTCTAGGATTATGAGGTCGTACTCATACAGCTTTCCTATCTCGACCCCATCTTGTCCTGTATCTGAAATATCGCATATGAAATTTTCTGTACGTAACAAGTTTTGCACACTTTGTGCAGTTACAAAATCGTCTTCGATAAATAATACGCGCATTATTCGACTCAGTCCTTCCACCCATAATAAATGCTAACAAAAAAATTATACTGAAGCATCAAAAGAATTGGCGAGCTGGGATCCGCCGCCAGGGCGATTTCCTACAATTAACACTATTCCACAACTCGTCTAAATGTAGTATAAGCTGCTCAGTGTTTCTTAGTTTTCAGTGGAATTATGCGGTTTGTGTTATTGGACATATTTAAACTTGTTGAAGATCCCCGTGACAGTTACGGCCGAGAGTATAGATTAGAGCACATCTTGTTTTTCTCTG
>JAIRNW010000018.1 GCA_031257795.1 Holosporales bacterium | reverse complement strand
GGAAACTTGAACGATGCTACCTGAGGAAATACGCACAATTTATAGCTTTTTTTAAGATAACGACTGATCGCATTCTACAGTTTTTGTCGGTGGGGTAAAGATGCGTTGGGTGTTAAGGGATACCAACTCAACACGATTACAAAAGTCTCTGATTTATTTTTTCGCCTTTATTCAGCGTGATTTGTTAAGACAACGTTGTTAACTTATTATGTGCTTCATGTCCCAGATGAATAATTTTGCGGCTGAGACACGTAGGGTGTTGAGACTTGTGATTACATTAAAAGACTTGGCCAACACTTATAAAGAACTGCAGCGCGCTATCAAGTTTCTTCCCATTGCTACCAACCCTCCTTTTAAAAGGAAATCCGATGTCTAACCTGACCGGCCCGAACTGCGTAAAATACCGCACTCCAACCCCCCATCCTCCGCGGGCATAGCCTTTTTTATAAAAAGTTGGTGTTTTCTCTCTTGTTATACAACTGTAATCGACGAACGCGACCACCCCAACATTCTCCGAAACTCGGATTCTCGGCTCCAAACAAGCCTCCACAATCGACGCACCACCAACTGGAATCCCGCTGGCATCGAGCTCCCCAGCCATTTGATAGCCATGTGAGCGAATGGAGCTGCGCCCTCCGCCGTAAAACCTTTTATCAAACGGAATGTGCTCTATACCTCTATTCGCACTGCCGACCTTCAGAAATGCGGCTAAAACAGTGGAGTTCGGCTCGTAAATGGTTTTCCGTGATAAAGGCAGAAAACAGGTGAGAACTCCGGTAATCAAGGTTAGAGAGCGCGCCCCCTCGGTGTTTAAAGCGGGAATCTGGGCGGATTCGTCGCTTTTTGTTTTTTCGCTTAAAAGAGATTCTGGGGAAGGGATATACGCGAAATTTCCGTAGTATTGGTCGAAATTGAGCTTAAAGGCCGCCCCCTTCGTTGGATACAGACTGTGGTTTGTTAGGTTTATACTCAGGCCAGACAAAAAGCCGCCGATATCCTGCCGATAGGAAGTCTCCCGCGACACAGCGCCGCGCTCTAATGTTGGTGCGAAGGAAAGCTCGATGTAGCGCTCTCCAATGTAAAATTCTTGCGAGAGTCCCATGGTAACGGAGGCTTTGTTGCCGCTGTAAGCCTTGGTTGCGAAGTGAAACATGGAAAAGTCGCCATGCAGCTTTTGGCCTTGAAGGAAGATGTCTTGGATGTTGTAAAAGAGCATTGCGGAAAGCTCTTTTTGGCTGATACGTGCGGTTGCACCTATGTTGTGGCCTTTGTGTAAAAAGTTTTTGTGTTGCCATATTGTTGATAAGAGGGCCCCTTCAGACGCGGAATAGTAGGCACCAGCTCCAACTAGGCGAGGAGGCATTTCTGAGACTTTGATGTTTAAGACGGCCTTTTGCATTTGTTCGTCCGATTCTGGCGACGACTTTGGGAGAGGCGGCTTCTGATCCTTTGTTGCGAAAACTTTAATGCTCGAGAACAGACCTGTTTGTTGCAAATTTCTCTTTGCCCGCTCAATCGACAAATGTGTCAAGATGGAATTTATTTTTATTCCGCTCCTCTTTACAATGAAAGATTCCGGCACATCAACGTTCCCCGAGAGCTCTATACTGGAAATAGAGGTTTTTTCGCCTGGGGAAACCTGGTAGACCACGGAGGCAGTTTTGGCTTGTTCGTTTATGTTGAGCATTGGTTCATCGATTTTTGCGAAGAAAAACCCCTGCCGCTTGAATGTTGAAGAAAGCCACCTTTCCTCTTTTTCAATCTTTGCAAAGTTTACGAAGTCTCTCTTTCTGGAGCGTATTAAATTTTTGATGCGTGTGAATTTCAGCGGGGAATCTAGGATTTCAAGTTTTTTTTCTGCTACGGTGTATCGAGCGCCGGGAACTGCCGTGTAGATAATGCGGTATTTTCCCGTTTCCTCAATTTCCACCTCTATCGTTGCGTCGAAATAGCCAAGCTGTGTGAGGGATTTTGCAAGGATTTCCTTGCCTTTTTGCGCTAATCTCACAACTTCTTCGCCGGAAACCACGCTGTTTTTGGAGGATTTCCGATATGTTGTGTTTTGTTCGAATTCGCTGGCAACGGCCGACGGGAATCCTTTCAATTCGATTTCGCACACTTTCTTTGCTAGGCTGGAGACCCTTTCAAAGGTATCGGCGCCAGCGCAGTAACAGTATGGGAAAAGAAAAAGCGAAAGCGAAATTACCCACAACACACGTCCAAGGCCACAAAAAGTTTTCGGATTCACCTTCCTTCTCATGAAAAAGTATACGCATCGAGGTTTTTAAGATGAGACAGGATGGTCAGCCTCGACACGATGACGCTGAGCAGCACAACCACCACCGCCACCGCAAACAGCGTGCCCGTCAAAGGCAGCAACGTTGACGCCAACTGCAGCTTACACATTCCAAGCCGCTCAGTTATCCTATACAAAATATAAATCACCGGCAGCGACAGGCAAAACCCAATGCTCCCCCCCTTCGCCGCGGCCTTCAGCACGTGCGTTTGAAAAATATTGGCTATATACGAATCTCTCGCCCCCATCAACCGCAGGATATCCAGAGTAGCAAAATACGCTTGTAAGGAGGATTTCGTGATCAGCGAAATAATGATTGCCTCGCACAACAAGATAAAGCACCCAATCAAAAAGGCGCTCACCCCAAAACTCCTTCCGAAGGTTGTAAGCTTTTCCGACCACAAACTGTGGCTCTCGATAACGATGTCCGGGGCGATAGCTCTCAGCTGCTGCGTTATCTGCCCGATATTCTCAACTTTCTTGAAACTAACGTCCAATAGAGTTGGGAGCAAGAAGTCGCGGCTTATCTCGCTTTCCCCGGCCCAACTCGCCAGCATCGCGCGCAATTTATCGGGCTCCACATGAGAAACCGAGCTGACGTCTTGGAATTTGCGCAGCTTTTCTATTATTGCTCTGACCTTTTCAGAGTGCGCATTGAGGGGGGCGCTACCTGTCGCACCGCTTTTCTGGGCGACACCTCCAAAAACACCCGCCGCAACGCTTTTCTGGGCGGCTCCGGCGGGCGCGTCTGTATTTTGCAGCAGCAACTCCGCCTGCTGCGCATCAGCCACTTGAGGTTGGGAAGACAAAAGTGGCGGAGCCGGAATTTCGATTGTATACTTGAATGCATTGTTGCTCTTGCTCCAAGAATTAACTCCTTTTGTGAAAATCCACGTACAAGCAACAACAAACGAAAGAAGAAACACGAAGAAAACGAAAATTAATAGCAAATTCCCCTTGTTTTTAGTTTGAGCTAAAGCGAACGGTTTGAATGAGAAAAAAGAATTCATTATATAACCCCCATCTCCATATTTTTGCCAAATTTCGTAGGCGCGTCAGGTTGTAAAGCATCTCTTTTCGCGTATTGTTTAGGAGCGTACGGCTCTGTTTGCTCGGCTTCTTGAACCTGATCTTGGGCCGACTGAGGCTGCCCCACAAATAAACTCCCATTCCGCAACACTAATTTTGAATACGGGAATGATTTTATTATCTGATTGTTGTGCGTTGCAAAAATAATCGTGGTTCCCATACGATGCAGCTCTTCAAACAGCGCCATTAGCCTCATCGCATTATCGTCGTCGAGATTCCCGGTTGGTTCGTCTGCCAACAAGAGGGCGGGCCTCTTCACCACGGCCCTGGCAATGGCGACGCGTTGCTTTTGCCCATCAGACAGTGCGTCTGGAAATGCATCGAAAAAATCCCCGAGGCCCACCCAGTCGAGCAGCTCGCGTGCGTAGGTGCATGATTTTTTGTACTGGCTTCCACCGATATGCATAGACAAAGCCACATTATCCACGATCGATAGGTTGTCTATCAGGCGGCAATCCTGGAAGATCAGGCCAATGTGTTGCCTGAAGGTGGGCAGATCAGAGCGATCGATGACGCCAACGTCATATCCGAAAACGCGCACGTTGCCATAGCTCGGCATCACTGCTCTGTATAAGATTTTCAATAATGAAGTTTTCCCCATGCCGCTCTGCCCGGTCAAAAAGTAAAAATCACCAGCGAAAATACAATACGAAATATTGCGAAAAACCGGGCGGCCTTCGTTGTATTGCAACCCCACATGCTCTAGCCCAACAATTTCTTTTGCGGTCGATGACGCTATTGACACAGGCTCTTCAGAAAAAAATACCCCTTTTGAGCAATGTAACGTAAAATACGCGAACTTGAAAGACTGTATTCCCACTGTCACAAAAAGTCTGTGAGTTCGTCGCCGCGGCGCCATGGGAGCCCTGGGCCACTGGTGTATTTTGCGATTCGCGGTATTGATTATTAAGCTAAACTCCTGTAGCTTCCAGATAATGATTGTTTAGAACGAATTGTCATGTTTTCTGATTTGATGAAGGGTAAGCGCGGCGTTATCATGGGCGTCGCAAACGAGGCCTCTATCGCCTGGAGCATATCGAAGCAGCTGATTGATCAGGGGGCGACTCTCGCTTTCACTTATCCGAACGAAGCAATACAAACCCGTCTCATCTCTTTAGCCAACACTTTCCAGCCAGACGCTCAGATAGTTAAGTGTGATGTGTTGAAAGAGGATGACGTGCCGAAAGCTTTCGCGACGATTTCCGATCACTGGGGAGCTGGTGTGGATTTCGTTTTGCACTCGATTGCTTTTTCCGATAAGTCGCAGCTCAGTGGCAGATATTCAGAAACCACGCGCGAAAATTTCATCAACACAATGATCATCTCTTGTTTTTCTTTCACGGAGGTTTGTCGCGAGGCGAGCAAGATAATGCCGGATGGTGGATCGATATTGTCTTTGAGCTATCTCGGCGCCAACCGCGTTGTGCCAAATTACAATACAATGGGAGTGGCCAAGGCCGCCCTCGAGTCGAGCGTGCGCTATTTGGCCGCGGATCTTGGTGTGCAGAAAATTCGGGTGAATGCGATTTCGGCCGGGGCCGTTAGGACGGCGGCGTCCTCGGGCATAGGCGATTTCCATTGCATTATGAGCTGGAATAAAAACAACTCGCCGCTGCGCAGGAATGTTGAGGCGCACGAATTGGGGATGGCTGGCCTATATATGCTGAGCGATCTTTCATCGGCTGTGACCGGGGAAATACATTATGTTGATTGTGGGTGCAACATTATTGCAATGAAGGCGACGTCTCAACAGCCAGATTAGGCGCGTTGCGAGCAAACCGGCGAATCATGTTCAGCGCTGCGGAAATACTAGAGCCGATTTTGCCAGAGTGCGTTTTGCTGGTTGGCGCATTTCTGTTGCTGCTTCATCCTTATATCATCAAACAATTCGTGCATGCGTTCTCTGCCAAAACGAGAATCGAGAACAGTGCTATTGGTCTTGTGATTCGTTCGATTTTCGCTAGGAATCATAGGAATCCGTACGTTTCCGCTTCAGTTGATTCAGCGCAGATCGCTTTGCAGACATACAGAGGCGCGGTCGAAAACCATAATCGTAGATCTCACCATATTCATAAGCCGGCTCTTTATCAAACAAATGGCAGAGCACTCGTTTATATAATTCTGCTTGGAACGATTTTCACTTTAGGGTACGAAGGTCGCTCAGTGACAATGTTGGAACCAGGAATAAAAAAGTTTTTCGCGATCTCCGAAGATTACGATTTCAACAAAGTTTCACTCGCCGGAGCTTTTATCATCGATAACTTCGTAACGATAATGAAAATGATAGTGCTCGTCTGGAGTCTGTTTTTTCTTTTTGTTTTAAAGCCAGTTATTACGAATAATTTTGAAAGAGAGAAATACGTTTGCTGGTTGTTTGTAATATTAGGTTATTTCCTCGCAATCTCTTCAAACGATCTGATTCTGCTTTTCCTCGGTCTTGAAATGAGCAGCATAGCTTTAGCATTGTTCAGCGCGCTTGACGGAAATAACAAAACCACCGTCTCCAATTTTTTCTTCGCGCACTGCATTGGGACAAGCTTGCTTCTGTTTGGTTGCACGCTGCTTTTCGGAATCTTCCAAACAACGAACTACCAAATCATTCTGAGCAAAATTTCAAACAGTCAAGTTGTGTCTGACGTTACTTCTCTCGCGAAGACGGCGTGGGCCACCGGAACTTTCCAAAGCGCGCTCGGCATAGACGCGTTTGGCGCGATCACCAAGACGAAATCTTTCACTTTATCGCTCGCTTTGATTTTTTTCTTTTTGGGTGTTTCCGCAAAAATGCTTTTCCTTCCGTTCCACGGAATCTTTAAAGACGCCGCTGAGAAATTGAATTGGAGAATGTTTCTTGTTCTCAATTTCTTGCCGTTCTTCGTGTGCCTCATAATCTTGATCAGATTCTTCTCGCTTTTTTGTTTTGAGGATTACAAATTTCTTTTCTTGTCCAGCGGACTCTTCGTGGCTATCTCCTGCGCTTTCAACACGCGCAATCAAAACACAATAAAAGGAATGCTGGCTTGCAACAGCTCTGGGGCGATCGGTGTTTTGATGGCGTGCTTCGCAGTTTCTAATATTAATGTGATGCTAGACATTGTTTATTTCCTGATTACGCAAGCTTTGGCTCTCATGATTTTTGCTGGAATAATTTCTTCCATTGAGCGTTCGGAAAGGCAATTCAAAACAATAAATGACTTGTCTTTTGTGAATGGCAAACTGCCGCCGTCTTCTATTTTTCTTTTAGTGGCGAGCGTTTTGTGTTTCGTTGGCTGTCCGCCGTTTCCTTCTTTTATCTCTTTGATACTTCTCTTGAAGGTTTTAATTTTGGAAGAGGCTTATGCAATTTCGGCGATTATTATTACAACGAGGATAGTTGCTGTGTGGAGCGGAATGCGGATGGCCGCGCAATTGTTGAGTCGGTCGGCGCAAGTGTTGGCGCAGGGACAGAGCGCGTGCTTTTCTTCCAATGCCAGCAGGCCGTTTGCGAGAGCGGCACATCCTGCGACTGTGCAACGAAATAGATTTGTTGATTGCAAAGAGAAAACTAATGGCGATAAGGGGAGTGCGCGCACCGCGACACTAGCCAACTCTCGCATTTATTGTGTTGGTATTTTGCTTGCGATATTCACAGTAAAAATTACAAAATTCTCGCAAATACTGATGCCCGCAGAGATCTCCCTCCGGCTGTACCATTTCACCAACCGCGGTGGTGTACTAGCCAACAATTGGAGTAAAAACCCGTTGACATAATGGACCTCTTTCGAAACCTTCAAAATCAGTTTTTGGGTACGTCGATCCGGTGCTCGAATGCTCACGTACATCTAGATACGCTCCGCTTCTGTGCTCCGTTTCTTCTGAAAAATCCTCAATTTAAATCTTATGCCAACGGGTTCTAAGACTCGGAGCTGTTTGATAGCAGGTTCAGATATTTGATGCTTGTCGCGCGAGCGCTTTTTTGATCAGGAATTCTGCGACGTCCACGACAATTACTTTACCGGAAGAAATAGAATCACGAGTTGGATGTATATTTGTTGTAATGAGTTTGCCCACTTTTTCGAGAATCTTTTCAGAGTTGTCGCGGAAAATCGTCTGGCTTTCTTTCAAAAGATGAGTTGCAAAGACAAAAAATTCAACATTGCTACTTAATGCATTTATCGCCTCAATTGCCGCTAAAATCGTTTTCCCGGACGAGATCATGTCGTCCACGATCATGCACTGTTTTTTTGACGAGGTTCCCGCAAAAAGCGTGTTTTTTATTTTAAATTCACCAGGAATCGAAACAACAATTTCAGAACCATGTCTTTTCTTCTGGCCAACTAACAATTCCGCGCGAAGCAACTCTGCAAAAAGGCTTGCGCGTGACTGCGCCCCTTCGTCCGGAGCAAAAACGAACACATCATCAAGCACAGAATTTTTCAAATCCATCAAAGCATCTTTGAAATATTCGATAGAATTTATATTGAAAACGCTCGGGCGTTTGCTGTCGGCGCAAGCACACGCAACGTCGTGATCAATAATCTGCTTATGAATGTCACAGACAAATATTTCATTGCAGCTATTCTTTCCCAATAAAATTGAAGCTACTCTCTCGTCTCTAGCATACGGCAAATATGGTGAGAAAATCGTGCGCACTTGAAGTAAATCCGCCAAGACCAGCATATTTACGGTGTCACAATTGGCGTCGTGATGGAGTTGGATCAGCACTGAGTTAAGCGGATTATCGGTCCTGCAAACTTTTGATGACAGCGTATAATCAGTCTCATTATCTGAAAATTGATTATACGCGATATGAGTAATCGAGATTCCGTGCTCGCAACAGAATCCCATAATTGAATCTCGCAGCGCAGACGCTTTCGCGCACAGAAAAAGCATGCAACAACTAGCCTTCAGCAGTATCAGGATGTTCCGAAATTTCCGCAAGCCTTGAATACTGTTCAGCGGCGTCTACATCTTGCTCTACACCGTTGCCGTCGAATAAGCGATCTGAATATTCGCGTATTGCGTCGAAGTGTCCACCATCTGCTGCCTTCTTCAGATAAAATATTCCCTCTTCCACATTTTGATCAACACCATCACCAGCGAGCAAACGCATAGCGAGATCGAATTGGGCGTTATGATCGCCGCCATCTGCCTTAATGCGCAATCCGATTTCAAGTGGAATATCAAGGCTAGGGTCCTGGGCTATGGCTCTTTCGAAGTAAACTTGTGCCTCTCTTCTATCACGATGGATGTCCTCTGTTCCATCGAACATAAGCTGAGCATAATCACACTGTATCAACGGATTCCCAGAATCTGCCGCTACTCTCAGAAGATTTTTGCCCATTTGTGCTTTTTTAGGAACTTCGCGACCTTCCACCAGGCGCATACCATATTCGTATTGTGCGTAGGGATCTCCAAGGTCTGATGCTTTCCTCAGATATTGCTCTCCTTCTTCGCGATCATGATCAATACTGCCATCTCTTGCGCAGTCGAAGCAGTAAGCGGAAATCGCAACAAGTGACTGGGTGTGGCCTTCAGCCCCTAACAATGACAGTATTCGAAAGCCACGCTCTCGATGTACATGATACCCCCGCGCACGAGACTGAATGAGCGCGGTACCAATGCTATACCGGATATTTGGGGGTTCACTATGTATATCCCAGCCATCATTTATTGCCGAAAATGCTAACTGACACATAGTATTTTGATGATGTGGATCACTACTACATTGCGAGAGTGTTATGGCCACACCCCTTCGAACATTTACAGATGTATACCATAGCCAGTTATCGTCTAATACCGAACATAGCAACCTCCATGCACGATCTCTATCCTGTGGCTCATTAGACCTAAAGAGCGCTACGGCCCTGCTATACCTTTTCCCTGCAGGTGCCGCAAATATATCCTCGCTATCGTTAGCATCTGAACTTGCCGATAATGGTAAAGACGAAAAGGTATAGATCAGTAAGCCGAACTTAAAATATTTCATTATTCCCCCTATGTTTAAAAGAACTATTGCTTATACTTTGTTTTAAAAAACAAGAGTGCTAACTTCTACGAAACTGGCAGACTTGTTATTGGTGTTCGAAGTGGCTTGGCATTTTTGTAATTGGTATACGCAATGAAAAAATCCCCCACAAATATTTAGCGATATTTTGGTTCGTTTTACAATACCATCAGGTCGCAAAAAGTTTGATGATTTCGCAAATTTTTGGTGACGGAGTACGCTTTGACTTCATACGAAGCTATTCCATATACTCCAACAATGGGAAATGTGGAAAATTAGTCCAAATGTTGTTCTTAGTTTGCTCGACGCAAGTTCTAATCTCCGTTTCAGCCTGTTTGATAAGCCTTTTTTTCGGAAACGCGCCGATAGCACGCGCCATTTGTTTCGGCTTATTGGTGGTTGTGTCGATAGTTTGTGCTGTGGCTACTTATGGATTTTTTTCCAGAATACGCGAGTCGTACTATAAATCATCCGTTGCAAGGGCACTATTATCAACCCTTGCGGAGATAGAAGATGTAATTATTTTAGACCAAGACTTGAGGGTATTGTATATAAAATATCCAAACAATAATTCGCGTTTTTTTGATTTTGAGTCATTTTTTAAAAACAATTTCGAAGACCCTGATATTTTTCAGACCGCTGGAAATGGCGATGGAGGAGGCGCGGATTGTGACGGTTTCTCACAGTACAACATCAAGAGGTGTTGTAGCGCCGTGAGGAACGGAACTTTTTTCGAATGTGTTTTGCAGACCATTAAAACGACGCAAACCGGTCGCAAAAACGCGGTTTTGTTGAAAATCATCCCACTATATGTAAACCCGTTTGTGCCATTTAGGGCCATAATAATCAGTGAAATCACTAAAGTTCTCGGGAGGCCGCTATCACCAAAAGAAGCGCCGTTAGCAAAACACGACACAACCTCCGAATGCGACACGATATCCGCAAAACATTGCGCGACACCCGCAAAATGCGACACAATCGTTGCAAAGCACGCCCCGTCAGAAGTCTCCGCCGCTAAACACGAGCTCCAGAATTTTCCGCAGCAAAACTCCCAACAAGAAGCAACAAACCTGCAGATTTTCCGCGAAATTATTCAATTAATGTTGCAATTAGTTGATGTGACAGAGCAGAGAAAAGTTGAACATCAATTCACTCAAGCCCAGAAACTCCAGGCAATAGGGCAGCTCGCCGGTGGGATTGCGCACGATTTCAACAACCTTTTAACGGCGATCATCGGGGTCTGCGACTTGCTTTTGCAACGCATCATGCCGGATAACGCATCGTATCCGGATATCATGCAAATCAAGCAAAACGCCAACAGGGCCTCGCAACTTGTGAAGCAGCTGCTGGCTTTTTCGAGGCAGCAAAGCTTGCAGCCCAGGACGATTAATATTAAGAATACGTTGTCGGAGATCCTTTCTCTGCTGAGGCGGCTGATCGGTTCTAGAATTTCGCTGAAGGTTATCAATGGGCAGGATTTGTGGCTTGTGAAGGTTGATGCTGTGCAGCTTGAGCAAGTGATTATAAATGTTGTTGTGAATGCCAAAGATGCTATAAGCGGTACCGGCACAATCACAATAGAAACGTCGAATTATACGTCCCAAACATTCGGCAACGATGTCCTAGCCAGTGGCGATTATGTGTTGTTGAAAATCACAGACACCGGCTGCGGAATCCCAAAAGAGCTGATTCCGTCTCTCTTCGATCCCTTTTTCTCAACAAAAGAGATTGGCAAGGGAACGGGGCTCGGTCTCTCAACCGTGTACGGAATCATAAAGCAGACCGGCGGCGCGATAGAGGTCGAAAGCGAAGTTGGCAAAGGAACAGTTTTCAAAATTTTCCTAACGCGCTCATTTGATGAAGATTGTGCGCTAGAGGGGAAGCCGCCGCCTATCACGGATATCACTGGGGACGAAACCATCATGATTGTTGAAGATGAGAGCGCTGTGCGTATTTTTGCTGCGAGGGCGCTGAAGGACAAAGGCTATAAGGTTGTAGAGACGGCAAACGGGGAGGAGGCGCTGGCCATTATTGAGGGCGGGCGGACTCCGGACGTCATTGTGACGGATATTTCTATGCCTGTTATGGACGGGGTGGCACTGCAAAAGGCCCTACAGCAAAAGCAGCTGCAAATTCCTATTATATTTACATCTGGATACACAGAGGAAAATTTCCGCCAGGATTTATCTAACAATCAATTCATACACTTCTTGCCGAAACCATTCACCACTAGGGAGCTGGCTTCAAAGATTAGGGAAGTTCTGACCTAACCCTGTCACAAAAAGTCTGTGAGTTCGTCGCCGCGATGCTCGAATGCTCACGTACCATAAGTACGCTGCGCTTCTGCGCTTCGAGGCTCCTGCTCGCAACTATTTTTGTGACAGGGTTATATTACGGTTACAAAAAGTCTGTGAGTTCGTCGCATCGCACGCCACAACAAAGTCTGCGACTTTGCCGGGAGCCCTGTGCTGCTCGAATGCTTACGTACCATGAGTACGCTGCGCTTCTGCGCTTCTAGGCTCCTGCTCGCAACTCTTTTTATTGCAGGATTGTGCCATAATTTTGACCAACAAGATGAAAAATTTGATTATTAGTCAACATTGGCTATATATTGCGTAGGTATTGTCTGAGATTTTGCGGTGGGGTTGTGATGGTGTGGAGCGGTGTTGCAAGGAAGAAAGTAATTTTGGGTTGTTTTTCTCTCTTGGTTTGTTTTGGGGGGGGCAGTATTGTTGCAAATGCAGAGCCAAACTGCACTGCTGTGGTGAATGGCTGTTCCGGTGATTTTTTTTGCTCTGCAATGCGTTACTACGCATGTCAGAAAGGCTTTTCTTTCCAAGGAGAGCCCCAACCTCCGTATATTCCTGAGCAGAATTTTTGCAATGCCACAGTGAGGGCGATCGAAAAACGCATACAGCCGTTTTTCCCACATGCAGCTGGTAGTTCTGATATTTGTGATCCGGACGGCGATATTGCCTCTTGGTCCTTTGGCAAAGTAAATGCGCGCAATTCAGAGTTGCTTGGCAATGCTTTGGCAAAACATATTATTCCGACGAGCGATTGGCCAACTTGTGAGAGGCTCAGGGAGTTGTGTCGTGATGCCGCAAAACATAGCGGAATGGAGGGAAGAAAAGATGAGGTTGGTGGTGCATGTTTTGACCTATGCAGCAGAGCTGAACACGATGAAGCATGGGAACAATCCAACAAAGACGTGATGCTCTCTATTGTTTTAAACGAAGGCGAGGGAAAGGGATCAAGACAGACTTTGAATAACGTGGTAAACAATGGAACATGGTACCATAGTAAGTTGGTTCAGAACGCGTGCGAGGGCGTGCCGAAGGATATGGTAAATCAGTACATAAAACAGGCCTTTATAGATGGTGGAAAGTGTGTACAAGAGGTGGTGGAAGATGAGTGTCTGGACGACATTTGAAACCTCTCATTCCCCTGCAGTTGAACGCCGCGGAAATTCTGAGGAGAGTAATGCGAATAACGATAGGTTTCAACAGGTCCGTGTCGTCCAGCAGGATGGGTTCTAGAGGCCAACAAAATTTTGCAGTGGGCCGATCGACGAGCCCACAAACTTTTTGTGACAGGTGTGATGCAGACTTTTTGTAACTTGATTATGGTGTGCGGTTGGAATAGTGCGGATTAAAACTTTTGTTAAGTATTTTGTAATCGTTCCTATCGTTCTTGCGCTGGGATTCGTTTTGCTGATTTATTCATATACCAAACTCCCGATGTTTGGGGCGATTCCAAACGGGTCAAGGCAGGAGAAGATTCAAAAGCTGCCGTATTATGCTGATGGTAAATTCCACAACATCTACCAGAAACACGGGGTTCACATGAGCCTGCCTGGCGCCGTGTGGAAACTATTGAGCACAAAAACAGACGGCTTGTTTTCTTTTTTGCATTGGCTTTTCAGCTCCACCACTCCTCCGCATTCTCAGTCTTCTCGCGATAAATCTGAGTGCAACCAAGCCCAAAAGCCAACTCCAGCGCATCCAATTCCCGCGCTAAATGTGGATTGGAACAACCTGCCGCGACAGCAGGACATCGCGATTTGGCTTGGGCACTCGTCGTGCTTTTTTCAGATCAGTGGGAGGCGCATTTTAGTTGACCCGCTTTTTAGTAAGGTTTCTTCTCCGCTTTTGTTTTTTCCGAAGGCGTTCGAGGGAACCGATATTTTCAAGCCTCAAGATTTGCCAGATATCGACATTCTGATTATAACGCACGACCACTGGGACCACCTTGATTACAAAACGGTTTTACAGCTCAGAGGCAAGGTCAAAAAGGTTGTGTGTCCGATTGGAGTTGGTGCGCATTTCGAGCGTTGGGGGTATGACCCAAGTCAAATTGTCGAGATGAGCTGGGGAGAAGCGCTCGATGTGGGGAGTTGGGCTGTGGAGCCGGCGCTTTCAGTTGGTGCTAATTGCGAGGCTGTTAAGGTAACTGGAGCAGGCTTCAAGATTTATTGCCTCCCTGCCCACCATTCGTCAGGACGCCATTTTACTTGGAATAAGTCGTTGTGGGCCTCTTTTTTGATTTGGCAAAACTCACTTAAAATCTATTTGAGCGGAGACAGCGGTTATAGCAAGCACTACGCGGACATTGGGGCTGCTTTTGCGCCGATCGACTTCGCCTTTTTGAATAGCGGGCAGTACGATGCAAGGTGGCCGCACAATCATTTAGCCCCGGTGCAGGTGGTAAAGGCTATGCGCGACTTAGGTGCGAAAAAGCTCTTGCCAATACATATTTGCAAGCTGTCAATAGGGGCGAATCATGCTTGGGCGGCTCCACTTCGAGAATTAAAAAAGGCCAGCGCTGCGCTTAATCAACGCCCAGATCTCGCTTCGCTTAGTCAGCGTCCCGGCCTTGCTTCGCTTAGTCAACGTCCAGATTTCGCTTCGCTTAGTCAGCGTCCAGATCTTGCTTCGCTTAGTCAGCGTCCCGGCCTTGCGTTTGAATTATTAACTCCGCAGATAGGCGAGGTTGTGGATCTTCGTAATGAACACCAAACTCTTCGCACATGGTGGGAATGCAAGCCTTAAGCGCTTTGCCTACCTTAAACTCGCTTTTGCTTAAAACTAAGCCAACTAAATTAACTGCCCAGAAGAAGACTCGAACTTCCAAGAACAAAGTTCACTAGTACCTGAAACTAGCGCGTCTACCAATTCCGCCATCTGGGCCCGCTTGACCAAGTCACAAAAGATTGCAGGTTTGCTGAGTCAGTGCCGTGCAGTGATGGCGCACTCAACGCGCCAATTCCTGTACAGCAAAATTCACGATACAACATCTTCGCAACTGAAGATCATTCTAGCCCAATTATCGGATTTGTCACACTCCTTATTGGTATCCGTCCTCCGCGCCGCAATCATGAGTGCACGGCGTCACGATTTTCGCTTTCTTTATGAAGCACAATAGCCTCTCCAACACAGTATATATATTGTCTACCGAATCATTCAGTTCACGTATTTTTTGTTCCAGAGAGCCAGTTTTCACTTCAAGCAGCTTCATATTGTCATCCAGCAACGACAAACCAGTTGAAACTGTTGTTTTTAAGCTACTGAACTCTTTAAGAGAGCTTGAAGGGTGTGCGTCGATTATTTTGTCACACAAAGTTATGATTTTATTCAAGCGTTCAGACACAGAGCCACCATTGAAAATTACGCCGCCGCTACCGTTCCTCACCAGAACAGAAGACGCACTTCCAATCATATTGAGCAGAGATTTCTCGTTCTCCTCTTCATATTTCGCCGGCACTGTGCGCTCTAGCAAGGAATGACACACATACGAATCGTAAAACACAACCCTATCATGCCCCCACTTTACTTCCTGCAAAGTTCCAGCTTCGTCTTCGTATCTTCCTAGCCCACCATTGCTGTCGTCTCTGATGACTTCTATGAAACGCGTTCTACAGAATTTGTCGACCATTTTTACTACTTTGTTTCCAGAAAACTCGAAGCGCAAAGGGGTTTTGTTTGGACTTTTGGTGTAAATGGATCCTCCGCTTGCAGGGTTTTGCCCGGTTTGCATCCACCACAGATCGTTGAGACGTTGCATTATTGGATCCAGTTTCCCTTCAAGACCGAAGCGAGGAAGATTCGTTGGCTCAGTTGCCGCTTGGCTTAACGGCGCTAGCTGCATAACAGAAATGACGGCCGATAAGCAAAAAAATAAATTTTCTTTTTCCATAAAGTTAACACATGTTATTACTTTTCCCGACGTGTATAATATAAGAAAAAAGTTAATAAAAGATTAACGCACAAATATTATTTTGAATAAAAAGTTTATAGGGCCACATTTTTTTGTAATATTGAGATTGACATGAAGTTCACAAAACCATTGATTGCAGAAAAATGGTTACTACCCAGCTATCCATCAACTTCTTTCTGGGATGTGTATCCTATTTTTTGGGGGGAACGATCGCTATGCTCAACTCATGCAATTGTTGTGCGGTCACCTCCGACGGCGCCTTCATCATCAAATCCTGCGCCTGCTGATTAAACGGAAACGCGATAATCTCGCGGATGTTCTGTTCATTCGCCAGCAGCATAATGATCCGATCAATCCCCGGCGCGCACCCCCCGTGAGGTGGGGCCCCAAACCTGAAAGCATTAATCATCCCACCAAATTTCTCATCAACCATATCCCTACTGTATCCGGCAATCTCAAACGCCTTATACAGCGTTTCTGGCTCGTGGTTCCTTATAGCTCCGCTCGAAAGCTCGATCCCATTGCAGACAATGTCGTATTGGTACGCCTTAATCTCCAGCGGATGCTGCGTTAGCAAAGTCTCCCAGCCTCCTTGCGGCATAGAGAAAGGATTGTGCGAGAAAACGATTTGCCCGGATAGCTCGTCTCTCTCGTACATAGGGAAATCCGTGACCCAGCACAACTCGAACCTGTGTTGATTTACCAAATTAAGAGCATCGGCTATTTTGGTTCTGATGAAGCCCGCATTTTTGGCCGCTTTCGCAGGATTCTTGTCTGCCACAAAAAACACGGCGTCCCCCGGTTGCGTCCCCATCTCTTGGAACAATTCGGCCAACTCTTTCCCGCTCAAAAACTTCGCGATCGGGCCTTTCGTGCTAGCCTTCTCGGCTTCCCAATATTCAGCCTGTGTTTGGTCTTCAGCGGTTCCCGCCCCTACTGCCGCTTTAGCCGGCTGCGCGGCGGCTCCCTCCTTGACCACATACCCAAGCCCAGGCATTCCGGCCTCCTGAGCAAGCATATTCAGCTTATCGAAGAAACTGCGCGGCTGAGAAGCAATGCCCGGCACGTTAATCGCCCTCACAACCCCGCGCGCTTTCACTATATCAGCGAATGCGGTGAAAGCTGCGTTCTCGAAAATATTCGAAACATCGCAGATAATCAGGGGATTGCGCAGATCGGGTTTGTCTGAGCCGTATTTCAGCATGGCGTCGGCAAACGAGATCCGTTGAAAAGGGTAAGGGGAAACGAGCCTGTCTTTCGCAAATTCCTCAAAAACCCCGTGCAACACGGGCTCGATCGCGTTGAACACGTCGTCTTGCGAAACGAAAGACATTTCAATGTCTAGCTGATAAAATTCACCCGGCGATCTGTCTGCCCTTGCGTCTTCATCGCGGAAACACGGGGCAATTTGGAAATACTTATCGAAACCAGCCACCATCAGCAATTGCTTGAATTGTTGTGGGGCCTGCGGGAGAGCGTAAAATTGGCCGGGATGTAGGCGGCTTGGCACCAAAAAATCGCGGGCGCCCTCTGGCGACGACGCTGTTAAAATTGGGGTCTGAAATTCTGTGAAGCCTTGCTCCAGCATCCTGCGGCGCAAAGACGCAATCACTTTGGAGCGCAAAATAATATTTTGATGCAGTTTCTCTCTGCGCAAATCAAGGAATCTGTGGGTTAGCCGTACTTCCTCCGCGCAGTCGAGGTCCTGGTTGACTGGGAATGGGAGGGCCATTGACTCGGACAGAACGGTGATCTCGCTCACCACAACTTCAATGCTGCCTGTGGGAATGAGCGGATTCACGGTGTCGTGCGGGCGCGAGACGATGCTGCCTTTCAGCTGGATAATGGCCTCGCTCTTTAGCTTGTCAATTGTTGCAAAGCACGGAGAGTCTGGGCTGAAAACGCACTGCACAATCCCGTAGTGGTCGCGCAGGTCAACGAAGATGAGCTGGCCGTGGTCCCGTTTTCTATGCAGCCAGCCGGCTAGGGTGACGGCGCGCCCTAAGTCTTTCTCTGAAAGATCGGCGCATGTGTCGGTTCTGTACGAAGTCTGATGTAATTGCAAGGCTAATACTCAACACGGTTTCGAACAGCACGATTATAACTAAATTAGCTTCCTTTTTACCATAACCTGTTCACGTACTTTGAAAGCCTGTTTATACAAAGAGCGGCATATCGTCGAAAATTTGGAGACATTTACTCAGCCAGTTGACGGAACCAAAATCTTTCAACATCTGATTTTGAAGGTTTCGAAAGAGGTCCAATGTCTCCAAATTTGTACAGTCCCCAAATAAATTGCGAACATGATGCTTGAAGCGCGGGCACAGAGCTGTGTGCCGCTGTTCAAGCTGGAGAGGTCTTGGTTCCAGGCAAATCGAACCGAACAACTTTAGGCTCCTGGCAAAGTCGCGGGCTTTTGCTTGGGTGGTCGGTCCGACGAGCCCACAGTTCAGTTGTGATTGGCCTCCTAAGCGACAAAAAGTCCTCCGTTACTTTCCTCTATCGAGCCACGGGAACCGATTCGCCTGCCGACACGTTGGAATAACCTGGCTTCACGTTGTCGTCTCTGGCGTATCGTGCGTCGAGTTTCTTGAAGTTCTCCTCGTCTTCCGAGGAGAGGTTCCCAACGCCCTTGCGTTGCAGCTTCATCACTTTGTGAGCCGCGCGGTCGTTCTTTTTTCTCGCAGCTTTTACGAGTGCATCCCAGGCCTTTTGCTGCAATTCTTTCTTCTTTTCTGCGGATATTTCTGGGGTTTTTGCCTTCTTTAGCAGTGTTGTGCCAAGTGAGAGCAGCGATATGGTGTCTTCACAATTCTCAAGAAATTCCGCTACTGCGTTTTCATTATCTGGCGATACGACCTGGGATAAGCCGTCTGAATGCTCTCTGAATAATATGATTCGCGCTCCCTTATCACCATCCATAGCTCTTTTCTCCAATTCTTTTATTATTTTTATTTGTTCTTCTGTAGACACTTTCTCCAAAGCAATCATATCGCCCAACTGTTTCGTTGGTATTTTTGCGTATTTGTTTTTGCCGTCTTCCTTCTTGTCTTGCTGTTCAGTATCTTTTGCACAAGTTACTTCGCCAATCACGCCACAGCCAAGAAACAATAAACCACACACACTGAGCTTTCGAAAATTTAACATGCCTGCCTTCATTCAAAATATTACCAACTGTAAAAACTTTAGTGCATTTTTTTTTACAAGTAAATATATCCAAAGTCATAAAAAGAGTTGGGCTCAGGAGCCTCGAAGCGCAGAAGCGCAGCGTACTTGTGGTACGTGAGTATTCAAGCATCGCGGCGACGAACTCCCAAACTTTTTGTGGCTGGGGATCTGTGATTTTTGTTACTAATTATTCATTAATGGTTCCTTGCTTGCCGCGTGGGTGATTACGATGGGATATGTGCGTTTCTCTCATGAATGGCTTGTGTCCGTAGGAAAGCTCTGCTGCAGCGAGATCCAGGGGTTCGAGGATTTTATACCGCTACTCGAATGGCAATCTCACGCCAGCCTATCTGCAAGCGACGACCTCGCGGGAAGCGCCGCCATCGGCCCGCTCAGCAGCAGTGGCGTCACTTTCGTTGTTCCTAACGGAGAGCACGGCCCAAAAATAGAGCAGCAATTGTATAGCGGAAAATTTGTTGAGCAAATGATTGTTGCGAGGGTTGCATGGAATGGCGAAGAAACGGTTCCCTTGCAAAAAACCACGTTCAGCAAAGTTCGTATAATAGAGTTGTGCCAAAACATACGCTACCTCACAATTACGGCGAAGATCGCGGGGAAAGAGAGCGATTTCCAGGATTTCGATCACGAAGGGAAAGCTAAGGGGCACAAAGTCAACTCCTTTGATTTTTCTGTGGGAAAGTAAATGGAATACCACGGAGCCTTTCTCTCTTTTATTTTTTTGTTTTTGTTCGTGATGTGCTGCGTGCACATCGCTGAAATGCTGGAAAGGAAGGTCTATTCGCTGATAATTTCTCGCAGAACAAAAATAAAGCTTCCCTCGCGCCGCGGACCATCCTACTACGCTTCATTCTGCGTGTTGTGGCCTTTTATGAAAATTTTGCGAGAGATACGCAGCTACAAAGAGAATAGAGCGCTGGGGAGATCTGTACTAAATGTACTTAAGCTTGGCAATGTGGCAACGAACCAGCAATCTTTTGGTGGCTGGGTATACTGTTTTTGCACAATAAGGTTCATATTCTCTTTCGCCCCTTGGCTTTTTATCCCCGTTTTAGGCCAGCTTCCGCCGCTACTATCAGACAAAGGCCTAATTTACGTATCGTTATTCCTTCAAACGCAAATTTTACTCGACATCGCCATAATATGGATTGTACAACGCGACTTTTTCGGAACTAATATATATAAACATATCGTTTCATATTTGCTTTCTGTGTTCTTTTTGCTTATTGCAACGTCAGCCATAATAATTTCCTTCCAAACAACAAACCTCCTCACCATCCATTACTCGCAAATTTCCCCTTTAGATTTGTTTTCCCTGTTCGCGCTGCTGCTCTTCACGTTGTGCAAAAACGCACTTTCCATCTTTAATTTTACAAAGCGCAGTGGCGCGATGAATTCGTACAATTTTTATAATAATTTTGAGGGGAAAATGGAAACCCATGGCTTTCTCGCGGAACGCACGCAAAAACAGCAAGCAAAATTTTCGCACTTGCCTTTTATGCGTGGAATACGGCAACGAACCGCTCAGCAGTTCAGCCCCGGTTCCGGCTGCTCCTCGCCACTTTTCCTGCATGATGTGGCGCAAATAATGAAGTTCATTTTCCTTATAGACACGCTTTTTTGCTGCGCTCTCATCGCCTCAATCTTCGCCCCGCGTGCGTTCCTCGATCTTTCCCCCTCGGTGTTTTTCCCTATTCAAATGCAATTGCCTGCAAAGCGTGTGTTTACGCTTTTTGTTAACAACCTCTTTAACACATCTTTATTTGCGATTGAATTTTTCGTGCTGTTTGCTTTGTTTTGCTGTATACATGTGGAGTCTATATCGCTCACGGCCATGCAGTGGCTAACGCTGCTGAAAAAGAGAATTTTCAAAGTTCACGGCGTTGCGTTTGTTATTTGGGCTTTTATAAGGTTTTACTATGACAATGATTAAGAACCCGTTGACATAGTGATTTAATTTGGTCTTTTCTGCGTCGAATCCGGTTCGAAACTCATGTACGTTTAGTACACTCCGCTTCTGTGCTCCGTTTCTCCTGAAAAATCCTCAATGGACCTCTTTCGAAACCTTCAAAATCAGAATTTTGGGAAGGAGACACGGAGCACAGAAGCGGAGCGTACTTAGATGTACGTGAGCATTCGA
>JAIRNW010000014.1 GCA_031257795.1 Holosporales bacterium | reverse complement strand
GGGGCCGGTCTACCCCGAAGGGACCAAGCCCGCGGCGCGGTTATCCCTGTATTCCGGTCTGTTCCGTACCGTTGAATTGGACCATACCTATTATGGGATGCCCAAAGCCACCAACCTGGAGAAAATGCTCGTTACCGGAGATCCTGACCTGACTTTTTCCATAAAAGCCTACCGGGCCCTAACCCATGAGATAAACCCCTCGTCCTGGAAAGGGGACGCGAAAGCCTACCGGGAAGCCATAGACCCGGTTCTCCGGGCCGGGCGGCTGGAGGCGGTATTGTTCCAGTTCCCCCCCAAATTCGCCTATGAAGCGGACAACCGCCGTTATCTGGATAAAAACTATTGTCTTGTTTCAAAGGTATCCCTGCGGCGGTAGAGTTTCGGACGCCGGGATGGTACACCGGACGGGTTATTGAGGGGATGAGGGAGCGGGGTGTGTCCCCGGTATCCCTTGATATGCCGGAACTGAATGATTTGCCGCCCCTGATGGATGTGGTAACGGCTCCTTTCTCCTACATCCGGCTCCACGGGAGGAACGATTGCTGGCTCCGCTGCTTCCTACCTCGCGAGCGGCGCCTCCACGATTATCCCCTCCGCGTGAGCTTCCATCGCGAGATGTGTCTCCACGAGAGTTGTCCGTCCCACGATTGCTGGCTCCGCTGCTTCCTCCCTCGCGAGCGGTGCCTCCACCTCTTGTATTGTTTTCAACACGTCCGCTTGCGTTACGAGAGGAATTTCCACGTTCGTCCCCATTGCGTAAAGAGCTTCCGCGATTACTGCTGCTATGGGAAGAGCCAGCGCTGTTGTCTCCATTACGCGAGGAATTTCCGCGATCGCCGCCGTTACGACTGTCTGCCATACGGTCGTCGCCGTTACGTGATGAGCTCACGCGGTTGCCTCCTCTGGAATCTGTCACGTTATCATTTCTTCCTCGCGGAGACGCCCAACCACTATTATTGCCTTCTCCTAGGCCTCTTCCTGCATTGTGAGAATTTCTGTTACGAGGAGCCATGTCGCTGTCGTCTCCGTCTTGTAAATCTCTGTCGCCTTCGTTTTGCAAATCACCGCTGTCTTCATCTTGTGAATCCACGTCGCCTCCGCTCTGTGAACCAACGTCGCCGTTTGCTTTAGGCCCTTGCCCGGCCGGTTTTGTAAACCAACCAGCTCTTTGCAGCTCGCCGTTACACGCGACAATCTGCTTAGCATCATCTAACCAAGCCAGATCGTCGTCAGAAGCATCTTGATTCTCTATGCTTTCTATTTCCGCTTCTAACCTGTCAACAGTCGCCTGAGACAACGGAACCCCCAGCGCAAAAAGGAAGCCCACCATACACACATTACCGCTCAGCGCCGCTTTGTTCATTAATGCATTAAAATTACCCCACTTATACATTGAGAAAAGCCCAGGATACTCGCACTTCCCATCCTCTCCTTTAAAATCCACCAAAGCCGCTATGGCCACTTCGATTTTGGAGAAAATCTCCACGTCACTAACAGCCAATCCCAATTTTTCTTTCAAAAAATAACGAGCAAGCGAGGCCAATCCGCTTCTGAGCAAGCAAAATTTCTCCCACCCGGCGAACAGGTCTGTGCCGTTCTCGAGCGCGCGCATTTCGCGCAACAACTGCTGCACATTGTTACGTTTTGTTGCTAATTGATTGATGGCGGAATTTGGACTATTTTGCTTCGGAGCTGCATTCTGGCCTGCTTTTTGCCCGGCGGCCGGTTTATTGGCAGAAGAGCCTGCTGCTGGACTCTTTGGTCCGGCTTTTTGGCCAGCTGCCGGCATATTTTGAGCCCTTTGCCCGCCCTGAGCTTGAGCCGGTTTTGCGGGTTGAGCCGTTGCCGACGCCTCACCAACAGGATTTACATAACAAACAATAAAGAATGGCAAAAGCGCACTTAATTTCCGTTGAACCTTCGAAATCTCAGTGTTTCTCATCATCTTCTCCACAATACGCATTAAGTATTTGAAATGTTTTCTTTCCAATTAATACTATATGCGAAATATTAAATTGTGATTAATGTTTATGTAAATAAGATGTATATATTCTTCATTTGGAAACGGATTGAGACTTTGACCTACAGTCTTTATAGTCACATTTTTTTTATGTTATACTATGCCAAGCCACAGAAAGTTTGCTGGTTCGTCGCTTCGATGCCCGGCTTGAGCGGTACGTTTAGTACGGCTCTGCGCCTGTGCTTCGAGGCTCCTGCTATCAATTCTTTCTGTGACTGGTGTAAAGTCACGAAAAGTTTACGGGGTCGTCGCTTTCGCCATATTTTTGTTACCAAGGGGCTTTTTCCATGTTTTCAAAATTTCTCCATTCCTTCATAGGTTCTGCGAATGATCGCTATATCAAACAGTTCAATCGCATAGTCGCCAAAGTCAACGCGTGCGAGCCTTGGGCTCATCGCATGACCGACGACAAGCTCCGCGAGCAAACAACGATATTCAAAAAGCGTGTGAGCAAAGGAGAAAGCTTAGACAACATCCTCCCAGAGGCCTTCGCCGTCACCAGAGAGGCCGCTCGGAGAGTTTTGGGACAAAGGCACTACGACGTGCAGATAATAGGCGGCGTCGTGCTCCACAAAGGAATGCTGGCGGAAATGAAAACCGGAGAAGGTAAAACTTTGGTTGCGACTTTGCCTGTCTATCTGAACGCGTTGTCCGGAAAGGGCGTGCACGTTGTCACCGTGAACGACTACCTCGCGAAACGTGACGCCGATTGGATGGGGCAGGTGTACGGCTTTCTCGGCCTCAAAACCGGCTGCATCCTACATCACCTCGACGATTCGGAGCGGAAAGAGGCCTACGACGCCGATATTACGTACGGCACAAACCACGAATTTGGCTTCGATTACCTGCGCGACAACATGAAATTTTCCGTTCACCACAGGGTGATGCGCCCCTTCAACTACGCAATCGTGGACGAGGTCGATAGCATTTTAATAGATGAAGCCAGAACTCCTCTCATTATCTCCGGGCCGGCAGAAGATTCGTCCGAGCTCTACATCAAAGTGAATTCCGTCATTCCAAAATTGCTTCCAGAGGACTTCGAGAAAGACGAGAAGCACAAGACCGTCGTTTTGACGGAATCCGGGGTGGAAATGGTAGAGCAAGAGCTTCAGACCATCGGCCTCCTCGACGGCACAAAGCTCTACGACTCCCCAAACGTTAATATAGTGCACCACGTCAACGCCTCCCTGCGGGCGCACAAGCTTTTCTCGCGCGACGTTGACTATATCGTCAGAAAGGGCGAGGTAATAATTGTTGACGAGTTCACCGGGCGCATGATGGAAGGGCGCCGGTTTTCCGATGGGCTACACCAGGCTTTGGAGGCCAAGGAACACGTGAAGATTCAGAGGGAAAACCAGACTCTGGCCTCCATAACGTACCAAAATTTCTTCAGATTGTATCCGAAGCTGAGCGGCATGGGGGGAACAATCGTTACGGAAGAGGCCGAGTTCGAGGAGATATATAAGCTTAAGGCCGTTGAGATCCCGACAAACAGACCCGTGGTTCGTAAAGATTGGGATGACGAAGTGTATTTGAAGGCTGACGACAAATATAAAGCTGTGATTGGCTTGGTGCGCGAGTGTATTGAGCGAAAACAGCCGATCTTGATAGGTACGACGAGCGTTGAGAAGTCCGAGCTGCTCTCTAGGATTATGACGAAAGAGGGGATTAAGCACGAAGTCCTGAACGCCAGAAACCACGACAGGGAGGCCCTCATTATTGCTAACGCCGGAAAATCAGGTGCAATCACATTATCAACAAACATGGCGGGCCGCGGAACCGACATAAAGCTCGGGGGGAACTGGGAGGCCAGGATACAAATGGAGCTTGGGGATCTTCCGGATGGTCCTGAAAAAAGTGAGAAGATAGATAAGATAAAAAAGGAAGTCGAGGAAGATCAGGCGAAGGTGATAGCCGCTGGCGGGCTGTTCGTTATAGGAACCGAACGCCACGAAAGCCGCCGTATCGACAATCAGCTCAGAGGAAGGGCGGGGCGCCAGGGGGACCCTGGGGCGTCGAAGTTCTTCATTTCTTTGGAAGATGATTTGATGCGTATTTTTGGCTCAAACAGAATGGACACCATGCTGCGTAGGGCCGGGATGAAGGAGGGAGAGGCGATCTCGCATAAGTGGATCAACAAAGCGATCGAGCGTGCGCAGAAGAAGGTTGAGGCGCACAACTTCGAGATCCGCAAGCATTTGCTCAAATACGATGACGTGATGAACGATCAGAGGAAGGTGGTTTATTCGCAAAGGCTTGAAATCATGGATAAGGTGGATGTGTCTGACCTTATCGATGAGATGCGGGAGGACACCATCAATGACCTGGTGAGTGCTTATATTCCTGATGATTCTATCCCGGATCATTGGAATTGGGAAGCGCTGGAGCGGGTGTTTGGGGCTGTTTTCGGGATTCAGATTCCAGCGGACAAATGGAAGAAGAACGAGGGGATGACGTCTTCCCAAGCGCGTGTTGAGCTGGAGAAGCTGGTGAGCGACAAGGTTAAAGAGCTGCGCGAGAAGATTCCGGAAGAGACGATGAGGTCGGCCGAGAGAAGCACGTTGCTCAGGATTTTGGATCAACATTGGAAGGATCATTTGCTTCACATGGATTATTTGCGGCAGGGGATAAATTTGCGGGCTTATGCGCAGAGTAATCCGTTGAACGAGTATAAGAGAGAGTCGTTTAGCATGTTTTCGGAAATGATGCAGAATATCCGCCTCGAAACCATCAAGTTTATTTCTAATTTTCAGCCGAATACAGGGGCGAACTCGTTTATGGATTTCTCGCGTATTTTCGATGATGGGTTTGGGAATCCATTCGGAGATGATGAGTTTGATGAGGATGCTTTCAAATCCAATCTCTTTGGGAAAGCTGGAGGGCCAGAGCCTAGCAAAGAAGACATGCTAAAAGCGGCAGAATCTTTGAAAAAGGCCTTGGAAGAGTTGGTGAAATTGCAAGAAGATGGAAAGGCTGGAGGCGCTGTGGCTGCGGGGGCGGCGAAGGCGGCTGCCCAGCTTTTGGGAGGCGATTTAGACACGCCAGGGACAACCGGGCGGCCTGTTAAGTGGAGGAAAGGCTTGCCGGCAAGAGAGGCTTTCAAGAGCCGTGGCGAAGCGCGGGAAACAGCGGCAACAGTGCAAAAAAGAAACGCGCTCTGCCCGTGCGGCTCGCAAAAGAGATATAAGCACTGCTGCGGTGCGAGTGCGAGTTCTGCAGGTGAGCCCAATGAAAAGAGAAAAGACACAGCCCCGTTAGAACAACCAGCCACGAACGCACAAGAACCGCACGACTCCGACACGAATTAACGAGTCCGCTGACATGATTGATGATTTAAATTGATCTTTTTCGCGTCAAAGCCCGCGCTTGAAGCTCATTACATAACCCAGATATGAACTGAAAGGCTGTTGGTACCCTCGGGGAGACTCGAACTCCCACATTCTTAAGAACAGCAGATTTTGAGTCTGCCGCGTCTACCAATTCCGCCACAAGGGCATGAAACCAACATCAACGATATGCTCGCACTGTTGGCGTTTGATGTCAAGAGTTCTTTAAGACAGCATTTTGTGTTGTTTCCCCTTCTCTAATTGCTGTACCATGCCTGGGTGTTTCCTGTTTTTTTTGTGAAGTGTTATGGCGAATGTAAAAAGGAGAATGTTAGTTTTTGCAGGGTGTTTTTGTGTAACCTCGGCAATTGCCGTAGATGTAAACGCGACACATGAAGTGTATGATGGTGTTGTTGATCAGCCTCTTGATGAGGGGTTCCTCGTCAAACCGAAAGACTATGCCAAACTTCGGGACGTTTATCGTGATTTGCTGCTTAGTGAGGATACAAAGGAACGAGCTGAGTCAGAACTTAAAAGAATGTTTTTCCCTCAGAAGTTAGAAGCACTAGCAAGAGAAAAAGCGGGCCATCATGGGGAATATATAGTAGAGGGGAATGAAATGAAGAATGACTTAGAAATTCAAGGTTTCCCTTGGCAATACTATGCACTTGAAATAGGAGCTGATGAGTATAGTCGGCAAGGTGACTGCTGCTGTTCTGTTTATTAGAAACCTTGCATATCCCCAGGGCCATTTAGCACCCGTTGACATAGTGATTTAAATTGGTCTTTTCTGCGTCGAATTCGGTTCGAAACTCATGTACGTTTAGTACACTCCGCTTCTTCGCTCCGTTTCTCCTGAAAAATCCTCAATGGACCTCTTTCGAAACCTTCAAAATCAGAATTTTGGGAAGGAGACACGGAGCACAGAAGCGGAGCGTACTTAGATGTACGTGAGCATTCGA
>JAIRNW010000065.1 GCA_031257795.1 Holosporales bacterium | reverse complement strand
AGAAGGGAACACAACTCCCTCTTTTTCGGCAGCAAACAGTGAAGATCCGCCCCTGTCACAAAAAGGGTTGTGGGCAGGGGCCTCGGAGCGCAGAAGCGGAATGTACTAAGCGTACATGGCGAAGATTTGCAAACGCGTAAGATATAGAGGGCTTGTGAAAAACGTGTTTGGTGCGTTCATGCAGGCGCTTGTTTTCAATACGAAACGAATGAGTGTTTTGGCTTCTTAGTGTGCCTCGATGGGCGAATTGCGTCCAAAATAAAAAAGCTACGAAAATTAGAGAAAAGAAAGAACTGAAAAGAGTATATTTCATGAATTTTTCATGTTTTAGCTTTTCGAAACAAAATATTTGTGGCTTGTTTGGGAAACTTGTGAAGTTTGCAACAGGGCCAAAAACTTATCGATTTGAGAAACTTGCTCAACAGACGGGTACCTTTGCCGCAAAAAGAGCTTGTTTTCCCCTTTACACGCAACGCAAAATCTCTCTACCATGCTGCAGTATTCTCGTTTTTCTCGCCTAGACCATTGCCAACAATTCCAGCTGACAACCCTTCCGCCTTCCCAACAATCCACGGCTCCGGCCAAACAAAAAAGCCTTTGATCGGGCTCACAATTGACGTTGTAAACACGCAAGAAAATCCCGACAACACCTGGTATTCGGAATACACCTGGTACGCCCTCGGGAAAAGGTATAGCGACTCCATAAGCCGCGCCGGCGGTGTTCCGATTTTGCTCTGCAGCGACGTACAAAACACAAAAACCTACGCCAACATACTGGACGGGCTCCTAATAACTGGGGTTGGCTCCAGGATAGATCCCGCGTTCTGCGCTGAGCCGGTTGATCGCCGCAGCAAAGCGGCTAATCACGAAAAAACGCAATTTGAATTTGCCATAACGCACAGCATGATCCAGCAAAACAAGCCAATCCTCGGGATCAACGTCGGGATGCACATAATCAATATTATTCGAGACGGAACTTTGGCGCCCTGTTTGCATCAATATCTCCCAATGCACGCTGCGTCGCACGCCGTGAGGGTGCTTGGCTCCTCAATGCTGCACAGCCTCAGCACTATCGCGCAAGGGATAAGAGGTGCTTGTCCGGAAAGTGCGGAAAATATGGTCGCGCCGTCAAATCTTGCGGACGACTTCCTCGTGGAAACCAATAGTTATCACAACCAAGCAATCGGCAAACTCGGAAAAAACCTGAGAGTCAATGCTATCGCGGCTGACGGCGTGGTGGAGGGAATTGAGGCGGTTGAGCCGGACGTCAATTTTTGCATCGGAGTGCAATGGAACGCCGAATTCCTGATAAATGATCTCGATTATGCTTTGTTTTGTGCCTTTGTGCAAAAGGCAGGACAAACGAAATAGCCATTTCACATAAAATCAGAAATTTCTCCTGAGCGTCCGTTAAAAAATCAATAATTCTCACGTAATAGTTGTTTTTTGCGTGTTTTCCCTCATAAAATCCTTTATTCTTCGTCGTAGAGGCGCTTTTTTGCCAAAAATGACAACCTACAGTTGTATATTCAGTCTTTAACCTCGTATGAGTAACTTTCACAGTAACGTAGACATTAACACGCACGTGGGGCGCCGCTTGCGCGAGCAAAGGAAAAAAGCAGGAATAACACTGGAACAAGTTAGCAAGATACTCGGCATAACCTACCAACAAGTGCAGAAATACGAGAGCGGCCACAGCCGAATCCCGATCGATAAATTGTATGATTTTTCTGTGTTGTTTGGGGCAACGATGCAGTATTTCTTCGAGGGAGTAAATTCGCTCGAGTTGTACTCGAAAACGGCTTATGGGGAAGAATTAATTCCAAAGAAGAAAAATTTGCACCTAAATATTTTTGTGTTAGACGACAACCCAGCAGACGAATTCGTGATACGCAAAGCCATTTACGAGATAGACAAGGGAATCTGCGTTTTTTGCGTGCAGAACGAGGGGAACGTGATGCATTGCCTGAAAAGGAAGGATGACGCGAGCGTTGTGCCGGAGCCGGACCTTATTTTCATGGACATCAGCATCTCTAAGCATAACTATCATTTGCTGATTTCCGAAATAAAAAAGGAAAAAAATATACAAGATATTCCATTAATTATTTTAACACACAGCGTTATGGTGGAAGACTTGCTGCGCGTGTATAAAAGCGGCGCTTCGAGCTTTATTTGTAAGTCTGTTGATTTTGAAACATTTAAAAATGATTTACGAATTTGTATTGAATATTGGAGTAATGTTGTGGTTTTGCCGACATTGGTGAAAAAAAGGATTACCATAGATCGGACGGAGAAATGAGCTGGTTTTCCGCAACTGCTTTATTGCGACTTAGCGCACTTGAATAAGACCCCGTTGACATAAGATTTAAATTGAGGATTTTTCAGGAGAAACGGAGCGCAGAAGCGGAGTTGCCCTACACGCACATTAGTTTCGAACCGGATTCGACGCAGGCAGATAAAGGCCAACTTAAATCATTGGACCTCTTTCGAAATCTTCAAAATCAGTTTTTGGGGAAGGAGACACGGAGCACAGAAGCTGAGCGTAGTTAGATGTACGTGAGCATTCGAGCACCGGATCGACGTACCCAAAAACTGATTTTGAAGGTTTCGAAAGAGGTCCATTATGTCAACGGGTTCTTATACTTAAGAACTAAAAGGTCCTGCTGCGCGGTGGCAGAACGAGGATACAGCATTGTGCGAGCCTTTTGAAGATGCTAGATTCACTTGTGTTTATACCAAGCCACAAAAAGATTTGGGAGCAGGAGACACGTCGCGCAGAAGCGCAGCGTACCTGTGGTACGTGAGCATTCGAGCAGCGGGTCGACGAACTCGCAAACTTTTTGTGGCTTGGTATCCCCATTGTTTTTTGTTTTAAAGACGTCTTATGGAAGTTGTGGATTACGCCAAAATCAAGGAGTTGCTCCCACACAGATATCCGTTCCTTATGGTGGATCGGATCGAGGATCTCGTTCTGTGGGAAAGTGCGAAAGGGATAAAGAATGTCACCCTAAATGAGCCGGTTTTCCAGGGCCATTTCCCAGAGGACCCGATTTTCCCTGGGGTTCTTATTATTGAGGCGCTCGCCCAGACTTCTGCGGTTTTGGCTCTTATGTCTATCAAGAGCGTGCCAAATGCCGATAATGCAGAGGAAAATGGTTTTGCTGGAGTGGGAGATCAGCAGCTCAATGCTGAAAACAGCAAGAAACAGAAGCTGGTGTACTTTATGACAATTGATAGCGCAAAGTTCCGCAAGCCAGTTCGCCCCGGAGATTCTATTGAGCTGAATGTTGTGAAAGAGCAAATGCGAGGGAATGTGTGGCGTTTTCGTGGTAACGCGATTGTGAAAGGGGACTTGATGGCCGAGGCGTGCTTCATGGCTATGCTTGGGAAAGACAAGTGAACGATACATAGCCAATCACGAGTGAACTGTGGGGTGGCGTCGTGATACCCCAACAAAGCCTGCGGCTTTGCCGGGAGTCCGACGTTGCTCGAATGCTCATGCCCCATAAGCACGCTGCGCTTCTGCTCTCCGTTTCTCTTGCCCACAATTCATCTGTGATTGGCTATAAGAACCCGTTGCCCGATCTGCGTGCGACGCTCCTACAATCACCCAGGGAACGAATCATTTCGCAGCCGCCAGTCAGTACCATCGCGAAAGCAGTGCCACACTTCCGGTATTGGCGGGAAGAAGAAATGCGGACGAGGTAACAGTACGATGCGCTTAATTTCGAGACCGCGATAAGTCGCTTTTATTGCATATTCTCTGCCATTAAGAACAATATCAAACTCTTCACAGCTTCCCGGAAACGGATACTCGACACGGCAATCTTTGCCTTTCCACTTGAGTAAGTTTAACTCCAACGGGAAAGGAAGGAATCTAAGTACGGCAGGAACGTCGTTAACACCAGATATTTCAAGCTTATTAATAGTAGCTCCTTCATAACGCTTTTCTGCCTTCTATAAAACGTCAATGCCTGCATTCTCGGGGAGGATGAGATGAATTCCATCATCAACGGCGGGTTCTTCCTCATCAACAGTTAGCTTAATACCCAATTCCCCTGCAGAGGTCCAACCTAAATCAGCTAACCAAATGCCAGATCCGTACATTCCAGGGCCACCCATAACGCACGGGATCTCAACTCTTTCCCCGTCACTTGCTGTCATATAAAGTGTTTTTAGTATGCTATACAAGCAATGCTCATGGCCACAGACAGCAACCACCTTAACTCTATTCAAGATCTCTCGTGTCACACGTAATTCTGGACATATCTGCGAAACTCTTTCCCAGAAAGCAAGGAGTTTCAAGTAGTATTCGTGAGCTGCAAAAACTACAATCAAATCACCATCTGGGTTGCTTTGTGCCAAGGTTTCCAAGCCAATCTTAAATTGCTCTGCCATATGTAGAACAACATCATTTATTTGTCCCTCATTGTTCGCAATATGTGATAACGCGTCAGCACCTAATTTCTCGTAAACATTGCCGTTACGATCCAGCGCCTTATTTGTAGTTGAGTACATAAGGTTGTCTATAACACCACGCCTGCAACACAGATCCCTATCAATCTGGCTCAAATTCATTAGTCCGTCTTCGGTGAAAACATCAGTTTCTCCGCGATTCATAAAGTTTAAGCAATGTGGGTAAAACAGCACATTTCCATCTATGAAAAATGGCATAAATGACCTTACTATGTCTGGAATTCTCTGTCTCAACTCTTCTGGGATCTCGATTTTTTGTGTTCTCCCCAAAGAATCCCGAAAACGTAGCTTTTCAGCAGGAGTAGACCGAAACCATCTAGCCACGTTAGTGATTACCTTTATGTTATTGGAGTGTAGAAAATCTACAAATTCCCAAAAACGTAGCGGATTTTGCGGTTCATGGTTGCCGAAAGTAACCACAAGATGTTCGTTGGTTATTTCATTTAATCTAAGTAAAAAATCAGTAACGCCTGGGAACTCCAAAAAAGGCTCATCAACTCCTCGCGGAGCCATGTCTCCCGAAATCACAAACCAACTACCAGGGTTATTAGCAAATATGCCTTCAACAGAAGACAAAATCTCATCTAATATTGTGCCTCGTTCTAAGATGCAGCATTCTCCAAGATGCAAATCCGCACAGCCTAAAACCAATCTCTTTCCTCTTATGTTTGCTAATTCTTCTCTTGAAAACACTTGTTCCATAGTTGTGACATAATTAACCAACAAAGGATTTTCTGTGTCAGGTGGTAAAATAGGGATAATTCCAGCATATGGTTTTTTGGCGGATTGCTCTACCGCGTATAAGTCGCAATATTCCACATTAGGGTGTTCTGGCAAATAATGAATCGAAATAATTGGACTGGTACGTGACTCATATCCAGTAGGCTTAATCCAATCTCGTTGCTTACGATCAAAAACAATGGGGCATGTGTGCAAATTGGTTTTTTTACCAGCTGCTTCAGAATCAGCTAACAAGCTAAAGAACAAAAAGAGCCCGCACAAATATTTACTTAAGTTTCCCATTTTTTAACAGTGATTAAAATCTACTGTTTAAGTATATCGCTAACAGAAATTTTTTACAAGTATTTGTGCACGAACCAAAATTCTTCCGGCTGCGGCTAAACGTAGATCTCCCCTTTCAAAACGGTCACCGCCTCGCCCGATATCTCCACTATATTCCGACTTTCGTCATACCAAATATCCACGTACCCGCCCCTTTTAGACAGTTGGCGCGCCCGCATCCTCTTGTTATGCGAAATTCTGGCCCACAGCGGAGCGAGCCTGCAATGCGACGAGCCGCAAACGGGGTCCTCCGGAATTCCAACTTTTGGGGCGAAGTAACGTGAAACAAAATCGTAATTCCTATCGCACCCGCTCCAGCCTGACGAAACTATTGCTTCGGCAGAGTAGGGCGCGTCGTTCGGGAATTTATCAGGGCGCAATAAAGAATAATCGCTGGCATTCGCAGTTATTGTAACGGCCCGACAGTCTAGCTTTTTCATCTCTTCAAGGTCCGGTACACAGCTCCACACATCAAATTCCGTTTCCAAAATAACAACGTACACCAGCGCGTCTCTATGCACTGCCAAAATATTTTTTGTGCCCAACACCTGAGCCAGGCGGCGGTGCAGCGCGCTATCCGTGCAAAGAGTTAGCTGCGACGCGGGGAAATCCATCGAAATTTTCCCTTTCTTGCGCCTAAGATACAATTCACCAACTCTCGATTCAAACACGGCGCTCCCCCCGCGCACCACACTGCTCTCGCAAAGGAAATGCATGGCGGCAAGGGTTGCGTGGCCGCAGATCGGGGCCTCGTCCAATGGCGAAAACCAACGGATGCGGAAGCGGTTTGGCGAGTCACCAACGCGATGAATGAACGAGGTCTCGGACCAATGCAGTTCAAATGCAATTTTTTGCATTGTGCTGTCGTCCGGGAAGGAATCCACCAAACACACTCCAGCGGGATTCCCCTTGAAAGGCGTTTGTGTAAAGGCGTCAATAAGCCAGAGAGGGCGCTTTACTTGTGTCATGTGTTATCCGATTTTCTTTTTAGCCCGAGGATGAGCTGCATTATACGCTTGTGCGGCGGTGTGTTGTGTTACTTCTGTGTAAATTTGGGTTGAGGAAAGGGAGGCGTGCCCCAGCAGCTCTTGTATGCAGCGCAAATCATCGGAATTTTCCAGTAGGTGGGTGGCGCAACTGTGGCGCAGCGCGTGCGGGGTTAGGGTGTCTTGAGCCTGCAGAAAGTGCCTTAATTGCCTGATTCTGTTGGCAAAATAACAGCGCGCGAGCCGCTTACCCCTGTTTCCAATAAACAGGAACTCCCCTTTAAATGGGCAGGATTCAACGTATTTTTGGAGCTTTTGTATGATCTCGCGCAGTATTGGCACTTGTCTGATCTTCCCTCTTTTGCCAATAATCGTTAGAAATTCTGGATCTTGCTGCGTTTTTTGCGCATCTTTCCAAGTATGTTCCGCAATGCGAGAAAAGTCCTCGCGCTTGATACTCAAAGCCTCACTTATGCGCATACCAGAATTATATAGTAGTAGTATCAATGCTTCGTCCCTTTTGCTCTTCCAGTTTTCACTACAAAAAGTTTGTTTGTTTGATGTGGACGCTTCTGGAATTTTATAACAAGCTTCAGCAAGTGCGACAATAGTTTCGTACGAAGCAGGGTGCGGAATCCCTTTGGCAACGCGTGGCGGCCGAACAGACAAAACCGGATGGTCGTCTATTATTTTTTTAGCAACCAAGTATCTAAACAAACTCTTTAATGCGGAAAGACGGCGGGCCATGGTTTTGGCGCAAATCGACATTTTTTTCTGGCTACTAAGCCAAGCGCGCCAACAGGTAGAGTCAAGCGCAAGAAACTCCTCAAGACCAAAAGGTCCTCCCCAGTATTCCTGCAGGAAATTTAGTAAATGCGCGATATCAGACTTGTAGGCTAGGTGAGTTGCTGGAGAGCGAGACTGCCCGCTCAACAAATCGCTGTTCCAATCAGCAATCACTGTTGCTAGCTCTATTGTCCTTCCATTAACCATTTGTGTACCATTCCACGAAAACCGCGCCTGCGCTCCAAGATCCCTGCCTGCAATTTTTTTGTGGCTGGGTATAAACATACATGAGCTTCGAGCACCGGACTTGACACAGAAAAGACCAATTTAACGTCAATATGTTCTTAGGGAATTTATCTCCTTGATGGACAGCCCCGTGCAATCGCAAATTATGCTGATGTCTAGCCCCTTCGACAACATAGCAAGTGCCGTTTCCCGTGCTTTCTTGGCTTCACCTCCAGCAAGACCTTTAGCCTTGCCTCTGGCTTCGCCCCTGGCTTCGCCCCTAGCTTCGCCCCTAGCTTCGCCCCTGGCTTCGCCTATTCTCTCAGCCGTAGCGGTGACGCTGTAGTAGTCGTTAATGGCGTCTTGGCGCGCTTGGGCTTCTAGTCGCATTTTTTCATCTCCACTTACGAACACGAGTCTATCGAATGCTTTGTGTACTTCCTCTATTTTCAGCGCCTCCTGCGGCAAACTTGAAGGGTCCTTCAAAAAGGTGAGCCACACATTAAGCAAGTCGTGTTCATCAGCCTTATTTGGGGCGAATTTTTGCAACTCAATGAAAAAAAGCCGCTGGACATCATCCAAGACTCTGTACTCACTATCTCTCCAGCCCCTTGACCGACGCGCCCAGCAACATTCAGTCACTGGGTCGTCGCAATCACCGAACAAATTATCATCAGCCATAATCCACACACCGATTGCCTTTGCGTCGTTGTATGACTTGCCGGCATGCAGCTGGTCGGTTTGCATTCTAGATATACTATGAAT
>JAIRNW010000059.1 GCA_031257795.1 Holosporales bacterium | reverse complement strand
CGAAGGTCTAAAAAATCTTTACTTCAGCGAGGATTGAGAGCAATGAACGGTATATTTGTTGGGACTTGTTTTGTACACCAATTGTGGGAGTTCTTGAGATGCGTTGGGTGTTGAGGGATACGGCAGAGCTGACGAAAGATGAGATTGATTCGCTTAGCAAAAATTTTGTTGGTGTCATCAAAAGATTGCGAGTTCGTCGAGTCGACGCCCCAACAAAGTCTACGACTTTGCCGGGAGCCCGACGCTGCTCGAATGCTCACGTACATAAGTACGCTGCGCTTCTGCGCGACGTGTCTCCTGCTCGCAAACTTTCGATGACTGGGTATATACACAGCCACAAAAAGGTTTGCGAGTTCGTCGATCTGTTTCGGCATGAGCAGTGCTTATAGTACAGCTCTACGCCTGTGCGGCGTCGGACTCCAGGCAAAGCCGCAGGCTTTGTTGGGATGCTGGCTCGACGAACCAGCAAACTTTTTGCGCATCGGTTAAAATTTGATATTCGTTACTTCTGCCTCGTTGCTCTTCTTCGATTTTTTCGCAGCGATTTTTTCACTATCGATCCTAAAGAACAGCAGCAAGGGTGCAGAAACCGCTATCGACGAGAACGTTCCAAAGATCAGCCCCAAGAAAATCGGCAAGCTGAACGACTCAATAACCTTCCCGCCAAAGAGGCACAAAACCAAAGTTGCCAAGATTGTCGTCCCGGCGGTGAGCACCGTTCTGGATAAAGTTTCGTTCAAACTACAATTAATAATCTCGCTCATAGAACTTTTCCTATACCTTTTTATGTTTTCTCGAATCCTGTCGAAAATCACGATCGTGTCGTTAATGGAATACGAAGCCGTCGTCAGAAGGGCGACGATAGATGTTCCGCTAAACTCCATGGCAAGCCAGGTGTACATCCCAATCAAACATATACAGTCTTGAGCCAGCGCGATCAGCCCGCACACCGCAAATTGCCACTCAAAACGAAAAGCAATATACACGGCAATTGCGATCAACGATAGAACAACCGCAATAATTGCGTTCCGCACAAGCTCTTTTCCAACAGTCGGCCCAATCGTCTCAATCTTTCTATAGGAGACCCCCTCGCCGAGCGACGCCTTGATTCCAGAAATAACCTCTATCTGCTCACGCTCTTCATCGGAGTTTTCTGCGGAGGAAGTCGAGGCGAGGTGGCTTTTGGGCTGTGTGACCTCCGCCGTTGCGTCGCCCACGCCGTCGTGAGAGGCAGATTGGGCCGCAGCAGCGTCTTCCTCCGCCTCCGTTCCGTGTGCGCCTCCGCTATGGTGCCGTTTCCTTTCAATTTTTATAACAACGTCCCTTCCGTCTGAGCCAAACTGTTGCAGGGAGAAATTTTCTTTGCACGATTTTGTGAGGTTTTCGCGAAGCTGCTCTATATTTGGAGGCTCATCGAATCGCGTTTCAACAATGTAGCCGCCTGTGAAATCTATTCCGTAATTCAGGCCATTTTTGAAAAAGCCGATTATAGAAAGCAGAATAGCCAACACAGATATAGTGTAGGCGATAGATTTCTTCCCAATAAAATTAATATTTATATCATGACGAATTAACTGAATTCCCATAACACTCCTTGTCTTTTTTGTTTTCCACCAGACTTTAACTTAAATGGATAGTCTCTTCAAATTAAACAGCTTAACCCACCCAACCAGCAGCATTTGCGTTAGAGTGAGCGCTGTAAACATAGAAATAACAACGCCCAACGCCAGCGTAACGGCAAACCCCTTAACGGCCCCCGTGCTGTAGCAATACAAAATCCAGGCCCCGATAATTGTTGTTAAGTTGGAGTCCAGAATCGCCGTGAAAGCCCGCTTGTACCCCTGATTAAGCGCCGCCAACACGCGCATGCCCGTTCGTATCTCCTCGCGAATCCTCTCGAAAATCAGCACGTTGGCGTCAACCGCCATCCCTATAGTCAGCGCTATCCCGGCGATTCCAGGCAGGGTTAGCGTGGCCCCAAGTAAAGACAACCCCGCGAACAGCAGCGTCACATTCACAACTAAGGCGATGCTGGCCAATATTCCAGACATTGAGTACACCATAATCATAAACAAGACAACAAAAATAAAGGCAAATATAACCGCCATTCTGCCGTGTACGATTGAGTCGGCCCCGAGGCTTGGCCCAACGATGCTCTCCTCCACAACCTTTAGAGGCGCGGGGAGAGACCCGGCTCGCAGCAGCAACGCAAGCTCATTCGCGCTTGCCACAGTGAAGTGCCCGCTGATTTGTGCGTTGCCGCCTGGGATCACATCGTGGAACACGGGGGAGCTGAGAACTTTGTTATCCAATACAATCGCAAACCTCTTCCCGACGTTCTTCGAGGCTTCGTACATCTGTTGCCTTCCAACGTTGTTGAACTTTATGCTAACAACCGGCTGCCCATATTCATTGAACGACGCCTGCGCATCCACCAAAGTGTCGCCCCTGATCACCACTTGCTTCTTTATAGGGAGATACACAACCGTACCGTCCTCGCACTCATCCGGCATGAAAGTGACGCCAACTGGCGGCGTTGGGAGGTAGACCTTCGACCCTTTCGTCTCCACCACGGGCTGCACGGATTCATCCAGCCACTGAAAGGAGAGCTTGGCCGTCGTCTTCAGTAGGCGACGGATTTCCCCAGGGTCATCAACACCGGCGAGCTCGACCACAATGCGATCGCTCCCCTGACGCTGGATATTCGGCTCTTTTATGCCGGTTGCGTCTATGCGTCTGCGGACAACTTCTATGGATTGCTCTATTACTTTGGCGCCCCTTTTTAGGATCGCCTTTTCCGAGAGTGAGGCGGTTAAAACGCCGGCTTGCGATGAGGAAACAACGAAATCAGAGTCGATTTTCCCAATGAGTTTCGTGGCCTTTTCTGCTTCGGTTGGGTCAATTAAACTGACTTTAATTGATGCAGTGCCTTTCTTTGAGTCTACTCGTAGCCCTTTGTATTTTATCTTATGTTTACGCATAACTTTGCGAATTTCGCTTAACATATTGCTTAAATATTCTTTGTTTGCGGCCGTTACGTCAACTTCGAGCTGCAGGTGAGAACCTCCACTTAAGTCAAGGCCAAGGCTCACGGTCTTTTGCAAAAAACTTGGAAGCTGCTGCAGAGTTGAGCGCGGGAGCAGGTTTGGTAGGGCGAAGAGGGCCCCTAGTAAACAAACCAACGTAACAAAAACGATCCTGAATCTCGAAAAAATAACCATAATCCGTAAAAGCTAACGAAACAGAGAAATATAAAAATTCCCGAATAACTTTGACAGTCTAGCGCGTTATTGGGATTTCTTCAAGAAGCTGTAGGCTCATATCCAGGGTCTACGCACGAAAAAATTTAGCCCAAACATATTTTGATTAACTACAAAGTTTAGTACAGTGTTTTGTTTTTTATATGCAAAAGCACCTTTCCTCTTTTTTCGCGGGCGTTCCTG
>JAIRNW010000057.1 GCA_031257795.1 Holosporales bacterium | reverse complement strand
CGAAGGTCTAAAAAATCTTTACTTCAGCGAGGATTGAGAGCAATGAACGGTATATTTGTTGGGACTTGTTTTGTACACCAATTGTGGGAGTTCTTGAGATGCGTTGGGTGTTGAGGGATGGCAAAGTAGCAGTGGTGATGAATAATCGTTCAGCGCTTAAATCAAGGAAACTGTGGCTTGGAAACGAAATACACTGGTTGGAGGAGGAGAATGCTAATCGTAAGGAGTGGTTGGATGTGCGCCGTGAAACGCTAGAGTTGATACATCATGGCTGCAATCCCTGTTATTGCCAGTCGTGTCAGAAGTGTGATTGTTCGCAGGGATCTGAGAAAGAGTAGGAAGGCTTGTTGTGACCGACTGCGCCCATGTACCATACGCATAGCTGCGTGTAAAAATGTGCAGTAAAGATGAGGTGAAAAGATGAGAAAGTTTGTTGCGATATTGTCGGTGTTTTGTGATGGAAGTTTTGCCACCTCTGATCCCGATCTGTCGGCGAGTGGCAGTCCTCCTAGTGTCTCTCGTTCTCGTCAGTCTACACCTACGAATAGGCCACAAAATCGCGTGCGAGTAAAAGATGAGTCAACGTGGAATCGCCGTTTAAAGCTTTTTTTGTCATCCGTGGCAACGGGAGCAGTAATTGGGGCTATCGCCTTTCTAGTGTTACGCACTGTGAAGGGAGAGAATGTAACAGAACTCAGAGATAGAAGTTCAAGATTGGAAACAGAAAACAGAGATCTACGAGATGAAATTATAAAATGCAAAGCAAATCGAGAGTGGCTTGAAACACATGGCTGTCCTGGAATGCAGGAACAAGATGGCTGTTCGCCTCATACTTGCACTGTTGTAGAGAGGATACGGGTAGATTTTGGAATGGAAAAAGTTCCATGGCCGGAGCTTCCTGATGCTGTCAGAAATAAAATAAATCTGATGGAACAAAGGTACGAAGAAAGCGAAGCTGCCATTAGCTCATTAAACAATAAGATAATTAATAACAAGGAACAGGCAAGAGGAGTAGATGATGCAAGGAATGAGATTCCAAAGCTTCAAGACGAGGTTCTGGAGTTGGAATCCCGGTGGAACGGATTGAGGGTGGATAACGAGAACATCAAAACGCTGAACGAGCATTACCATGATCAGGTACAGCATGGTTGCAAAGCATCGTGCCCTAGCTGCCAACCGTGCCCAGCGTGTAATTGTTCGCAAAATTCGACAGATCCGGCAAAATAGCATAGAGTTTACTCTCTAAACTCTAGTATACCCAACCACCGAAAGGATTTTGGGCGTGAGCAGCGAAACAACGACCCCGCAACTTTTCGGTGACGGAGTGTTACTTTGTACTGCCATAAATCGGATTGAAAAAGGGTCTGGAATTAGGTACGATGACCGGAGTAGCGGTTTTTTATTTTATTTTTATGCCATCTCATAAATCCGCCGAAAAGGCCGTTCGTCAGACTCTGCGCAGAGCAAATGTGAATCGTGCAAGGAAGAGCAGAATCCACACTTTCGTTCGCGATGTGGAAGCTGCTGCTATTGCCCTCGAGCACGGGCATGACGTAACAAAGGAAGCCCTGGAAAAGTCGTTTGTGTCTGCTGAGAAGGAGCTCATGCGTGGGGCCAGCAAGGGGGTCATGCACAAAAATGCGGCGGCTCGCAAGGTCTCGCGTCTGTACAACAAAGTGAAAGCAGCGATCACCAAAAAATCTTCCGCTGGACAGTCAGGGGAGTAGTGCTTTTGCGTTGTTTTCTCGCTGTGTTACATTGAAGTGTTTTTCGATTGCGCTGTTGTTGGAGCTGGGCCAGTCGGCCTTTTTGCTACTTACGTTCTTCGCATGCTCGGACTGCGCACGATTGTGCTTGAAACGAGCGCGGGCGTTGGTGGCCAGTGTTCCGCTTTATACCATGAGAAGCCAGTATACGGGGTTCCACTCGCGATTGGCATGAACGCTGGCGACGTCGTGAAGCAGCTGTACGAGCAAGCCACGTGTTTCGGGGGGGCCATATTCCTCGGAACAACTGTTTCGTCGATAAGGCAGGTGGACGGCGGCGGCTTTGAAATATCAACAAAGTCCACGCAAAACATCCACGAAGCGCAGCAGGTATGCCCAGTCACCGAAAGAATTGATGGCGGGAGATACGGAGCACAGGCGCAGAGCTGTACTCAGCGTACTGCTCAAGCCGAGCACCGGCTCGACGAACCCGCAAACTTTCAGGGGCTTGGTGATGAGCGGGAATTGGTTGTGCTTAACGGAGTCTCTACGTGCATTCACTCCAAAACAGTGATTATTGCGGCCGGGGCTGGTGCGTTTACACCGAATAAGCTTGGCCAGCCAAATGAGGACGAGTTTGCTGGAAAGACGCTGTTCTACGGGATCTCTAGCATTAAAGATTTTGCTGGGAAGCGGGTTGTTGTGGTTGGTGGGGGCAATGCAGCAGTTGACTGGTCTCTTGAGCTCAGCAAAATCGCGAAATCTGTTGACTTGATCCACAGGCGGGAAACTTTTCGTTGTAATCAGACGACACTTCAACTACTATCCGACCGTGTTATGACTAATTGTTTGCAGGAGACATCCGGCAAGAATGTCCGGATCCACACACCATTTCGTGTTGTATCGCTCGAAGGGAATGAGGGGAGACTGACCAGAGTGAAGGTGGTCAGCGAAAAAAAAGACGTGAGTGGTTGCGGCGAGTTTTTCATAGACGCCGACTATTTGCTGGTTTTCTGCGGGCTTTTGGCGAACGTTAATTGCATGAAAGACTGGGGCATTGCGTTGGATGGTCAGAAAATTGCGGTTAATGAGGCGGGAGAGACGAATGTACGCGGGATTTTCGCGGCCGGAGACGTTGTTTGTTATCCGAATAAGCTCAATATTTTGGCGGTCGGATTCGGAGAAGCGGCTAAGGCGGCGTACGCTGTGAAAAGGCTACTAAATGAAATCGAGAAAGGTTAAGCAATGTTTGGTTGTGCAAAAAATCATGGGATGTCTTGTTGCCTCCACGAAGAGGCCCCTGTTTTAACGGCAAAAGTCGGCTGGCTCGTGGCTTTTATAGCTTTTTGCGTGATGGCTGCGAGGATGGGGGCGTACTGGGTATCCGACTCGCTCGTGTTGGAGGCTGTCTTCTTCGACGCGATCAAAGATTTTTCCGTGTCTGTGTTTAATATTTTTGCAATTAAGTGGTCAATGAGACCGCCGGATCGCAAGTATCCGTTTGGCTACGGAAAAATCGAAACGCTAGTCTCGCTCGCGCAGGCCGTTTTGCTCTTTGCGATTGGAGGGCTCTTGCTGTACAAGAGCGCGGGAGTTTTGATGCAAGCGGTGGGGCTCATACAGCGAGCAGTGGAGGGCGACGGCCCAGAGGGCTCTCCGGTCGACATGGACACCATAGGTCTGCAGCTTTTCGTGTTGTCACTGTTTCTCTTGATTATTTTGGTGGCGGTGCAGACGTTTTTTTCGAAAAAAACGAAGTCCGTTGCTCTGTGGGTTGACGCAGTGCACTACAAAGCAGACATACTGACGGGCTTTATCGCCTTGTTTTGCATTATCGCATCTAGGCAGGCGGCACTTCCGTGGATCGAGGGGGTTTTTAGTCTTATTATTGCTTTTTATTTTTTCAAAACGTCGATTTTCGTTATAAGTAGTTCGTTGAGATGTTTGCTAGACGCGAGCTTGCAAGAGGAAACATTGAAAACGGCACGAAGCATAGTTTTGGATGTTGTGAATAATGAGAAAGACTTGTTTGAGGCTAATGAGCAGAAGGAATGCTTTTCTCTTGTGACAAAAAGCCTTGGCCGCAACGAATTTTTCTTGGTGAACCTCAATATAGAACGTGCCGGAGTCAGCTTAGAAAGAACGGCCGGAATCGTTGAAAAGATAGAGAAAGGACTGCTCCATGCTTTCCCATCTGGGTATGTAGTAGTTACCCCAAAGTTCTGATAAGGAAACCGTTTCGACGAACCAGCAAACTTTTTGTGGTTTGGTATATAACCCAGCCACCGAAAGAATTGATGGCAGGCGCCTCGAAGCGTAGGCAAAGAGCTGTACTCAACGTACTGCTCGAGCCGAGCATCGAAGCAACGAACCAGCAAACTTTCGTGGCTGGGTTATATGTTAGACTTCTTGAGATTTTTACTGTAAACTCTACCTTATCTTTGTGTCCATAAGAGATGGCGTAGGTGCTGTATAATTTTTTGTACCAACTAAGTGAATATTTTTCCTTTTTCAACGTCTTCAAGTATCTGACTGTCAGGACGTCCGGCGCCCTGCTAACCTCTTTGCTGATCGTCTTATTTTCCGGTGAAAAAGTGATCCGCGCACTAAAAGCCAAGCAAAAGCGCGGCCAACCAATACGCAGCGACGGCCCCGAATCGCACCTCGCAAAAGCCGGAACCCCAACCATGGGCGGCATTTTAATCCTAGGTTCCACGATAATCAGCTCCATCTTTTGGGCAAACTTGACGAGCCCGTTCGTCCTGCTTTTCCTTTTCATTATAGTCGGCTTCGGCCTGATTGGGGCATACGACGACTTGAAGAAGCTTTCACAAGGCGACTCAAAAGGCATGCAAGCTCGCTGGAAATTCGCCGCGCAAGGCACCTTGTCTGTGTTGGTGGCGCTGGCATTATTGCAGCTTACCCCAAGCGAATTACACTACCGCGTGGCGATCCCTTTCTTTAAAAACCTCACGGTCTATATTGGCTGGTTCTACTTTCTTTGGGGAATATGCGTGATAACGGGTACGTCCAACGCGGTCAACCTAACGGACGGCTTGGACGGCCTCGCGATCGTTCCTGTTATGTACGTTGCAAGCAGCTTCCTATTGATCAGCTATTTGGTTGGCCACAGCAACTTCTCCGATTACCTCTATATCCACCACATTCCTGGAGCTGGAGAGCTAACCGTCCCGCTAGGCGCCCTGATAGGAGGATGCCTGGGGTTTCTGTGGTTCAACGCTCCGCCGGCGAAAATATTTATGGGCGACAGCGGATCGTTGTCGATAGGGGCGACTTTAGGTGGGGTGTCGATGATGGTGCACCACGAATTGGTTCTATGCATTGTTGGAGGGCTTTTTGTTGTTGAGGCGGTCTCAGTAATCCTGCAGGTCGCGATTTTCAAGTGCACAAAAGGACGCAAACGCATATTCCTGATGGCGCCAATCCATCACCATTTCGAAAAGAAAGGGTGGCCAGAATCAACGATCACTATACGCTTTTGGATCATTGCGACCATACTGGCGCTTCTCGGCCTCACAACTCTGAAGTTGAGGTAGATATCCAGCCCTAGAAAATCTAGCTATATTCAACGCACTTTATGTTTGACAAGCATAAATTTTTTGCTCGGCCGAAGTTGTGTATATAGCAAAATTAACATGAGGCCAAAGCACCATTCTTCATTTCCAACACACGTCCGTTAAAGTACTTTATATGATTCGCATCGTGCGTGATCAGCATACATGCCTTTTTCTCCGTAGTAACAACCTTCTCCGCGATCCTCATCACCATCAGCGAATTCTTTTGGTCGAGCGACGACGTGATCTCATCCAGCAGCAGCAAATCGTAATCGGCGACCGTTGCCATGATAAGGCTGAGCGCCTGCCTCTGCCCGCCGGAAAGATCCCCCGCGCGCTCGCTTAGCCTATTCTCAAGGTTCATCTCCAAGACGCTCAATTTCTTCTTAAACAGCTCGACTGTCGATTTCGTGATTCTTTTGTGCGAATTTCTCATGTAAGACAGCGCCAAATTCTCCAGGATCGTCATCTCCGCAACCGTCCCTTGCCTTGGATCCTGCAGAACACTGGAAATCCACTTAGCCCTCTTGTGCTGAGGAAGCGCCGTCACATCGCGATCATTGAAAAAAATCTTTCCCGCAGCCGGGATGGCAGCCCCGGAAATAATGTTGAACAAAGTGGTTTTCCCTGCGCCATTCGCCCCAATGACGAGCACAAACTCATCTCGCCCCACCGTCAGATCAAGCCCGCGCAGAGTATTCCTTATACTTATACCGGAGAGCCTGAGCATTTTTCTCTCCTTTTCATCGTAATTACGGCAATGATGATCAAGCCAGTTATTAGGTTGATGTCTTGCGTTCTTACGCCGAGTGTGTCGCCGTGCAGGGCAATGTTTATGAAGATTCTGTATAGGACTGCCCCAAGCAAACAAGATAATAGCAAAAAAGGCTCTTTCTTGAATTGCAGGATCTTTTCGCCGATTACAACTGCTGTTAGGCCTGTGATTAATGTTCCCGCCCCTTGAGATACGTCGCAAAACCCTTGATACTGCGCGAACAGGCTGCCAGCGAACGCAACCAGCGCATTGCTGATCACGACGCCAGCAACAGTCATTGTCGCAATGTTAATTCCGGAAGACAGGGCAAATTTTTTGTTGTAACCAGTCGCCCTAAGCTTTAGGCCAAAACCGCTGAACAGCATGAAAATCAAGCATAATACGATGGGGATCAGAATAAAAATTGTTGTGAGTAAAATATTGTTATTCGTGAAAACCGTTGTGTTATCGATGAATGTGATGTTTGGAGAGTTGTGCATTATCCTAAGATTAATCGAATACAGCATGAAAGCGACGATAATCCCAGCAAGTAAATCTGCGATTTTGCACTTCACGTTTAGTAGGCCAGTAGCGGCTCCGGCGAGGCCGCCCGCAAACAGTGAGGCGATGAGGGCGAAGTACGGATCGCCGCCGGCTTTCACTAGAACTGCCGAAACGGCGGCCCCCGTCACAAAGCTCCCATCGCACGTCAAATCCGCAAAATTTATTGTGCGAAATGTGATGTATATGCCTATCGCCGCAACGCCAAATATAAGGCCGACATTTACGCTCGTTACTAATTCTGAAAACATCATGGAGTCCCCCAAATAATCTTGTCAGCTCTGCTAAGCACATCATCCGGAATCGTAAGCCCAAGCGCAGCAGCGGCATCCAGGTTGATAAACAGCTCAGTTTTCACCGGATAAGTCACATCAATCGAATTTATATCAGCTCCATTTTTAATCATCTCCACGATTTTCCCGGTTTGCACGCCGATATCGTACTGGTTCGGGCCAAGCGAGGCTAGGCAGCCCTTCTCCACTTGGTCAGTATCGCTGACGTACACGGGGATTTTGTTTGCGGTGCACGTCTTTACGACGAACGCCAGCCCAGCCAGAACCGTGTTATCATTGCTCACGAAGACGGCATCAACGTTTTTGACGATGTAGTTAACTGCTTGCGGAATATCTGAGGATTTTTGGATGCTTTGCTCTACCAGAGTTATCCCCATCTCCATAAGTATTGGGCGCAATTTTTCAACTATCGCAACTGAATTAGACTCCCCAGAATTGTAGATAATGCCGAGTCTTTTCAGGTTCGGCTGTATCCCTTTGAACAGCGCGATTTGCGGCTGCAGCGAGACAAAGTTTGAGACGCCGGTTGTGTTTGTCCCATTAAATGAGCTCGTTATATCCCCTGGGTTAGTTACGGAGCTGAAGATGAGGCTCAGCTTGCTGTTTTTCGCCAGTTGAAAGGACGCAAGCGTAGGCAGCGTGCCGATCGTAACAAGTATAGGGGCGCTGTCATTTGCGACTTTTGATGCGATTTGCGCAGCGGTTACTTGGTTGCCCTGGCAAGTGTAGGCATCAAAAGTAACGTCCTTACATTTACTGAGATAATCCCGAATCCCCTTCTCCACGGAATTCAATGCTTCATGTTCTATCGCCTTGCAAATAGAAACACGAAACGCTTTTTCTGCTGGCGTATTCTTCGTGAGAAAGAAAAATGCCCCGAGCGCAACAAACGCCAAAGCACAAACTGATAATATTTTATTAATTGACATCGCCCCTATCCTTTTCAATTTTGGCTAACACAGTTTTATAGCCATTATGTGGTTCCTTGTTTAAAAACCGCGCAACCCTTGTGACCGTTGTCGTGCTTGCTCCTGTTTTCTTACTGATCTCTCGGTAAGAGTAATTTCCAGAGGCAAGAAGCTGGCACACCAACCACCTTTCCTCTAGTTCTTCAAGCTCTTGAGAAGTGCATAAGTCTAAAAAGAAATTCTCCACTTCTTTCCGAGAGCCAAGCAGTGAAATTGCGTCAAATAAACTCCTCACGTTGTTTTCCATACTTACAACCTAACTAAAAGCCTTAGACCCCGTTGACATAATGATCTAAATTGGACCTCTTTCCAAACTCTTCAAAATCAGTTTTTGTGTACGTCGAGCCGGTGCTCGAATGCTCACGTACATCTAAGTACGCTCCGCTTCTGTGCTCCGTTTCTCTTGAAAAATCCTCAATTTAAGTCTTATGTCAACGGGTTCCTAAACCCCTCCGTTGTTTTAACAAAATAACACACCCGTTGAATGTATTGCAAATAGGAATATGCCACGGTCTCAACACAACCATGGCCATTTAGTTCTTAGAACCCGTTGCCATAATGATTTAAATTGACGATTCGACGAACTTGGAACCTTCTTATGGATTTCTTCCCAACACACGCCGCAAAGCGCTCATTTCCTCTTCTTTTTTAAAAGGGCCCGCCATCAGTTTGTAGATCGTGTTCCTTCCAACGCGGGCAACCTGCACACAGATATTGTGATTCTTCAAAATGGGATATCGATTTTTCAAGCGCACAAGACCATTCGTTGCGAGCTGTTTTGAGGGGAATGTCCCGAGTGGTAAAAACTTTTGCGATGTTTGCTGCTGTGTTGTCGCGCGGTTTTTAGGAACACTTTGCGGCTTAGCTGGCGATTGTTTTGCTTGCGTTTTGGCTTTCAGAGATTGTGTAGGCTGAGCACGCTTTTGTGGAGGTGGCGGAGGGGCAGCAGGTGTGCGAATATCCTTTGTCCCCTTTAGTTTAGACGAAATGCTGTCTGCCGGCTTCTTCACTGGCTCTGCATAATCCAAAGACTGCAACCTGTCTAAAACGTCCACGGCTTCCTCACTATTTGCCTCAGCACCTACATCTTCTGGCAAATAATCGTCGCCGCCCCCGCGCCCCCCCGTCACAACCGGCGGCTCTGGCGCGAAATCCACCTCAGGAATGATGTGCTCCCCCTCACTTTCCGCGGTTTCCCCGCCATCCAGATTGCCGTATATCAACTCATCTTGATACGGAACCATCTGCATTTCCTTAGGAGGACGAATCTTTATTGGGGAAGTGGCTTCAATTATGGGCAATTCGCTGCTGCGTGGGGGGGCTGGCCTTTTGTGCGTGTGCAAATAAAATATGCCGAAGAAAAACAAGAGCAAAAAGAGTATCAGCAGACCCATTTTTATTTTTAAGGTGTTGTTTATCCTAGTGAAACTGGGCTGTCTGGCTTTTACTTCTTGGTCTGGAGGGCCAAGTGGGGCCGCTTGCTGCAGGTTGGATTGCTCAAAATCGCGAGCCACTGTATCTTGCGCCGCCATATTCACCCTAGAGAATGACGCAGGTCTTTGTAAACTCATCGGATTTTCGCGGAAAGCGACAGCGTCCGCTAGCGAATCATTTAAAGATTTTGAGGGAGATTCATCAGCAAAGTCCATTAGGCGCTGCCTCGGATCGATATCAAAAGGTAAAGGCTCTTCCGCTGGCTTTTTGGGGCTCTCGTACGCTCCCAACACGTGCTTGTGTGTGTTGTTTTCTGGAAAATTGACCGTTAGAGGACCTTCTTTATAAACAAACCCCTTCCCACTGGCTTCGCCCTCATTGGAAGCCGGCTTCAAATCACTTTCGCCGTCCGTTTTTACCCCGCTTTCACGCGGTACAGAGGCTTTCAGTGTTGGGAAAGAGAGGTTGTCGATTTCATCATCATTCAGCGCATAAGCGGAAAGTTGTTTTTCGGAGGAAGGCGCGACTTTATTGGTCTTCACCTTATCGAAAGACACCCTCCCAATCGCACTAGGAAACGTCGGGTTTTTGGCTTTCCCTATTTTGAAAAAATTGATCGACGGTGACGTCCAAGGATCAACATCGTCCACGAGCGAGTTCGGATGCCCGCGCCACTCCGCGTCCATCATTCTCCTTCGCGTTCCGCTTCCTCTATTTTTTCCCCAAAGCTTCATGGCTTCATGATCACATTCTATACATCGTGGCAATGCCGAGCACCCCCAGCCCACTCCGCAACACAACGGCAACCGCCTGAAGCAACGTAATCTTTGCTATGGTCAGCTCTTTGTCTTGCTCGTTGATGAAGCGGGCCGCGGAGCTTCTTTTGCCGAGCGTCCATAGCCTGTGGAAATCCGTGGCAAGGGTATACAGGAAGGACGAAATTCTGTGGGGCTCGAGGAAGACCGCGGCTTGCTCAAGGATTTTCGGCCAAGAAGATAGGCGGCGAACTATTGCTATCTCATCTTCCGCCAAATCTTTCCCGAGCGCACTAAAAGGCCACTCTTTACTAAACTCTAAGCCCCGGCCCAAATCAGGAAAAACCTTCGCCACATTCCGGAAAACAGAGCAAATCCTCGAATGCGCGTATTGTATGTAGAAAATCGGATTATCCTGTGACAATTCCAAAACCTTTTGAAAATCAAAATCTATAACTGTGTCGTTGTGGCGAGAGACCATCATGAAGCGCGTGGCGCCCATCCCAACCTTATTAACGATATCCCGAGATGTTATGAATGTGCCAGCTCTTTTAGACATCTTAATGGGTTGCCCGTTTTCAAAGAAATTCACGATCTGGAAGAGCTTTACTTCCATCAACACCTCGTCGGACTCCTGCCCAAGCTTTCCAGAATTCGCCCTCACGAGCGAACTGCTTGCAAAATCGGAAAAACTGCCCTGAAATATGGCCAGCCCAAGCCCCTTTGCGATTGCCTTGGTCGCCGCTGTGATCCTCTTAACATAGCCGCAGTGATCCGCCCCAAAAACATTGATGAGCTTGCGAAATCCCCTTTGCATCTTATCCATCTGATAGGCAATGTCTGTTGCAAAATACGTCCACGTGCCGTCAGATTTGCGCAGCGGGCGGTCCATGTCGTCGCCATATTTTGTGGCCTTGAAAAGCATTTGTGGGCGCTCCTCCCAATCCTCCACGGAATCAACGCCTTTGGGCGGAGTTAGGACGCCTGTGTACACATCCCCTTGCCGCTCCAGAAGTTGTATTGCCTCATCGACTTTGCCCGCTTCTATGATCGCCTTTTCCGAGGCGTAGTAGTCCATGTGAACGTCAAGCTCGGCGAGGTCGCGCCGGATTAGGTTCATCATGCTAGAAACGGCGATTTCTTTGAATTCCTCTAAACACTCCTCGTATGGATAGACGCGCCACATGTCCCAGTAGTCATCGGCCACTTTCTGCCCGAGTTTGGCAAGATATTCGCCTGGGTACATGTCGTCGGTTTGCTCGACGGTCTGCCCTCTCGCCTCCATGTAACGCCAATACAAAGACTTTCCGAGCGCCTCGATTTGTTTCCCTGCGTCGTTGATGTAATACTCCCTGTGTACTTTGTGGCCCATTTTTTCGAGCAATGAGGCAATGGTGTCGCCGAAGATTGCGTTGCGCACGTGGCCGGCGTGCATGGGGCCGGTTGGGTTTGCAGACACAAACTCTATATGTATTGGAGATTCATTTATTTGCCCAGCTACAGCCGGAAAATCTCCATTTCTCACTATATCGTCCAGCTCAGATAACCAAGCCTCTTTTTTGAGCGTGATATTAATGAAGCCTGGCCCGGCGATATCAACAAAATCTACCTCAGAGCGTTGTGTGAGGGCGTTCTTGAGCAGTTCGGCCAGCGCTTTCGGTTGTGTGTTCAGCTTTTTTGCGAGAACCATCGCCGCGTTCGTTGTGATTTCGCCGCGTTGCGCGGTATCTTCCGCCACATCAATCGAAAACAAACCAACGCAATCTACTTGGAACGCGGCGGATATGGTATTTTCTATCAGTTGTTGTATTTTTGTTAAAATTGACATTGTATTTGTCCATTGATTAGAATTTTGCGACCGCGTACGATAGCTCACACGACACAGATTATGACACTTGTAAAATACGGTTATCAACCAAAATAATATTATGGCTTTGTCGATTAAAAATTACCCTGTAGGAAAAATGTCCTGGATGAAGGCTGGAGGGAGCGCTGCTATTGCTATTATCCCAGACACAGTGGCGGATTTCGTGGATGTATTGGATCATTTTGAAGATTTGATGCTTGAGGAAATAGAACCTGATGACCTTTGGAATTGGTCTAATTCGTGGGAACCGTTCGACGAACCAACGAGCTTTTGGCAACCAGGATACCCAGTCCCCGAAAGAATTGACGGCAGGAGACATGTAGCGCAGGTGAAGAGCTATACTAAATGTACTGCTCGAGCCGAGCAGCAGATCGACGAACCAGCAAACTTTCAGGGACTGGGTATAACAGTTCTTGGAGGACTATCTAATGTTATAGTCCGCGACGGTGGAATCGGCGGCCTCACCGTCCTGATGCCGCGCGGTGGAGTTTGTGTGCAAGGCGGCTCGGTGCGCAAGCTTGGAGATGGAAGCGGCAAACCGGCAGCGGAAAGTCTTTCAGAAAACGAATTTGTTTTCGATGCCGGGGTTTTGTGCTCACGCGCCTTTGCGACTACGCAGGCTGCCGGGTATTCAGGGATGGAATTTTTGGCTGGTATCCCTGGCACAATCGGTGGGGCCGTTTTTATGAATGCCGGGGCGCACGGGGCCGAGGTTAGGGACATTATAGAATGGGTTGAGGTAGTCAATGGACCTCTTTCGAAACCTTCAAAATCAGACGTCCCCACCGAAATATGTCGCATTGATAAAGAAATTCTAGGAAAGCAAATGCAATACAGAAGCGGAGGCTTTGAAGAGGCGACCATCGTACTTAGGGCGTGCTTTTGTTTAACGCGCTCGTCGTCGGAGGCTGTTTTAGAGACCAGCAACCGGCTTCTCAAAGAACGGGCTCAAAAATTCGATCAAATCAGAATAAACAGTTCTAAGTCCAGTGGTTCCGGCGCAAATGGCGTCGGCTTCGCCGGCTCAGCGTTCAAAAATCCTCCAGAAAAGCCGGCGTGGGTCCTCATCGACGAAGCCGGCTGCAGAGGCATGATGCTGGGGGCTGCAATGATTGCAGAGGACCACGCCAATATCTTGGTAAACACCGGAGGAGCTTCGGCAGACGATCTCGAAACCCTAGGGGAGATGGTGCGGGCGATGGTGTACGAAAAATCCGGCATAATGCTAGAATGGGAGATAAAGCGCATCGGAAAAAATGGGATACTCAGACACAAAAAGTTTGATATATAGCCAATCACAAATATTTTATGTCAATAGGTTCTAACCTCCTAAAAACATTCTAAAGGTTAACTCTTTTTTTATCTTTTTATACTATATTCCAAAAAGGATTTAGTATTGCAATTATTTTTATGAAAAATATATATTGTAACATAATAAACTGTGTTGGAAGAGCGCACCGCGTTTTTCTTGATTTGCTGAAAAATGAGCTGAATAACTTGCGTGTTTTGGATATTAATAGTGTTCAATGTCTTCTCTTATACAATATAGGAAATCAACAAATTAGTATTAGTGAGCTTATTTCGCGCGGTTTATACAGTGGTTCGAACGTTTCGCACAATATTAAGAAATTGGTACAAAGCGGATATGCGGAACAGATTCCATCCAAGCATGATAAACGCTCAGTGCACGTGAGGTTATCTGAGAAAGGACTCTCTCTTTACAGAGACATTGATAAATGCTTGGAACAACACGCTTCCAAGATGGAGCTTTTCTTTCAGAATAAGAAGGCGATAGAGTCTGTGTATAAAGGGTTGCAAGGGGTTGAGACGTTCTGGAGCCAAAACAGCCTTTGGCTGCGCTAGGATGGTTCATTTTTTTGCTCTCGGCAAAGTCGCAGAGCAGCGTAAACGTACTGCTCAAGCCGAGCAGCACCGGACTCCAGGCAAAGTCGCAGACTCGGTTGGGGCGCCGCGCGACGATCCAGCGAACTTTCGGTGGTTTGGTATAAGTGGTAGGAAATGCGCGGTATTAGACGATGTTTAAGATAGTTCTGTGGATATATAAGCTCTTTTATAGTCAAACATCCTTTCGGTGACTGTGGCGTATCTTTGATTACGTCGTATCTTTGTTGTACGTGGCACAGTGATCAATGTGGTACGATTACTGCGGTTGCGTTGTCTAATAGTTCTAAATCACCGCTCATGAACTCAATTTTTTTTACACAACAGTTAATACAAGCCACAGACACCGATCACGCCCTGCGTCTTGTTATGGAAGCCCTGGAATTCATAGGGTTTACCTGCGATTTGCTCGAGTTTAATGGGGTTGCAAATCTTGTTGCTTCGAAAAAGACAACAAAATCGAAAAAAACACTCGTCTTCTTAGGGCACGTTGACGTTGTCCCGATAGGCAAGAAATCCTCGTGGAAGCACGACCAAGGCGAGCTCTGCATGTGCTGTTTGCGAGATGATGGATACTCCTGCGCCATATTCGATAGTAGCAGAATGGATGAGATGTGCGTGTATGGGCGAGGCGCCGCGGACATGAAGGGCGGAATTGCCAGCTTCCTGGAGGCCATCTCAAACGCAAAGGACATCCCGCAAAACGTCCTCCTTATCATCACAAGCGACGAGGAAGGCCAAGCTGAGTACGGCACAAGAGCCGTCATAGAGCACCTCATAAACCAAAAGAAATTTCCAAAACCATTTTTTGCCCTTATTGGAGAGCCTGTTTCGCTCAAAACCCCGGGCGACCACGTGAAGATCGGAAGCAGGGGCAGCCTGAATGTAACAGTGATGGCGTGTGGGCGCTCTGGCCACGTTGCCTACTCTGAATACGGGCTAAACCCGCTCCACGCGCTGCTCCCTCTCTTGCAGAACGTAATTGATATGCGCTCTAAGGCGAAAATTAGCGAGACTGATATATACGGCCCAACGGACATCGAGGTCACAAGCGTAGACACCGCAAACAAAGCGCGGAACATGATTCCAGAAGCCGCAGTGGCGAAGTTCAACATTAGGTTTAACGACGATTGGCTGGCTGAAGAGCTAATCGATGAAATAGAGAAAATTTTTACCAATAGCGAAGTAAAGTATAAGGTCTTATACGATCTTGCTGGGGAGCCGTATCTTTCAGATATTTCAAGCGGCTTTGATATGCTGGTTGATTCTTGCTTTGAGGTGACCGATATTAAGCCATTGGTGTCGGCTAATGGGGCGAACTCTGACGCGCGATTTTTGACCGAGATTTGCCCATTTGCGGAGGTAGGCTTGCTTGCGGGCCAGGCGCACAAAATCAACGAAAGCGCGAACATCCGCCATATCTACAACCTTTCACGTATCTTTTATACTTTTTTGAAAAAGGTGGCTGATAACGTTTGGTAGCGAACGCTCTCTATGCCCAGTACCCGAAGAGTTGCGAGTTCGCCGAACGGCACCACAACAAAGTCTGCGACTTTGTAGGGAGTCCGGTGCTGTTCGAATGCTCACGTACGTTTAGAACTCGTTGACATAATGGACCTCTTTCCAAACTCTTCAAAATCAGTTTTTGGGTACGTCGATCCGGTTCGAAACTCACGTACATCTAAGTACGCTCCGCTTCTGTGCTCCGTGTCTCCTTCCCAAAATTCT
>JAIRNW010000007.1 GCA_031257795.1 Holosporales bacterium | reverse complement strand
TTTTTGGGTACGTCGATCCGGTGCTCGAATGCTCACGTACATCTAAGTACGCTCCGCTTCTGTGCTCCGTGTCTCCTTCCCAAAATTCTGATTTTGAAGGTTTCGAAAGAGGTCCAATGCGTGCTCAAAATCGTTTTCTTGGCAGTACGCGTATACCAATCACAAACGGACTCTGAAGGTTTTGACTACTGCGCGGCAACTGCTCCGTAATGATCCAACCACCGCATATCGCCATCGTAGAAATTCCTAATATCGGTCACTCCGTGGCGCAGCATGGCAACTCGCTCTATCCCAATGCCCGCTGCGAATCCTTGCAAAGGAGAGCCATCCGGAAACGTGGAAAGCCCGCAGCTCTTATACACATTTGGATGAATCATTCCGCAACCCATGATCTCCAGCCAGTCCCCATTTTTATCAAGCTTCAATTTACCTCCATGCTTGGAACAACAAACGTCGACCTCCAAGGACGGCTCGGTAAATGGGAAAAAACTAGGCCGCAAGCGTACCAAAGGGGCATCCCCATTGGCGTCCATCGCCAAAAGGTCTATGCGAAACAAAAATCCGAGAAAATCCAACAAACAATATTTCAAATGAGCCACAGTCGTCCCTGGCTCCACCACGAAAAACTCCATCTGATGAAAAACCGGCGAATGCGTCGCATCCACCGCATCGTCCCTAAAAACCGAGCCAAAAGACACGGCGCGGATCGGGATTTCGCAGCTTGAGAGCGTGCGGATCTGAATGGTTGATGTGTGGGTGCGCAGTAGCTTTTTTGGGTGATTACGAATATAAAATGTGTCTTGCTCCTGGCGAGCAGGGTGGTTTGGCGGGAAGTTTAGGGCTTCGAAATTATTAAAATCGGTTTCAAGCTCTGGGCCAAACTTTTCCTTGAAGCCTCGCGATCTGAAATACGACAGCAGCTCGAGGCAAATTTGGGTCAGCATATGCAGGCGGCCCTGGTGTTGCGGGCGCTCTGGGAGTGTTACATCTGTGAACTCGCTTTTAAGCTTTTGTTCAAAAAAGGCTTGCTCTATCGCTTTGCTCCTTTCTCTGAGCGCACTCTCCAGTTCCTTGCGTATTGAATTAAGGGCGCTTCCGAGCTCTTTGCGCCACACCAAATCTTCGCATTGCACAAGCTTTTTCATTTCCTGTGTAATAGAGCCATTTTTCCCGAACAGGGCCGTTTGCTTGCTTTCAATCTCTTGCATTGTTGAGCACAAGGCAATTGCTGCGAGCTCTTGAGATAGCACATTTTTCAGTGATTCTAGTTGTGTTGACATGGCTAACTTCCGGCGTAATAGACTGAATCCCTTCTGCTACCGAGTGTAGCACTTTGTTATGTACGGTCACAAAAAGAATCGAAGGCGTAAGGCACGTCGCGAACACACTCCCGCCTGTTTTCCAGATATCTCTATAGGCTCAAAGCCCCATAAAGGGTTTCCAAAAAGCCAATCGAGTCATGTAATTGCCATGTGCAACAGATCTCACAGCTCAAACCGTGGCGATGCCTGCGATTCTTATGCCCAAAATTCTTCACATTGAAGCAGCAATTAAAGCTTTTTTTCTTTTTTTCAAGAGTTCTTGGAGTTACACGCGGTCTGCTGCTGATAGAAAATTTTTCACAGTATACCAATTAGCAATATTCCGATTGCTGTATAGTATAGGGAAGTATTCGTGTCAAGTGGGAAAATTAGGTGTGTTTGACTATATAACCCAGCCACAAAAAGAGTCGTGGGGAGGAGCCTCGAAGCACAGCGCACTTATGGTACGTGAGCATTGAAGCGACGACCCCATGAACCTTTTGTGACATGGTGTTATGCAAATTTTTTGTGACAGAATCAGTTTTCACCACCCTTAATCGCATCAAACACCGCCTGTACAAAGCTTCTCTCCTCTTCACTAAGCTCATCGCTATTCTGCTCTATGCAAGTCAAAAAATGCGGCTCTCCAGTCCGTCTGAACAAATCCAAACAATTTGTGCAAAACATGAAGACCGAAAGATCCCCACATTCCTTCGCTTCATTTAATTTCTCGAACTTCTGACTTGCCCAAGCCTTTGTCCGCAGCCTATCTACCAACACAGATGCCTCTTCAAACACAGGAGCCCTTCCCCCTAGCATGTCGTACATATAGCAAACATTAGCGAAGAAGCTCTTGAACCATGCATCATCTCTATCTTCAGGAGGAGTGTCGGCCAGCCAGCTCGCGTGCGTTAGTATGTCACTTGTTTTTTCAGACACACTTGCTGCCATAAGTCTATCATCCTCAGAAACAAAATTAGGATTCGTTACCCCAAGGAGGGCACAACATAGAACCTCCAACTGCTCCATCCAAATTTTGTATTGAGTTAATCTGTCGCGAAACTCCGAAGGGAGGTGAAACTGAGACCAGACAGGACACACATGAGAGTGACGGGCAGAAAAAGCAGAATCGTCAAGACTTGTGTCTTCGGCCATATCTTCGGTAAAAGTGCAATACCCTGGTAAGGCAGCAAGGGTGGCTCCGCAAGCCACGTAAATTAACATTTTATTCATAAATCCCCCTAGCGCGTAAAATAAATACTCCCAACACAATGACGCTACAATAGAAATTGTGAATAAAAAGTTAATGGGAATTCAGTTGCGAAAAGTTTGCTGGTGGGGGAGGGTTGGGGAAATTAGTCGAGAATTACAGTTAAAGAAATCACAGAAAAATCCCACCAGAACTTCACCTATACCCGGCCACGAAAAAATGCGAAAATACTGTACTTAAATTTTACTGACGTGCTATAAGCATTGTCATGAAAACGCAAATTCTCACACCGCAAGAGCGGATCGATCTAAAGAAGCAATACCGATCGGAAAAAGACTTACGTTGATAAGCTCCGCGCCTGTGCTTCGAGGCTCCTGCGCTCAATTCTTTCGGTGACTTATGCCAAGTTATACTCATCTCACCTGACTCTCAGGAATTTTTTCTAGGTGAATCGCGGTCTACGAGTCGAAAAAATCCTGGTTTTCAGGTTCGAAATGTATATGTGGGAAATTGGTGGTGTGAGCGTCTGAAACGATGGTATTTTTTACTCGTTATATGCAAATGGCAATAAATGAAGCCCAAAAGGCCCTTCAGAAGGAGGCGATTCCGGTTGGGGCAGTCATTGTGGATGGTGCTTCACAGCGGGTTGTGGCTCGCGCGCATAATGAGGGCGTGGAAGACCTCACGGCCCTCCCTCTTCCGTTGCGCCACGCTGAGATCGTCGCGCTAACGCAGGCCTCAATCTCTTTGTGCTGCCCGCGCTTGGACGGCTGCGATCTGTATACAACACTCGAGCCGTGTCATATGTGTTTTGCCGCTATTTCTTTGATGCGCGTTAGAAGGGTTGTTTTTGGGGCATACAGCCCGCAACAAGGAGCGATTTCAAACGGGACGAATGTGGGGCTCAATAGCGTCCCTTCCGTCATCGGCGGAATCATGGAGGATGAATGTGGCGAACTACTGAAAGCCTTTTTTAAAGGGAAGCGAGATCAGCATACCAGTTTATAACTTGCGCGTAGAGACAACGAACCCGCAAACTTTGGCTCTGTTGCGAACCAGCACGAAAAAACCTAGAGAAATCTGGTATAATCCTGCAGGTATCCAGTGTTAGGAAAGTGACAGCAGATGAATCCAAATCAAATGGAAATGGTTAGTTTAAATGGACCTCTTTCGAAACCTTCAAAATCAGTTTTTGGGTACGTCGATCCGGTGCTCAAATGCTCACGTACATCTAAGTACGCTCCGCTTCTGTGCTCCGTGTCTCCTTCCCAAAATTCTGATTTTGAAAGTTTCGAAAGAGGTCCAGTAACTGCTGTGTTGTTATACTTCGTCATAAAAAGACGGCCTTGCTACCAATAACATCCTGACCAAAATAACAATATAAGAGACATTCAATTCAAGAATTCAGCCAGTGGTTTCGTCTCTAGCGCAGCGGTGAAGTACCTCAACGAGGCATTGTCCACCTCCGATAAACATCTGTAGAATTGCTTCGCAGTTTTTTTCATACCCAGCGCGCAAATGGCAATTAATACTCGAGTCATACGTTGTTTGTTATGTGTGTTGACCTTTGTCGCGTTTGTAAATTTGGCGTGATTGACCACGGCAAACGCACCATTCCGCCAGCCAATTCCCCAAAAACGGGCGATCCTTTCAAAATTGATAATAAGAACATTCTGTATTTGGTGTATTAACGCGTCGTATTCTTCGCGCGAACACGAATCTTTAACACTAGCCAGAAGTTTTAGAAATGTAGGATCAATGTAAGGTGCCTCACCAACAAATTGTGATGAGTCAAACGTTGGAAATACCAGCTGTACGAAACAGTGGCACTTTTCAAGCGAATCATCATCCCATTGATAAAGTGGCCCGTCTATCGCGCCGTTCGCGTGCTCCATTGCGTTACAACTTTCCCAATATTGCTTAACGGTCATCACTCCAGCCAAAACCTTTAGCCAGGAAACGTATTTTGACGGGATTTTAGAGCGCTTGTTTTTCTCTATAATGCTCGACATTTCGCGTTGTCGCGCGTGTGAAAAGATATACTCGCAGATTTGTTTATGCGCAAATTTTTGTGCGTTAGTTGAGCCGTTATTGTGGGATATCGCGAGAAAATGCTCCGGCGCAATATATGGGAATCGCAGGCCTAACTTAGTCAGAGCTTCCTTTTGAAGCAACGTTTCGTCGCGCTCAAACTTTTTGTTCGGATCGAAGTTGGGATCGCTTAAAAAAGACGCCTCTAGTTGTGTTATTTCTGGATCTGTACCTTTATGCACGAGAACACAGCTAGATAAGAAGATCACGCTACAGCAAAGTGGCCCTGTTGCAAACTTCACAAGTTTCCAAAACAAGCCGCAAATATTTTGTTTCGAAAAGCTAAAACATGAAAAATTCATGAAATATACTCTTTCCAGCTCTTTTTTCCTCTCAGCACATAATGAAGCCGTTCGATTTTCCAGCGAGTCCCATAATATTCAATCATTTCGCATGCATCTTCGAAAAATATTGTCGCAACAATAGCCAAGGCTTTCGGGTTTTTTTATGCGTATTGTAGTTAATTGTTGTTGCATCTTGCACAGCTAAAATAACACTTTATTTTGTGGGTCAAGGTTAGCAAAAACACAGGGTGCGGGAGCTGGATTCGAACCAGCGGCCTTCAGGTTATGAGCCTGACGAGCTACCAGGCTGCTCTATCCCGCGCCATGATCGCAGCATACAACACTTTCGCACGAAACTGTAGCTCTTTTTGAATAGATCTGTTCATTGTTCAGGGCCTTTTAGTTCTCAAGTATAAGTCGTAAAGGATCCCTGAAAAACCGAGACATTTACCTTACTAGTTGATGGTCGCACCTTGAGTTATATCCTCGTAAAGCTTTCGATATATGTGAATCCACATGGAGTACTGCCCTCATTGTAAATCAACGAATCTCGTGTTGTCCAAGTTCGTTCACATGTGAGACAAGTTTCCCTTCATAAAGAAGTCGGTGCAGAATTTTGTCCGATATGTCAGAATGCAGTGTTTTTCTGCAAGCCTGAGGAAAGTGTGTCTCAAAACGAGAGAGAATCATCTGTTACAAACAAATTTTCAGCGTTCGAAGACTCCAACAACGTTGTGAAACTAGAGATAAAGAAAAAGTCTTCAAAAAAAGAGCAGCAGGAGCACGCAACAACAATAGAACGTCCAGAGGCGGCACAAGATAGCGTGGAAAAACTAAAATCCGCAGCTGCCCCGACGTATCAAGAACATAGACCTGTTGCAAAAGCCTCAGAAGCGGCTTCTGAGAACTTTGACAACAGGTCTGATGCCGCTGCTACTATCGTTCCACACAACCTGGAGGCAGAGCGCGCGCTTTTGGGCGGCCTCCTGCTGAATAACAACGCAATGGAGCACGTTTCCGATTTTTTGCGTCCAGAGCACTTCTATTACCCACCGCATTGCAAAATTTTCTACGCCATGCAAACGATGATTGACAAAAACCAAGTCGCCGACCCAATCACCCTGAAAGATTTTTTCAATAGTGACGAAGAGCTGCAAAGCGTCGGCGGGGCGGAGTATTTCGTGGACCTCGTGAGCTCGGTTGTGTCTATTGCAAACACGTACGATTACGGCCAAATCATCTTCGACGCTTTCATTCGCCGCCAGCTGATATGCATCGCCCAAGAAACAAACGACGAGTGTATGGGCATCGACATCGAGACAACGGGAGTGGACATCGTCGAAAACCTCGAGAAAAAGCTCTACAACATCGCGATGCTCGGGCAAGGCCCCAACAACACCGTTACGCTATTCAAACACGCCCTCAGCAAAGCCATAGAGTCGGCGGAATCGGCGTTCAAGAGGGATAGCCATCTAGTTGGCGTCACAACCGGCCTGCTTGACGTTGACAGGTGGCTTGGTGGACTCCACAAATCCGACCTCCTGATAATTGCGGGGCGCCCGTCCATGGGAAAAACCGCCCTCGCTACCAATATCGCTTTCAACGCGGCCAGGGAGTATCTCACTAAACCAAAAGAGGGTGCGAAAGTCGCCTTCTTTTCCCTGGAAATGTCCTCAGAGCAGCTCGCGATGCGCATTCTGGCGAGTGAATCAGGGATTTCATCCGATAAAATACGCAGGGGGTGCATAAAAAGGGAGGATTTCCCGAAGTTCGTTGAGGTGAGCCGCCAGATTAGCGATCTTGAGCTATTCATAGATGACACTCCGGGCCTCAGCCTGCCAGCATTGAGGAGTCGCGCGAGGCGCTTGAAAAGGCAGCACGACATCGGCCTTGTGGTTATCGATTATTTGCAATTGATAGACGCTGCCTCACGCAGGACCACGGACAACAGGGTTCAAGAAGTCTCGACAATAACAAGAACCTTGAAGACTTTAGCGAAAGAGCTGGACGTGCCGATAGTCGCGCTTTCTCAGTTGTCTCGCGCCGTGGAGCAGCGTGATGATAAACGTCCGCAATTAGCGGACTTGAGGGAGTCTGGATCTATAGAACAGGATGCTGACGTTGTTTTGTTTGTGTATAGGGAGGAGTATTACGAGGCGAGGAAGGAGCCGAAGGACGGGACGGATGAGCACGCGCAGTGGCAAAAGAAGATGAACAATATATATAACCAGTCTGAGTTGATTATAGCTAAGCAACGTCATGGACCTGTTGGAACAATAAAGCTGTTCTTTGATGGCCAGCTCACAAAATTTGGAAACGCAGATCAAAATTGGTGAAATTCAAGCCCCGGCTCGACGAAACCTCAAACTTTCGACGGCTGGGTATAACTCAATCGCAAGAAGAATTGGGAGCAGGAGCATCGAAGTGCAGGCGCAGAGCCGTACTATAGCCAATCGCCCCTAATTTATGGAGCAGCTAATGGTGCGGCCGAGAAGATTTGAACTTCCAAGAGTTGCCTCACAGCGACCTCAACGCTGCGCGTCTACCAATTTCGCCACGGCCGCAAAACCGAAGCCTCCATACAGCGTAGTCAAAATACGTGGCATTGTCAATCAGGGGATAAGCCACAAAAATTCGTGGGTTCATCGCTCCACTCCACCTGCACCAATCTTTTCGCAAATTTGGAATCAAGACCTTGTTTCAATTATGAGTGGGGCGTGGTCCGAGACCCTCTGCTTGGCTTTTCTTGTTTCAATATCAACTGTGACAGCGCTAACTGAATCCAGCCCTGCCTGATTCGCCATGAAGTAGTCTAGCCTGAGCCCTTTGTTCCACTCCGCCGACCTCATCCTATAATCCCACCAAGTGAAAGGTCTCTTGCCAGTGGTAGGATTGGCCTTTTGCCAGAAGACATCCAAAACATCAAAAAAAGCGCCTCCCTTCAAGCCCTTCAGCATGTTCCGCTCTGTCGTCGTGCAACACACCTTTTCGAACCATAGCTTTTCGTCGTAAACGTCTCTCACGTCCGTTGTGATGTTATAGTCTCCGCCGATGAAAATGCTCTCGTCATACTTGCTGAGATCTAGCATGTGCTCTGTTAGCTTGGTCAAAAAATCAAGCTTGTACGCGTATGGCTCTGCCCCCACCACATTCCCGCCATTCGGAACGTACACGCTAGCAACGCGTACCCCGCCGTCAACAACCGCCTCAATATATCGTGCTGCTTGGTCATTGGCGAAATTAGGAAGACCGCAAGTCACATCTTCTATAGATGTTTGCGCTACGATGGCGACGCCGTTGTACGTTTTTTGCCCCAGTACAGCGCAAGTAAAGCCGCGCTCTTCAAAGAATGAAAAAGGGAACGCCGCCTCCTGACATTTCAATTCCTGCAGGAGAACAACTGTGGGGTTCTCCTTTTTTAGCCACACATCAATCGCGTCTAATCTTGCGCGAACGGAGTTAACGTTCCACGTCGCTATTTTCATGCTTTTCGCGGCCTACTTGGAGGGATCAGAAGTATTTTTAGCACAGCACTACAGCCGATCACAACTGAACTGTTGGTTCGTCGAGCCGGTGCTCGCCTTTAGCGAGACACTTAAGTACGGCTCGGAGGCAGTGCTCCGTTTCTCCTACAATTTCTCACATGCCCCTATATACTTAATGTTTAGTTTTCCACTTCACCCAACATTTAGTTGACTCTATCTATTCTTCTCCTGCCCAATCTTCCTCTTCTCCTACCCAATCTTCCTCTTCTCCTACTCCATCTTCAAACTTTCCTCTTTTCTCGCTCAAAACTTCGGAAAAACGGTCAAAGCCGTTAGGCGCAACGGCGGCATCTGCTGCTTCTTGACCAAAATACTTCTCAATAATCATGAAAATCACAACTGCAATTTCTTGATCTCTTTTTGGAAGTTTTGATGGCCTAAGTGGATTCGTTAATTGGTAGAGTTTCTGACGCAGCTTTTTGTTTATAGTCTCTTCGCTAGGAAGAGTTTTCGTGAGAATCTCTGGAAACATATTCATGATCATTGCGTATTTTGTGCTTGCGTTTCTGATATCGTCCACTAATCTTGATTTTTCCATTACATCCAGCACGTTCTTATATTTTGCTCTTTGATGATGGGAGCCTTTAGTTTTCCTTCCACTTCCAACAGCGGATAGCGAAGCAGACACAGCTAATAGCAATGCTAGAGAAAACGATCTCGTAAAATTCATAAAAACACCTAAAAACCAACACCACAGTAGGGAATCTACGCAACTGCTTCTTGTTTTGTCAAGCCTGGTTTTACGTCTATTCACGAGAGTAGACGGCGAGCGTTACCGCTGCCGCCCCTCCACAGAACCGTATGTGCCCTATTAAGGCATACGGCTCCCGGCTGTGTCATTCAGCGTCAAATTTGTCTAGGCTGCCTCGGCTTTACCAGCACCATCCATTCCCTGGCTTTGTCAAACTCCGCCCAGGTATAG
>JAIRNW010000016.1 GCA_031257795.1 Holosporales bacterium | reverse complement strand
TTTTGGGAAGGAGACACGGAGCACAGAAGCGGAGCGTACTTAGATGTACGTGAGCATTCGAGCACCGGATCGACGTCCCCAAAAACTGATTTTGAAGAGTTTGGAAAGAGGTCCATTGTTTGCGTTTGATCAGGAACAGCAGAAACGGCGACAAAAAACGGAGCTAAACCGCCCAACGGCTCGACGAACCCACAAACTTTTGTGGATTGTGGTGATACCCAGTCACAAAAAGAGTTATGGGCAGGAGACACGTCGCGCAGGCGAAGAGCTGTACTCGACGTACTGCTCGAGCCGAGCAACGGCTCGACGAACCCACAAACTTTTTGTGACTGGGTTATCGCAAAGTATTTTTGATGAACTCTCATCGACGTCGTTAAAATGAAAGCCGGCAGCCCCATAAATTGTTGAGGAATGTCCCCGACAATAGCGAACGGCCAGTCCGCAAGTCCCGTGACCTCCTCCAAAAGCGCCTCATCCGCGACCAACTCTTTTTGCGGACCGGCACAATCCGCCACAACGCGCGAAATCGTATCCAATGTCGCCTGCTTTCGCTCATTGAAACCCGCAATAACAAAATTCTCACGTAACACTTCCACGTATTTTTGTGTGCTTGGAATTCTTATTGGGAAATCGTCTGGAGACGCCTCTGACTGGCCGTTGTGGTTAGATAAAAACCTGTTGCCGTACGTGGTGTTCCCTGCTTCTAAATCGAAGCCGTCAACACGAAACTTGACCGTCTCATCATCTAACATACACACAACAGATCGAACAGGGCGGACCCAAGGCGCAGACAATTTTAACTGATCTGTATCCCCAGTCTCTAAAAGTTTGCTAGTTCGTCGATCCGTTTCGGCAGAAACAGTACTTGAGTACAGCTCTTCGCCTGTGCTACGTGCCTCCTGCTCGCGATTCTTTTGGTTACTTGGTATGATGCTCCAGCGCATTGTTTTTGGCCAGGGCATAGAAGAGACGAACGCCTGGAAAATCGCAGGAAGCCTGTCCTCTATCTTTACACTAGCCCTCTCTATTTGCGCGAAAATATATCCATCATGCTCTACGGCCTCTTGTTTCGTTATGTTATTGGCCTTCAAAAACGCCGCAATGGCGCCCTCGCTTGCCCCGATTTTAGGACCACGTTTCTCTTCAGTGAATGGCGCGCTTTCTCTTGCAACCCCTTTCACCAGCACGGCAAGCCGTCGCGACGAACAATATGCGGAGATTTCTGGCGTTGCGATGGCTGATTCGCCCTCAACAGAAACGCCACCTACGCCCCCTTCGCCTCCGCCCTCGCCCATCACCCCATGCTGGCACAAAACGCGCCGCATAACGTCCCTGGCAGAGAGCTCCGCCACCTTTTGCATTTTCGCCGGGATCTCCTCTGAAAAGAGTTCGATCAACAAATCTGCAGGCCTCTTGCGACTAAGCATGCGCGTGTACCCAAGCATCGCAACACAACTTCGCCAAGCTACGCACCCTCGCAATGTATCCAGCACGCTCCGTCACGCTGATAACGCCGCGCGCGTTGAGCAAATTGAAATAATGATTAGCCTTTAAGCATTGCTCGTACGCCGGCAGAACGACTCCGTTGTTTATCAAAAACACACACTCTTCTTCGCAGTCTTTAAAGTATGAAAAAAGCTTTTCAGTTGCGGCGAGCTCGAAATTATACTTTGAAAACTCTTTTTCTTGAATCAAACAGACGTCTCCATAGGAGTACACACGCCCGGAGAAATCAGCCGAAGGTTCCGCTTGCGCGCTGGTTTGCCGTGGGCGGTTCCAAGAAATATCGAAAAAATTGTCCACGCCTTGTAAAAGCATGGCCACGCGCTCCAGCCCGTAGGTGATTTCGACTGGCACAACCTCACACTCTATTCCGCCGACCTGCTGGAAATACGTGAACTGTGTTATCTCCATGCCATCGCACCAAACCTCCCAGCCTAACCCCGACGCCCCAAGCGACGGATTCTCCCAATCGTCCTCAACAAAGCGAACATCGTGCTTGCTGGTGTCGATTCCGAGTGAGCGAAGGCTTTGCAGGTAGAGGTTCTGGGAGTTTGATGGAGCGGGCTTGAGGAGCACTTGGAATTGATAATATTGCTGTAGGCGGTTTGGGTTCTCTCCGTATCGTCCGTCACTTGGGCGGCGAGAGGGCTGTACGTATGCGACATGCCACTCTCCTCGCCCAAGCGAGCGAAGCAGCGTTGCTGGGTTGGACGTCCCGGCGCCGACCTCCATGTCATATGGTTGTAGCACAACACAGCCATAATCGGCCCAAAACTGCTGCAGGGAGAGGATCATTTGCTGAAATGAGGGAACGTTTTGCTTTGGGCTTTTAGAGGAAGGTGACTCCATTGTGCCATTCCTGTGAGGGGTCAGCACGACGTTCCTGGACTTTTGATAAGGAACAGACAAAACCACCTCCACTAAAAAACATAATAGAGACAAAAAACTAGCATACCTGTCACCAAAAGAATTGATGGGAGGAGACGCGTAGCGCAGGCGAAGAACTGCACTTAACGTACTGCTCCTGCCGAAACGGATCGACGAACCAGCAAACTTTTTATGACAAGGTATAATTTACCTGGAGTAGAACTCAACCACTAGATGGGGCTCCATCTGCACAGGATAAGGAACATCGGCCAATTTCGGAGCGTGAATGAACTTACCCTTCATGCCCTTGTGATCTACCTCAACATAATCCGGAATCTGTCGCTCCGGCGACTCTGTCGCCCCAAGCACATTTATATTTGCCGTCATTTTCGGCGAAATAGCCACCTCGTCGCCGTCTTTTACCTGATACGACGGAATGTCAATCACCTTCCCGTTCACCAACACATGCCCATGATTCACGATCTGCCTTGAAGCAAAAACCGTTGAGGCAAATTTCATCCTATACACAACGGCATCTAGCCTGCGCTCCAAAAGCTCTATGATATTTTCAGATGAGTCTCCCTTGCGAACAATGGCCTTCATGTAAACCTTTCGGAACTGCTTCTCGCTGATATTGCCGTAGTATCCCTTCAGCTTTTGCTTTGCGTGCAGCTGTACGCCGTAATCCGACAGCTTAGAAGACTGCTTCCCGTGCTGGCCTGGTCTGTAATTCCTGGTGTTAAACGGACTTTTTGGGCGCCCCCATAAATTCACACCCAAACGTCGATCTATTTTATACTTTGTTGTGATGCGTTTCGTCATCGAGCTCAAAAAAAACAAAAAAACCAAGTACATGATCACATATGGGACATGGGAAAGCAAGGCAAAAAGCCGACGGTAAACGAGCTGTATGGTCGAGCAGCGTCGGGCTCCCGGCATGGATTAGAGAACAAACTCTCTACTTTTTGCCGAGTTTCTTGAGTTCTCCGAACAACAAGCACTATACTCATCTTGACTGACATATTGGAAAAATCTGAATAGTGTGCTATTAAACCACTCATGAAGCACGAATTTCTTACAGACGAAGCTCGCAAAGAGCTCGAAACGAAGCGCCGCGAGGAAAAGGATCGGCGCGTGGCGGACCGTATTAAGAACACGTTGGCAGGAGATTTAAATTGAGGATTTTTCAGGAGAAACGGAGCGCAGAAGTGGAGTGTGCTAAATGTACATAAGCTTCGAGCCCCGGATTCGACGCAGAAAAGACCAATTTAAATCTCATGTAAGCAGGCTCTAAAGGAGGAAAGACGTGTTGAATTTATTCGTTCCAGATTTTTGTGAAGCGTGGCAGCTTCCACCACGAGGCTCCAAGGTTGTTCTAGGAATGTCCGGCGGGGTCGACTCCTCATCAACGGCCGCCATCCTAAAGGCGCACGGCTGCGAAGTTATCGGCGTTTTCATAGAACTCCTCTCATCCGCCTCCGTCGAAGCCGCAAAGGCCGACGCCGCGAAAATGGCGGCTTTCGTCGGCATTGACTTCGACGTAATCGACTACAAGCGCGAGTTCGAGTGTCACGTTATCGCACCGTTCGTAAACGATTATTGCAACGGGAAAACGCCGCTCCCGTGCTCTCTTTGCAATAGATTCATCAAATTCTCCGCGCTCTGCTCGTTTGCCGATAAGGTCGGCGCGGAAGCCGTGTCAACTGGGCATTATGTGCAAAGAAGGGTGTGCGACGGCTTCCAAACATTAGAGCCCGCCGTAAACTCGCAAAGAGATCAGAGCTACTTCTTGTACAGGGTCGAGCCGCAACAACTGGCCCGCGCCTATTTCCCTTTGGGGCGCGCCCCGTCTAAGCCGCTCGTGCGCAATTTCGCTAAGCAGATCGGGCTCGGCGTTGCAGAAAAAACAAATATGTATGACATATGCTTTTTGTCGGACTTCGGCGGGAACTACGTTGACTTCATCAACGCGTACGTTCAGGCACACACGGAGCTTGCGGGGAGTCAGGCGTTGTGTCAGGGTGATTTGATTGATATAAAAACCGGGAAGAAAATTGGAGAGCACAAGGGGGCGATTCATTACACGATCGGGCAGCGGCGTGGGATTGGGTTGTCCGCTGAGAAGCCGTTGTATGTTGTTGGGATTGAGGGGGATCATGTTTACGTTGGCGAGAAGGGCGCGCTTGCAACGAAATATGTTCTGATAAAGGACGTTGTTGTGCACGGCATTGCCAGCATGGTTATTCCGGAATACAAGCATAAAACAGTGGATGTGTTGGCGCAATTCAGGTCAACAGGGCCGACGATCCCGGGGACGCTGACTTTCAACGATGCGCGCAAAGAGGCGCTGGTGGTGTTTGGAGAGGAGCAGTTTGGGGTGGCTTTGGGACAGGCGATCGTCGTGCGGAGCGGGGCTGGAACGGTTTTAGCTGGGGGAGTCATTGCGGAGGCGTCGTTGAGGCAGATTCCATTGGTGGCTTAGGCACAAACTTTTAATGGTTGGGAGCGAGGACAGGTATGTTTAGGGGCTCAAATGCTCTTCTTGGGGCCGCTGTTTTGTGTTGGTCTTTAGCTGTGTTTGCCAGCGAGGACAACGTGAAAAGTGACGATGCCACTGCTGCACAGCGGCCATGGTTTGAACTGGTGTATACTATAGAGTGCAGAAGTAAGGAAGAGCTTTCCAATACGCTTACTGATGGTTATCGGTATAGGGTTAATATTTTCCCGTGCAGCGGAGGGCAAGTTAGCGAATGGAAGCGTCGGTTTGTACTCAGCTATATAAGGCATGTGTCTAGGACTGGGAAGAATCGCTTTTTTTTCTTCTTTCCGAGAGGTGTTGAGGTAATATTGGAGCGGATTTAGTTTTTGTGATAGCCTCTATGGTGAGCTACGGAAGGTTTGTCGGCAGCGGGTTCCGCGCGTAAGCACGGAGACCTTGTGCTGGAAGCCCCTTTTGCGGCATAGTGTGGTGTTGGGCGCTCGCATGTTTTCTTGTTTTTCACATTCTTCGAAACAAGAAAAAAATGTTGACTCCCGCCGTAGTGTGTGGCACACAATAAGTGTTTGGTGTTTGTGAAGTGTACAGATATGTCTACAAGTTTGAAAGTCTTTTTTAGCTCTGTCGCCATTTTGGGGGGTTTTAGCGCGTTTGCTAGTGAGTTTGACGCGGGGGCTGTTGCGCCGAAGGAAAAAACAACTGCGCCAGATTGGGAAAAGCAGATTGTCGCACTCGTGAAGAAGCCTATCCCGTGCAATAGTTTAGGTGATGTGTTGAAGGCTCTTGCTGATCCTAATGTTCTCATAGAAGTTTCCGGTCAGGATGGGGAACGTAATCCTGGACTTGAGGCTGCCCTTTACAATTATCACGAAGCTGTGGAACGTGGAGAAGACACTTCGTGGTTTAATTCTGGTTGCCTCTCAAATTGCACCGTTAAGGCAATCGAGGTGAGTGAGGTTAATGTCAGGAGCGAGGAAGAGCTAGGCGCGTTCGGTGACAATTTGGTTGGAGATTGCGTTTCTTTGAGCTATAAAGGCGATCCTGCAACTTTTTGGCTATCCTCCCATGATGTTTGACCCTTTTGGTTTTCCCATTTTTTCCCATTTTTCGAAGCGAGAAAAAAATGTTGACTCTCCCCGTAGTGTGTGATACATAATAAGTGTTTAGGTGTTTGTGAGGTGTACAGATATGTCTACAAGTTTGAAAGTTTCTTTTAGTTCTATTGCCCTTTTGGGGAGCTTTAGCGCGTTTGCTAGTGAGTCTGACGCGGGGGCTGTTGTGCCGAAGGAAGAAACAGCTGTGCCAGGTTGGGAAAAGCGGATTGTCGCACTCGTGAAGAAGTCTACCCCGTGCAATGGTTTAGATGGTGTGGTTGCGGCTCTTGATGGTCGTGGCGTCAACATAGAAGTTGTCGGCCAGGATGGAAAACGTAATACTGGGCTTGAGTGGGCCATTCTCAATTATTACGATGCTGTAAAAATGGGGGCAGACACTTCGTGGTTTAATCCTGATTGCCTCTCAAATCACACCGTTAAGGCAACCAAGGTGAATAAAGTTAATGTCAAAAGCGAGGCTGAGCTAGACGGGTTCGGTGAAAATTTGGTTGGGAGTAGCGTTTCTTGGAGCTATAAAGGCGATCTTGCAGCTGTTGGCCGTCTTCCTCTGTCTTTTGGCTTTGGGCTTTTCCCTTTTCTCCTCCTACCATGCGTGGACTATGGGCCTAGAGAGGAGGGGCCGGCGGCAGTGGCAGGAGTAGATGAGCTGCCTGACGCAAGAGTAGAGGAAATAAGCAGAGCCCCTTTGCCTCAGGGTGTTGAGGAGGCGCAAGCCGGTGATGGATCAGTCGCCTACTAAGAGTTGTCGCCCCCTCTAACTCTTATGGAGCGCGTGGCGCTTGGTTGGTGATTCGCTCTATGGATGGTTGGCTTGTTTTAGACAAACCGTCTGGAGTGACATCAACCAGAGTTGGCGCGGTTGTTAAGAAAGTCTTGGGAGCTGGGGTTTGCGAGGATGCTGGCGCGGCCGCGCTGCGGGGCGGTGGTTTTTCTGCCTTTGTGCGGCGCGGCGTTTGTCGTATCGGACATGTTGGAACGCTAGATCCTCTGGCGACTGGTGTGTTGGTGCTTGCCGTCGGGGAGGCAACGAAGCTGGTTCCCTATCTTGAAAAATATACCTGCGCAAGAAAGGGTTACGATTTTTCCGTGGTTTTTGGGATTAGTACGGATACGCTCGATCTGGATGGGCAGGTTGTTCAGCGCGACACCAAAATTCCGCGTCTTGAAGGTTTGCAAGCGGTCTGTGAGCGTATGCTCGGCGAACAGTTGCAAGTTCCTCCTGTTTTTTCTGCGCTAAGAATTAATGGCCGCCGCTCTTATGAGTTGGCTCGTTCCGGTTGCCCGCAGGAACCGAAGGCACGAGCGATCACAATTCACTCTCTGCGTTTAAATCACTTTGATACGGCCCCGCAGGCTTTTTGTGACTTGGGCTCCGCTTGTGCGTCTTTTTCTGTGGAGTGCAGCGGTGGAACATACGTCCGTTCGTTGGCCAGAGATGTCGCTGAGAAACTGGGCTGTTTAGCAACTGTAATAGCACTACGCCGTACGCAAGATAGAATTTTTCCCCTTCAAGATGCTTTTACACTGGATTTTTTGCGAAAAATAGCGCAAAAAGGAATGGTACGTGATGTTCTTATACCAATGGAATTTGTTTTGGATAGTCTTCCAGAAGTCTTAATAACAGACGAGTTTCTGGAGAAGTTGAGGAACGGAGCCGCATTCCAGGTCTCTCGGGACACAAGTGGGTTGGCTGCGGTGACAGGATCGGCAGCAACGATGGCAACGGAAGATGGTTTGGCATCAAAAGATGCAGCTGCGCCTGGCAGCAGTAGCTTGGAGGAGGGTGTCTGTGTGCGCGTTAAGCATGCCGGCCGCCTTCTTGGCATTGGGGTTTTGCGCGGGGAGTTGTGCTTCCCCAAAAGGGTGCTGAACGTTTTTTAGTATACCCAGCCCCCGAAAGTTTGCGGGGTCGTTGCTTCGATGCTAGGCCTGAGCAGTACATTAAGTACAGCTCTGCGCCTGTGCTTCTAGGCGCCTGCCTTCAAATCTTTTGATGACTGGGTACGTCCGTATATGGAGTCCTTTGGTATTGAGACTTTGGAAGTAGAGCCTGTTGGTTCTTAAAGTGAATGGAGGAGTTAATGTCAATAACAAAAGAAAGAAAACAAGAGTTAATCAAAACCTTTGCCACTAGAGAGGGCGATGTTGGTTCTGTTGAGGTGCAGGTTGCCGTTTTGACTGCGAGAATCAGTAATCTGACAGAGCATATGAAATCTCACCACAAGGATTTCCACTCAAGGCGCGGTTTGCTGATGATGGTTGGGGCTCGGAGGCGCTTGCTCTCTTATTTGAAAAAACTCGCAGAATCTAGGTACAAAAATTTGATCGAAAGGCTTGGGTTACGTAAATAGCGCGTATATATGTCTAAAGAGTATTATAGTGCTCTTGGCCTCCCCAAAACGGCCACAGAGCAAGAAATAAAAAAAGCATACAGAAAGTTGGCGATGGAATTCCACCCAGACCGCCATCATGGCGACAAAGACGCCGAGAAAAAATTCAAGGAAATAAATGAGGCGTACGAGGTCCTGAAAGACCCCCAAAAGAAGGCCGCGTATGACCGCTACGGCTCAGCCGCCTTCGACGGAGGAGGCCGCGCCACAGGTGGGGCCGGAGACCCAGGCGGTTGGGGCGGCAACGGCGGGTTCGACTTTGGCGGTTTCGCCGGCTTCAACTTCGAGGACGTCCTCGGCGACATGTTCGGCTTCGGAGGCGGCGCCTCAAAAAAACGCTCAGCAGCAGCGCGCGGCGGGGATGTGCGCGTTGATGTCACAATATCGCTCGAAGAGGCCTTCTGTGGCAAGAACATCACTGTCAGGTACCACGTTCCAAGCAAATGCGCGGAATGCGACGGAACCGGCACCAAAGACAAAAAATCAACTGTGTGCACCGCCTGCAAAGGCGTCGGCAGCACAATCTCTCACCAGGGCTTCATCAGCATCGAAAGAACGTGCTCGATGTGCCACGGAAGCGGCGCGGTCATCAAAAACCCATGCCCGTGCTGCAACGGAGCCGGCCGCGCATATTCCGATAAAACTCTGGACGTCGCCATCCCAAGGGGCGTGCAAGATAACACGAAAATCCGCTTCTCCGAAGAGGGCGAGGCCGGCGTGCGCGGTGGGAAAGCGGGCGATTTGTTCGTCTTCGTCTCCGTTAGCAAGCACAAAGTCTTCCAAAGAGACGGCAATAATTTGATCTGCAGCATGCCAATCTCCATGGTTTCAGCCTCCCTCGGAGGGGAGGTCGAGGTCGTGTCGCTTGATAAACAAAAAACGGCGCTAAAGATCCCAGCTGGCGTGCAAACCGGAGAGCGCCTAAGAATAAAAGGGAAAGGAATGCCCGTACTGAGGGGAAGCTCTTTTGGGGACTTGCTCGTCGACGTGGTCGTGGAAACACCTGTTAAGTTAACAAAAAGGCAAAAAGAATTGCTGCAAGAATTCGAAGACGCCGGGAAGCTGACAGAAAACAGCCCAAACTCCACCTCTTTCTTCTCTAAATTAAAAGACTTTTTCGAGAGACAATGACACTACTCCATCAAATGCTGTTTTTAGCGGCGGGCCTGCTTTTCATCCTGTCTTTGCGCGGGTTAGCCTCCCCAATCTCCGCCCAGCTCGGAAACAGGCTCGGAGCGGTCGGCATGTGCGTGGCTGTCGGGACGTCGCTGCTCTTCTGCTCACCAGCCAAATTGCCCTACATATTCGGCGCAATCGCAATTGGCGGCGCGGGCGGCCTGGCGATTTCGCGCAAAATAGAGATGACGGCACTGCCGCAGCTTGTGGCCGCATTCCATAGCCTCATCGGGCTAGCGGCAGTTTTGGTTTGCGCGGCAACGCTGCTCTCCCCGCACGTCTTTGGGCTCTCTGCAGGAGGCGAAGGCGGCCTAAAGTTTATCAATCTGGCCGAAATAGGCATTGGTACCGTAATCGGAGCGCTAACCTTCACTGGCTCAATCGTGGCGTTCTTGAAATTGTGCGGGGTTTTGCGGCAAAGCAGAGCGATGCCGTGGGAATTCCTCGAGGTTGTCGGGAGTATCATGCTTTCCTTTTGTTATTTTGTTGGAAGCGGTTCCGCGCTGCCTTTCTACGCACTCACCACCTTTGCCGCTATCCTTGGCATCATGGTCGTTCGTCAAGTTGGAGGAGCCGATATGCCGGTCGTCGTCTCTATCCTGAATTCGTTTTCCGGCTGGGCGGCGGCGGCGACTGGCTTCACAATCAACAACCACCTTCTCATTATAACTGGAGCGTTAGTTGGAGCGAGCGGCACAATTTTGAGCCATATCATGTGTAAAAACATGAATCGCTCGCTCGGAAGCGTTTTGTGGAGCGGCATTGGGGCGCGTCGAGCCTGTGGTTCGGATGAAAATTGCGCGGCGAGTGACGCAAGCGCTGTCGCCTCTAAGGCCGCCGCGAAAATAGGGAGCCAAGAAGAGGCGGCCTTCATCCTCCAGAACGCTTCAAGCGTGATAATTGTGCCTGGATATGGCATGGCCGTCGCCAGGGCGCAGCACGTTATATACGACATCGCAGAAAAGCTGAGGGGCAGCGGGGTGCGCGTGCGGTACGCGGTTCACCCGGTGGCTGGGAGAATGCCTGGGCACATGAACGTGTTGCTGGCCGAGGCGAAGGTGCCGTACGAGGATGTTTTCGATTTGGAGGAGATAAACAACGATTTCGCCTCCACGGATGTGGCTTTTGTGATTGGGGCCAATGATATAACCAATCCGGCCGCGCACAGTGATCCGTCCTCTTCCATATACGGAATGCCGATCTTCGATGTGGAGAAGGCTGGGATTGTGCTGTTTGTGAAGAGGTCGCTCGGGACGGGGTATGCCGGCGTGGAAAATGAGCTCTTTTACAGGCCAAACACCGTCATGATACTGGGCGACGCGAAAAAGGTCTGCGATGGCGTTGCCGCATCACTAAGAACACGTTGACATAAGATTTAAATTGAGGATTTTTCAGGAGAAACAGAGCGCAGAAGTTGACATTTTGTGGGTTTATTGATCCGGCGCTCGGCTTTGAGACTTGGTATACGTTTTGAATTGAATGGCCTTACGTCAATGGAGTACAGTCGTGTTCGGAGCGTTTTTAAGTAACATCGTCACTAAGAGTTGTGCAGGTTGAGTTTTATTTGCTTTTTAATTTACTTCGTTGTACAATGAGTGTATAGATTCCTGTTTTGTATTTACATATGAATCGCAGCGTCATTGAAACTATTGTTGGTTTGCTTGTTGTTGTTGTTGCAATTGTGTCCGTTTCTGTTGGATACGTTACGTCATCAAAACAACCGAGCAGCGGGGTAACTTACACAGCGTCCTTCGAATCAGTTGAAGGAATTGTGGTTAACAGCGAAGTGAAAATCGGAGGAGTAAGGGTTGGGGCCGTTTCCGGAATTACTTTCGACAAAGATTTTCAGGTAATTCTCTCTATTAAGGTAGAGAAAAGCATCAGTATTCCTAGGGATTCCTCTTTAGAAATCAAATCGGCCGGAATTATGGGCGATAAGTTTGTTGAGATTGTGCCAGGCGGAGCCGAGGATTTCTTGGCGGAAGGGGATGCTTTTGCATTCACAAAGTCGTCGACGAATTTGGAGAATTTTATTGGGGCGTTAGTTTCTGGTTTTGTTAAGAAATAAATATTGATTACTTCTGCTTGGTTACGATTTCTTGATGTCGCGCAGAGGAACAGGGTCGTACCCCCAGGTTTCTCCCATTGATTTATCCAGCTTGCGCATACTCCAATGACAGCGCAAAATGCGTTTTGCGGCTAAAATGCTCCCTCTCAAGAGCCCGTGTTTTTCAAGGGCTCCTATCGCGTATTCAGAGCAAGATGGTGTGAATCTGCACTTTCCAGAAGTTAAGGTAGCAAATACACTCTGGTACAACCTAATCCCTCTGATAGCTAGCCTCAGCCATAAAAAGGTTGCATACTGGTCTGGCCGCTCGGCATGCCCGGTACAACGCACCGTACGGTTCCGCGAGAATTTCACGCGTGCAGTTCTCTCTGTGGTTCTACGTAGCTTTTTCATAAGTTCCCTGCTATCACCCTGTCATTCAGTATTTGTTCCATTCCTTCGGATTATATCAAGTTGCTGGAAGAATTGGTGATGGAGTACACTAATCTTTAATATTTTTTATGGCACAATCCATTATGAGTTTTTTATTTTTAATACAGAGGTGGAAAGTGAAAAAGTTGTTTTTTATGTTAGGTTTGTGCGCGTCGTGTGTGAATGTTGCAACAGCTACAAGAATTGTAACGGCCGAATTAGATCTTGACACGATGTCTTCCGTTAACTGGAAAAATGCGTTATTAGAGTGCTTATGCGAGGCTTGCCAATCTCAAGTGCAAGTGACCGTAAGTGATTTTGATGGTATCAATCTTAATAGACAGGAAAAAGAGGCACTAGCCCAAGATTTATTTGAAATACCGCACGGGGATGGTGTTCTGCAGATTCTAAAGAATAACAGTGGAACGCCGTTGTTTGATTTATATAATGGCGATAACAAGGACAACACCGTTTTTAGAGTGTTTTTGGGCGCTCTGTATCTACGTCTTTGCTCTATGAAAGAGGAAGAAGCAAATGCTCTGAGAGCGCGCATCTTCAATTTGTTTCGCGTCTTGGGATATGGTGATTGTCGCGACTTTTTTCGGCGTGCGTGGACGGTGGCGGCTGGTCATTCGTTCCCGGAATGTGTGGCTCATTTTTGCGCGAGTTGCAGTTCAGCTATAGAGGGGAATAAGGGGAAAAGATACGAAGAAATTTTAGCTTCCTCACATATTGTCGTTTCGAGGTGTACGCGTTATGTCGGCTGGCGGGCATATCTTATAGACGGTCGACAGTTGAAGCTTCCGCCAGAGCCAGAGGCAGCAGTCAGTTGTAATGTGTTCTGATAAGGCTCTAAGAACCCGTTGACATAATGGACCTCTTTCCAAACTCGTCAAAATCAGAATTTTGGGTACGTCAATCCGGTTCGAAACTCACGTACATCTGTACGCTCCGCTTCTGTGCTCCGTGTCTCCTTCCCAAAATTCTGATTTTGAAGGTTTCGAAAGAGGTCCAATGATTTAAATTGGTCTTTTCTGCGTCGAATCTGGTTCGAAACTCATGTATGTTTAGTACACTCCGCTTCTCTTGAAAAATCCTCAATTTAAATCATTATGTCAACGGGTTCTAAAGCCGAAAAAATCTGCGTGTTCCCGGTGGCAAGCTTTGCGCCGCCTCGCTGAACTCGCGAACTTTTTGTGGCTGAGTTACTGCTCTGCCTTTGCCTCATCAGCCCTATAGGCGTGCACGGAGAACAGCAGCGCGATTATCACTGCGTCGAAAAACAGCAGACCGGTAATTTTTATCCAGTTCATTTTGCAAAAGAAAAGGATAATTGTAGAAATAAATAACGAAATAATGTTGTTTCTTCTAAACTCGCTGTTGTCTTGATATTGCTTGATTGCAGACTTGGTTACGATCATTGAAACCATTGTCGCTATGCTGGCGATGAAAAAATGCAGAACACTTTCTAAATTTTGTATGAAAAAGAGACCAATACACAGCAGCACCACTAATGCTATTGGTAAAACTCTCCCCTCCACTTTCGTGATATAAGTCACGAAGCCAGAAGACAGATAAAGGTTCAGCATATTGATAAAACACATGCTCGATAGAAGGTACGTCAGGATGATGGCGCGTGGTATTTTGGGATGATTCAAGCAAAAATGCATAAAATCCGGTCCATCCGGGCTCAAAAAACCAAAAATCATCCCGAGCACAACAAGGAAAGGCAGAAAAACGAAGTAAACTAATTTCAAATTCAATTTTGTGTTTTTGTAAACAACGTTCGATTTATAGAATATCGGAACGGCAAAAACCGTGGTCAGAAGGTTGTTCAGCAACGGGAGGGCCATGTGCAAATCAAATGAATTCGTATACAGCCTCACGTCTTGCAACCTAATGCTCATAAAGAATGTGTAGGCGATGTATATGATAGACAACACATTCCCGACGGTTGAAACCGCCGAACAAATAAGGAAGCTATAGTGCGACGCGACAACCAAGGAAACACACAACAAATACAGCAAAAAGCTCTGAAATACGGCTAATTGGGATAGTTCCGGCCTGGAGTAGAAAAGGAAAAGTGAATCCTTCAGAAATCTGAATTGTATAACAAACCACATACAGAAAACGCAAATAACTAAGGCCACGCACACTATTGCCCCTCTTTTTCCGAAAAACTCTTCAACAGTTTGGAAGATCCCCCTTTTCCCACCAACAACAGATTTTATGATGATCGAAGAGACAAAATAGAACACATAACAACAGCTAAACACCATCAAAACCCCGCCAACCAAGCCGGAGGAGACCACTATCTCCCTCCCTATTTGAAGCACTGGCATGTTGGAAAACATGATGATGCTGATGACCGGGACTATCCAGTTAAACGTTCTATACATGCTGAAAAGCCTCCAGCAGTGAGCCGCTTTTGATGTGGGATATGTCGAAGAGGGTTGGTCTAGGGAGCATTGCCCTGTATGGATCTTCGACCATTGAGTAATACAAGTCAGAAATGAATCTGCTGGCGCGGATGCCGAACGCGTTGCCGTACGTTTTGTAGCTCTCCATTACTTTGTTCGATTCCCTTCCAAAATCCGCTGACGTGGGCGCATCTGTATTCATGGAGTCCGCGCGATTCGGGAATAATTCATGCGTGGCCATCAAAAGATAAATAAAATCCACGTAGGTCAGGTCACTCGTCGTCTTCTCTTTTAGAAAGCTTTCAACGTCATTTTTGCAGTTGTCCGTTTGCGCATGAAAACGGTACGTCTCCACGATGACGGACGGCTCGTCCTCCTTCTGGCTTTTGGCCAAACTCCAATTGCATGCTGAGTTTTCACAACAAAAGCTGTCTATCCTGGAATTAACGAGTGAAAAACCCGCAGGAGCCGAGCTGTTCGCCACCAAATCTCTCGTTATGTTGTGGCAGTGGATCCCGCGCGAGGCCGCAAGGCTGAAAACGACCAAAGAGCCGTGGAAAAAGGGCAGCATCGGGGTCAAGACGCCGGAAAACGAGATGAACTGAGGTTTGGAAAACAGGGCAAGAAGCTCCCTTTTTATCGCGATCCTCTCGGATTTTTTCAGATCAATGCTCGGCGCAATGTATTCCGCCGGAACTTCCTCAAACCACCTATATAGATCGTGCAAAACCCGGAACGCCACGAACTCCTTCGCCCTTCCGAAAATCTCGACCTGTCGGGTTTTGTTGAGCCGCGCGATCGAAGGCGGCCAATACGACGTTCTGGTTTTTAAGGGGGCGTGCACAATGTCGTGTTGAACAAAAACTGCCGATTCGCTCAGCAGGCGCGAAAAGCCGAAAAAAATAAAATCCTCGTCCGTGAGGGCGTCAAGCGTCGCGCTTTTTAGCAGGCAGCACAACCACACCGCCCTCAAATGACAAGACCAATCGCTTATCATTGGGTCAAACAAACAGTACTGCTTCTCTGTAATAATCTTTGTGGCAAACTCTTTGCCATATTCGATGAATCCTACGAAGAATTCGTCGGGGTACTCTCCGTATAAGGAGTCAATTGATCCGTAATGCATCCATGCCATTCCAAACGCCGCATAATCAACGAGCACTCTAATACGGATTTGAGAAAGAGTATATTTTATTTTATTTTTGCGTGTATCAACGCAGAAGGCGTGTTGGGAAATATTCGTGCAGGGGAAAACTTTGTTCCACAGCTTAATATTCTGAATTATGTTTCTTGTAAATATAATGCCGGCTCACTAATTTTTTGGGTTAGCAGCTTTTCTTGATTCATTTGAGCGGTTGAAGTAGAACTAGCAAACTTCGAGAGCTGGGTACGAGAGCTGGGTATATGAACCTTTTTTGAAATACTAGAGCCATAGTGGTGGGCGGTGACGGGATCGAACCGCCGCCCCCCTCGGTGTAAACGAGGTGCTCTCCCCCTGAGCTAACCGCCCTCAAATTCAAGCGCAAAAAGTTTGCGAGTTTGTCGAGTGTAATCCGCAAAAACTACGGAACCACGTCTTCGAACAGTTTTTCCAGCTCGTCCTCGTCAACCTCCCGCTCCGTAACGTCCGCCTCTTCCAACACCTTCTTAACAACTGCGTTTTCTAATAATCGCGCATACGCAGATCTGCCCAGAACTCCACCAGGACTAATACTGAGTATTGCTTCCCTATCATTTGGCGGAGTTAACGCAATTTCCATAAGCACTTCCCTGGTATAATCGTCGTCAGAAACAGCTATCCCGTATTTTGCTGCAATTTTCTCGATAACTATGCCGAGCCGCACACGGCGTTCCGCAACTTTCCTGTAGTCATCCTTCATCCCTTGAGTGATTTGGTCTGCAAACTCCTCTCCCTCTTTCCTTATCTCTTCATTAAGTTCGTCTTGAGCTTGTAGCCAAATTTCCTCAAAATCTGCGTTCACCAAAGCGATAGAAACTGGGAAAACATACGCAGCATCCAGAGCATCCATCACAATTCTTTTATTGTATAAAGCAATTCCCCTCTCTCGCTCTCTGCTCAGGCGCTCTCTAAATGATTTATCAAAAGCCTCCATGCTATCAACTTTAAATTCTTTCACGTCTTCTTCAGTAAATTCCTTGCATCGCTTTCTAATGAGCCCGTCAACTGAAATGCGAATGTGTACTTTTTGCTTGGCCATCTCTTTGATGTGGAATTGCGGTGAGAAAACATGCACGACCTCTACGACATCCCCAATCTTTTTGTCTCGCACTGCGTCGGCTATAAGCTGGAAAAATTCATCAATACTATGATGCTCAATAATACGTTGATCTAGCTCAAACCTTTTTATCTCCTTCCCATTACGCGTTACGATAGTCGAAACGCGGCGCCTGAATGGTTCATCTTCCGGCTCTGGAGCGTCATTGCTAACCTCTTCGTCAACGTAGTATTCCTCTTTGAAAGACTGCAGTGATTTTTCGAAAAAGGCGTTAGACACGGGGCACGATATTGTATTTATCTTTAACTCTTTAAAGTCCCTAATCTCAACAGGGCGAATTAAATCAATAAAAATAGAAAACTCGAGCTCCTCTCCATCACTCAGGGTTTTAGGTGTTGCATAGAACGGAGCCCCGATAATCCTGCATCCATCCTGTAATTTATCATCAACTATAGGGCGCCCATATTCCATCGCAACCTCTTGGAGCACGCGTTCCATCTTACTGTGTTTTATAATCTGCTGAACTGGAGCGTGGCCAACGCGAAACCCAGGGATTTTCACTTGGTCTGCATGAGCTTTCGCCCAGCGTTCCAATCCATCTTTCACCTCTTCAGCCGTTAATTTTGCTGTAAGTCGTAAACCAGTTGTGCCTAAAACTTCTTCGGAAATTTGCATGAAGACCCTATATCAAAAAAAATAACTTGGTGCGGACGGAGGGACTTGAACCCCCACAGCTTGCGCCATCAGGACCTAAACCTGACGTGTCTACCAATTTCACCACGACCGCAAAATAATCGCACAGTTTAATGTATCAAAAGAAACATGCCGCTCGCAATAGACCTGTTGCAAAAGTTCTGAAATCGATTTTCGAGTTCGTCGCATCTGTCTGGCATCTTTATTTATCCATTAAAATAAAAACACAATATTGAACATTTTTACTTTTTATTAATTCCATTTTCATAGTATTTCGTATGAGATTATTAATAGTGGTAAGCAAATGCGTAAACAATTACTATGCGGAATACTTTCGTGTACGTTGATTAACGGAGTGCATGCAAGCTTCTTGAACAGCATTGGAAGTGCGGTTGGAGGAGTTCTAGGAAATGTAGCCAGTGGTTTGGGGAACCAGATGATAGGTAATAGCATGGGTATGCCAGGCATGATGAACAATGGAATGGGCATGACTGGAATGAACCCAATGATGAACAGCGGCATGGGTATGTCTGGAATGAATATGGGTATGATGGGTATGGGCAACATGAGCATGCCGGTCGACACGACCACTATTACGAATGCGTACAATAGTACAACTACTGAGGTAAAGAATCTAGACCAAAAGGACGTTGCGAAGTCTCACGCTGAAGTAACAGCCGCCGCAACGAAATTGGTGTGTGGGAAGTTGGGGGCATTGGAGCAACAAGGGCAAACGGCAAACTATCTAGCGATGCAGAACTCGCAGGCACAGCAGCAAATGCTGCAAGTACAACAGCAAGTATTGCAAGCTCAGCAGCAAATATTGGCGGCTGTGCAGGAGATTAACCGGAGAAAAGAGGAAAGCGACAGGATGAGGCAATCTGGCTATGGCAACAACGGATTCGGCGGGCAGTCTGCTTACAACAACGGGCAGCCTAACAACAACGGATTCGGCGGGCAGCCTAACTATAATAACATGATGCCACAGCAACAGTATATGCAGCAGCCTAACTATAATAACATGATGCCACAGCAACAGTATGCGCAGCAGCCTAACTACAATAATATGATGCCGCAGCAACAGTATGTCGCTCAACAAACATACACACAGCCATTTCCAACTGTAGGGCAAGTAGTAGCGCAGGCCGTGGCGCCAGCAGCGTCAGCTCCAGCGGCAACACAAGCAGCAGCGGCACCGGCAGCTCGTATGCGCTAAAGCTAGATGACGTATAATGGACCTCTTTCCAAACTCTTCAAATCAGTTTTTGGGTACGTCGATCCGGTGCTCGAATGCTCACGTACATCTAAGTACGCTCCGCTTCTGTGCTCCGTGTCTCCTTCCCAAAATTCTGATTTTGAAGGTTTCGAAAGGGGGCCAATGAAGCGGTGCTTTACTGAATTGTTTTCGAGGTTTCTGGTGATATAAACGGTTCTCGGCATATAATTAAAGATGTCCAGCTCTTCTGAAAGATTTTCTTTCGGAAACAACAAAGGGCCGTACGTTCTTTTTTTGTACCAAATGTTTTCGCTCATCGAGGGCAAGAAGGCGACGTCATAGTTGAACTCCATAGCGGAGGCCGTTGTTAACAGCAAAACGCCGGGAAAATCTTGGTTTGTGTGGGCGTTCGTAGAATTTGAAGAGCAGGCAAGAGCGTCCATTATTTGAGCAGCCCAGTCATCTGGAGTGACGGTTAAGAAAAAATTTAATATTCTTAAATATTCATCCCACGAAAGTTTATATGGACAATTTGATGCGCTGTATTGAGAAAAACTCTCTTCTGCGGATTTTTCGTTTTGCAAAAATATGTTTCTAAATATACTAAGCCACCGAAAGTTTGCTGGTTCGTCGAACGGCGCACCAACAAAGTCTGTGACTTTGGTGGGAGCCCGGTGCTGCTCGGTTTGAGCAATACGTCTAGTACAGCTCTGCGCCTGTGCTTCGAGGCTCCTGCCATCAATTCTTTCGGGGACTGGGTATATATCGATCCCAAAAAAGTCCGTGGATTTGTCATCATTTATTTCTGAACCAACTGAAGGGCTTTCACACATTATAAAAGCAAGGGATTTATTGATGGCCAGCTCGTGGGCTTTGATGAAGTCTTCCAAAGACCCGCCAGAAGTAAAATCTCCGAGCCGTGAGATTCTAGCCATTTCTTCCAGTATACCAAGCCACCGAAAGTTTGCGGGTTCGTCGAACGGCGCACCAACAAAGTCCGCGACTTTGCCATGAGTCCGGAGCTGCTCGGATTGTTCCAGTTTCCATTTAATCACGCTGATAAGCTCATCAAATGAGGCTTTTTGCTTGATCACAAAGGTATCCTCAACGAATTCTGCGGGGGCATGTAAAACGTGTTTTATAAAATTTTTAATTGTGCACAAAAACTCTGGAGGAGCGACCTTGGCGACAAAGAGAGAGTTTAGCAATGGCTCGAGAGCAGACGCTTTGTTCGCTAAAAGAAGTGCAACGCCGCGAATAAAATCGCCGGCAACGGAGTTCAAAAGGGTTTTGCTAGAGAAATGGTCTTCGCTTGGGATCCTAGAAAGGCTCAATTCTGATTTGATTTTTTGCAGGATTAGTTGGTCATCCGAAATTACGGCAATCCTTGAGTGTTTGTTTTCGTTTGAATTAAACGCAGAAGATATTAAAGCCGCGATCTCCGTAGCTTCGGCCGTTGATGTTTTAAATTCCTCGTAATACACCCTATTACAAAAAGTTTGTGAGTGCGTCGAGCCGATTCCTTCAATGGACCTCTTTCCAAACCCTTCAAAATCAGTTTTTGGGTACGTCGATCCGGTTCGAAACTCACGTACATCTAAGTACGCTCCGCTTCTGTGCTTCGTGTCTCCTTCCCAAAATTCTGATTTTGAAGGTTTCGAAAGAGGTCCAATTCCTTTTGCCTCCAATAATTCCTGAAACGTGTCTAACGTCGCATAACGATTGCGCGCACGACAGTTCTCCCTCAGCCTTTCTAAGCTTTTGAAGTGCATGTTTGGAGAAGCATCAACAAAAATCCAGTTTTTCTCACTCTCTTGTGACGCAAAAAGCAAATCATCTAGAATTTGGTACACGCTGTGAAAATACTTTTCTTGTACGTCAGCCATTATCCGGCAAAAGCGCGCAGAACTCTCGCTTGTATCGTTCATTTCGAACGGAAGATCGTCCAAAGCACCGCCATACTGACTGCACTTTTCCGCAGCTTCTATAATTTTTTGCGAAATTCGCAAGCCACTCAGGTATGACTTAAGTTTTCTCTCGTCACAACCATCAGAGGCCGCTTCCTCTGGAACTTCACGCATAACCTCCCTGAAAACTTCCCAAATCCACGGCCCCCCAACAGCCGCAGCCGCAAAGGGGCTGTTGGTTTGCGGGTCTTTTAAGACACGCTTACACCGTTCGTTGTGAAGAAGTTCGTGGAAAGTGATAACGCGCGGTAGAAGCACAACATCATCGCAATGCGTCCTTTTAAGAGCCTCTAAAATATGTAGCCCCGCGCCTCTGGTTTGCGTATATACCAAGTCACAAAAAATTTGCTGGTTTTGCTGAATCGGCGCGCCAGAACTAGGAGCTACCCGAGCCGAACAGTATGTTATGCGATCCTGCACCTGCCGAGCTTCCTGACATCAATCAATTCGGCAGAGTATACCTCGCAATTTCTCGAAAAAGCTAGTCCGTAATTCCTTGCACTCTGCACCCCATGAGTCTTCCCTCCAGTACAGAATTCAGCAAATACGTTTGGTTCTTACCGAGGGTTTACGGGATCGTAGAGTCGCCCTCAAACAAAGTCGGTGATTTGGTATAGCTGTTTGTAAAGAAGTCTGATGCTGTTAATTTTGCGAAAAAAACGGCTGGGCATACTATTTACTGCTACGGCTTAATTGTAGGGAGTTGATCTCTTCAACCGACAGCCACGTATACAATTCCACTTTCTCTTGGGGAATCCCATCCGCCAGCATAGCAAGTGCAGCTTCCAGTTTGCCTTCAGCCTTGCCTTCAGCCTTACCTTCAGCCTTACCTTCAGCCTTACCTTCAGCCTTACCTTCAGCCTTACCTTCAGCCTTACCTTCAGCCTTACCTTCAGCCTTACCTTCAGCCTTACCTTCAGCTTTGCCTTTCCTCTCTGCAGTAGCAATTCCGCTGTAGTAATCGTTGATGGCGTTTTGCCGCGCTTGTGCTTCT
>JAIRNW010000013.1 GCA_031257795.1 Holosporales bacterium | reverse complement strand
AATTTTAGTGGAAACTTGAACGATGCTACCTGAGGAAATACGCACAATTTATAGCTTTTTTTAAGATAACGACTGATCGCATTCTACAGTTTTTGTCGGTGGGGTAAAGATGCGTTGGGTGTTAAGTGGAAAGTCTGGAAAGCTAAAATCGAATACTTAATTGTGTTATATTTATACAATGCGAGTCAATATTACTAACCCACAAAAAAAGATATTAAAAATAAGTATTGAATAAATAGAAACATAATATATTCCGTCAACCGAAAGTTTGAGGGGGCGTCAGATCGACGCCACAACAAAGTTACAGACTTTGTTGAATGGCACCACCGACGATCCAACGAACCTTTTGTGCCCGACGAATAGACCCTGTCACAAAAAGAGTCGTGGGCAGAAGCCTCGAAGCGCAGAAGCGCATCGTACTTATTGTACGTGAGCATTCGAGCATCGCGGCAACGAACCCACAGACTTTTTGCGGCAGGGTATATGTGGATTGGTTACGCTGCTATTGTCGTTACTTCCTCTCTCACTTGCGTGCTTTTCAAGCCATTAATAGATTTATTTGAGGTACACCCGGCGTTTCCGCGGTTGTCAGTAGGTAGCACCACGGTGCTATCCTCCCCATTAGCCCCAATAAGAGTCCCAGCAAGTGTCTGTTCTTTTACAGAAAGTTCCTCTAAGTTGGCAAGAAGCTTTGAGGCATCGCCACCAGAACTTTTTTCCTCATTGAACATCAACCTCTCATTGTACTCACTCTGCTTTCCTTTATTGTAACTGTCCACCGGTCTCAAATATCCCATAACCCTAGTCCACACTTCACACTTCCGGCGCCGCTCCTCTGGGAGCTCAATATCGGCAGGAGATTTAGCTACGCTGCCTGCCTTCCCTGAGCTCCCCACACAGCCATCTCCGCAGCTTTCCCATTCCGAAAATAAAGATTTCCTGAGTTCATCATCGCACTTGCTGCAAAACTTTTGCTCTCCATTAAGATACCCATGCACAGAGCAGATTGAGAACGTCGGGGTTACAGAAAATGACGGAATCCTGAAGCCGGCCGTCGCCCGCTGTACAAGCTTTCGGCACGCATCCGCTGAGGAAAGCCTCTCTCCCATATACAAATGCATAACCGTTCCGCCAGTATACTTCCTCTGCAGGACCTCTTGCTTCTTCATAGCCAAAAAAGGATCGCTCGTGTAGCCAACTGGCAACTGCGAGGAATTCGTGTAATAAGGCGCGTCTTTAGTTCCTGCTTGTATGATGTCAGGGTATTTTTTCTGATCTTCTTTTGCGAACCTGTACGTCGTCCCCTCAGCAGGAGTGGCCTCCAGGTTGTACAAATGCCCAGTCTCCTTTTGAAACTCCACCAATCTCTGGCGCATCCTATCCAGGAATCGCGCGGCAAACTCCTGCCCAACGTCGCTTGTTATGTCAAATTCGTCGTGCGTAAAGTTTCTGATCAGCTCATTCAGCCCGTTTACGCCGATCGTGGAAAAGTGGTTTCTGAATGTGCCAAGATAGCGCTTTGTGAACGGATACAGTCCCATATCGGTGTACTGCTCGATGATCTTTCTCTTAATCTCCAAACTCTGCTTCGCCCAATTCATCAGCTCGTCCAGGCACTTGAACATCTCCTCTTCTCGCTGGCTGCATAAGTACCCGAGCCGCGCAGCGTTAATTGTGACCACCCCAATGGATCCCGTTTGTTCAGCGGAGCCAAACAAGCTATTCCCGCGGTTCAAGAGCTCGCGCAAATCTAGCTGAAGTCGGCAGCACATCGAGCGAATCATCCCGGGGTCCAGCTCGGAATTCACGAAATTTTGGAAATAAGGCAGGCCGTATTTTGCGGTCATTTCGAAGAGCAAATCGGCGTTTTCGCCTTCCCAGATGAAATTCTTGGAGATGTTATAAGTTGGAATCGGAAAAGTGAAAACCCTACCTTTGGCGTCACCCTTGGCCATGATCTGCATGAAAGCTTTGTTGATCATGTCCATTTCCTTCTGCAGGTCGCCATAGACAAAATCCATTTCCTTCCCGCCGATGATAGGGTGTTTTTTGGCTAAATCATCTGGGCAAACCCAATCGAAGGTCAGGTTGGTGAACGGACACTGCGATCCCCACCTGGAAGGAACGTTGAGGTTGTATATGAACTCTTGCATCTTCTGCATGAGCTCTGGGTACGAAATATTATCCTTTCTGACAAACGGCGACATGTACGTATCAAACGAGCTGAATGCCTGCGCGCCTGCCCACTCGTTCTGCAAGGTCCCAAGAAAATTCACGAGCTGGCCCAAGGCGCTGGACAAATGGCTCGGAGGAAGCGACTCCACTTTGTTCGGCACGCCATTGAATCCTTCCTCGAGTACCATCCTTAGAGACCAGCCGGCACAGTACCCAGACAGCATGTCTAGGTCGTGGATGTGGAAGTCTCCGCTTCTGTGCGCATTAGCGACGTGCTCGGGGTATACCTCGCTCAGCCAGTAATTCGCGATGATTTTTCCGGACAGGTTCAGGATCATCCCTCCAAGAGAGTACCCTTGGTTGGCGTTTGCTTGAACGCGCCAGTCTAGTTTCTCTAAATACTCATTAACCGAAAACACTGCGTCAACAACGGCCTTGCGATCTCGGCGGAGTTTGCTGTGTTTTTCCCTGTACACAATGTATGCGCGGGCGGTTTTGAAGTAGTTCTCCGTGATGATGGTTTGTTCGATTATATCCTGTATGTCTTCCACGGAGATGCTGTCTCGGAAGTTTTTGTGTTTGATGACCTTTTTTACCTTCGAGGCAATGACTTTGGCTTCTTCCTCATTGAATTCCCCGGTTTCCGCCCCGGCCCTGGCTACGGCACTGATGATGCGGCTCTCATCAAAAGACACGCTTGTGCCGTCTCTTTTAGTTACGTTTGGGAAAACTGATTCGTTTCCTTTCTGAATGCTTGACATGATCATCTCCTCCTTTCGTGAAAAACCTGAACTCAACTCTTCTCGTGGCTGGGTTATACATAGAATTTGGCCAATATTATGCCGCGGGCGAGATACTCGGTCAGACCAACGCGGACACACATTGTAGGCGAAAGTTTTCCTTTTTGCGAGTTCCTTAGAACCAGTTTGACATTTTATTTTGTTGGTCAAGGTTAGTCCTTATGGGGAGTGTCCCGCCTGGCCTATTCCCTCCAGACGAGCCAAAAGTGCTGCACAGCGTGGTGAGGCAGATAACAGCCGCACATAATATCCATGGGGTACTGTTATTTCTCATTTTTTGCATTAGTATTGCTGAAGTCTCCGTATCTGTTATTTTAGCGTTTATACAGAAATAATGCAAATTAATAATTGCTATATATTTATATCAAATTCTTTTTGTGGCTTGACATATAAAATTTCTTAGTGTTACTTTCCCGCCACACCATGAGCCAAAAAGAAAAAAAAGTGTATTTTTTATTAACAGCCCAACAGACAACTGATATACAACTAAGACTGTCATCTGAGGCCGTTACCAAGTTACAGAGGTTTTTGTGGCTATGTATGTTCTCGTGTTTTTGTTTTTTCCGAGTTGAGGAGTGTTTTTTATGGTGAAGAAGTTTTTGTTGGGAGCTGCGTTCGGAGTTTCATGTTTGTTTGGAAGTGCCGTTGCTAAGGCGGATTTGAGCGGGGGATATGTTTCTGTCTTTACAGGTACAGGTTATGGCAAGCTTGCTGGGAAGTTCTTCCCTAAAGGGAACAGCGCTAGTTCCGGGCAGACCGTGCAAGAGGCGAATAAGTGGTCGGGTGTTATTGGGTTGAGAGCCGGTTACACCCATGAAATTCATGGTTTCCTTGTGGGAGTGGATGTTTCTGTTGGAACAGATCTCGTTAAGTATGATTCCTCGGAGTATAAATTCGCTGGGACTTTCAACGATAAGACCGGTGCCGGCGGTTTTGCACCTGCGCGTGTTAGCGACGGAATATCTTATATTTCAGAAGGTCGTGGAATGGTGTATGGTGGAGGAGCAATTTCTATCGGGACAAAGGTTGCCGCGGACATGGTTATTGGTGCGCGCGTAGGGTTTGAAGTTGAGCGCATTAGGTTAAAGCAGTGTATCTTCGGGCTGCCTGTGTTTGGGATGCAGAATGGCGCTGGCGTTGGGAAGACTGTAACAGCGATGATGGAAGATAATGGGGTTCTTGGCAGATACACTGGGGTCATTGCATCGACAGGTACTGGAGAGCTTGAAACAAACCTTTACAGTGTCGAGCCAGGGGTTTTCTTACGTTACCATATAAACAAGAATACTTTTGTTGAGGTGCAAGCCGGTTGGAAATTTGGCATTCCTCACGCGGTTGATACGAAGTTTTACTCGCAATCTGTGTCTAATGGCCAGTTTGCCCCAATTTCTGGCGCACAAGCGTCCGACATCCAACAAGCACCAACCTCTGCTGTGAATGAAGTGGGCGAGCTTCGTTTTGGTAAGAGCAGCGGACATGTGACGGTTTCTTTCGGATACCTTTTCTAGAAGATCTTGTGTATGCGGTGCAGCGGCCCAGTCTTTTGGTTGTTAGCTGAGCGGTGGGTCCTGCCGGATTCTACCGCTCGTTCTTGATTACATCTTGGCAAGTCATTTTTGTGTTTGGATATGTCCAGTCACCGAAGATTGTGGACAGGAGGCGCGTCGTGCAGGCGAAAGGCGGCACACGTACTGTTCGAACCGAGCAGCGTGTCACGAACCCGCAAATTTTCGGTGACTGGATCTGGTGAACAGGTCCTTTTTTGTGTTTTGGTAATGATGATCGTTCTTCATACAAAAGAGGATTTTGACGGAATGCGGGCTGCTGGGAAACTGGCAGCAAGGGTTTTGGACCACATTTCTCCATTCGTGAAAGATGGCGTTACTACTGGTGAGCTGGACGACGAGTGTCATCGGTTTATGCTTGAGAACGGCGCCACTTCTGCGACGCTTGGCTATAATAACTTCCCAAAGGCAACTTGCATCTCTGTTAACCACGTTGTCTGCCACGGAATTCCCGGTCCCAAAGTTCTAAAAAACGGGGATATCCTGAATATTGACGTAACCGTTGTTTTGAATGGTTGGTTTGGCGATACGAGCAGGATGTTCACTGTTGGAGAGATTTCCAGCGCCGCCCGGAAGCTCATAGACGTTGCGTATGATTCGTTAATGCTCGGGATAGAGATCGTGCGCCCAGGGATTACGACCCAAAACATCGGATGCTTGATACAAAATTTTGTGAAAAGCCGTGGTTTTTCGGTTGTGCGGGATTTTTGCGGACACGGAATCGGACGCGTCTTTCACGCAGATCCACAGATCCCGCACTTTTCTATCTCTGACAATACAGTCACGGTAGAGGAAGGAATGTTTTTTACGATAGAGCCCATGGTTAATGCTGGGGGCTGCGGGGTGCGCGTTTTGTCGGATGGCTGGACTGCAATAACAAAAGACCATTCCTTGTCTGCACAATTTGAACACAGCATAGGCGTGACCAGCTCTGGTTGCGAAATTTTCACGATTTCGTGAGTCGACGGATCAGAGAAGACGTTGATCAACCACAAAAAGAGCTTAAGTTCTACTTAGTGATTTGACCTCTTCGATGGACAGCCCTGTATATAAACTAACCTTCCCCACAGGAACACCGTCTGCCAACATTGCAAACGCATTTTCTCGAGCTTTCTTAGATTCGCCTTCAGCGAGACCTTCAGCTTTGCCTCTTCTCTCAGCTGTGGTAATTCCGCTGTAGTAGTCATTGATAGCGTCTTGGCGCGTCTGGGCTTCCATACGCATTTTTTCATCTCCACTTAC
>JAIRNW010000047.1 GCA_031257795.1 Holosporales bacterium | reverse complement strand
TTTATTTCCGTTCGTGGTTCCTTAAATTGGGCGGCCCAATCTGGTAAACTCATGATGGTCTTCCTTCTGTTTATGTTTGTCCTATTACCTAATTAGGTAGTCTATTTTAGGACAAAAATTAAGAACTAAAACGAAGAAATATGCCACTTTCTGACTAGTTTTTTTCAAAAATGGGGTAATTCTAGGCGGAGTTAGGGTTCAATGTACATGCGTTACAAAATCTATTTATCAGTTGAAATCTGGCCACATAAACCTATGTATATACGGTGTGTTTGTTAGCAATGTGTGATTTACATGTTAAAGGGTTTCTCGAAGATATTATTTATTGGTATAGCTTTTGTTTGCGTTGGTGCGCAAAATTGCAGCGCATGGGGAAATGGTGGACATACTGATCGTATGGAAACAGGAAATCTGTTCGAACGGGATCAGATGGTACAGGCGCAGGAGAATCCTAATTGCTGGGAACCCGCATGCGGCATTGAAAAAGATGAACAAAACAGCGAAAAAACTGGAAAATTGTGTGATTTCTGGGAAAAGAAGAAGAAGGAAATAGCAATTGCAATTTGTTGCGGGACTGTTGTTGCCTACTTATGGCTTTGTCCTGAACATGCTGCTGGGGTGGGTGACAAAATTTTAGAAGCGGGAAGTGAGCTTTGGGGGAACGCTTGCAAAGCCGCTGGTGAATTCAAAAAGGAAGTAAACAAAACAGAACTTTACCAAAGAATAGCTATGGCCGAAAAGGAGTTCCAAAAGAAAGTAAGCAACACAGAATCGTATAGATTAGCAAAGAATGGTTTCGAAGTGTGTCGTAATTTTTTCAATAAAGTTAGAAATGCCTGGAATGAGGGAGGCATCAGGGCAGATCTATAGCATCCTTAGTTATATCCAGCCATAAAGAGTTTGTGAGTTCGTCGGCCCTGCTAACCCAACAAAGTCTACAACTTTGCCTGGAGCCCGACGGTACTCGGCTTGAGCAGGGCGTTTAGTACAGCCCGGCGCCTACGCGACGTGTCTCCTGCCCTCAATTCTTTCGATGACTTGGTATAAACGCTCATCTACAATTTCACGTTGGTTCACCCGGAGTCTTTATCTTCTTCGAGCAGTATTTCGTTCGTATCGATAATAATTTCAGTGCTCTGTGCCAAGTTTAGGACATCCCTAACCCGTTCATCTAGCATGTCCTTATCAAGACTTTGAGGACGCAGCAACGCGACCCTGTGTGCCAGAAGCGCGACCTCACTTTCCAAGTCGTTCAGTTTCCCTCTTTCAACGCTAACGATCTTCTGGATTTCGAACAGCGCGAGTAAGCCGCGGTTGCCGTGCAATAGGTGGTATATCACATAGCATAGCAGCGCAAGACACAAAAGAACGACAAACAGCATCTTATACGATTTTTGTTTCTGTTTTGTTATATTAAGTCTACTACTCATTCGTCAATCACCAAAAATCCAAGGTTGAGATAACCCTCACCACATACACCAGTCACAAAAAGAGTTGAGAGCAGGAGCCACGAAGCGCAGCGTACTTATGGTACGTGAGCATTCAAGCATCGCGGCGACGAACCATCAACCTTCTGTGCCTAGGCCCCCTATTGCTGGGTGTACTGCTTCAAAACCTCCGCAATCTCATCAGCCACCTCCTCCCCTTGCTGAACCCGCGCAAGCGTCAGGAAATCGTACGCCGTTTTTCCGGCAAAGTCGCGCATATTCACATCAAGGCCGACTTGTATCAATTGCTTCAGCATTTCAGCGGTAAACGAAGCGATCCTGTGCGCATCTGTTTGCCCGAAAACACTCCTGAAGTTTATATCCGCTCCGGCGTTTATTAGCGCCTCAACCAACAACTCATCATTGTGCCAGATGGCGTTTGCCAAAGCCGAACGCGTGAACCCGTCAGTTGTGAGCACGCAGTTTGGGCTCGCCCCTCTGTCCAACAGCAGCGCTATCATTTCGTAGTCAAGCTTCAAAATGGCGTAGGACAGCGGCGTGGAACCGAAGGCGTTTTTTTGATTCACATTAAGTCCCCTAGCTATCAGTTTCTTAGCCGCCTCCACGTCCCCATCCAAACAGGCCTCGTGCAGAGGAAACACTTTTTGCCGTCCGTTGCTTGCTTCAGCGGCACTCCTATCAACATAGCTATAACCAGGGAAACTGTAGCTAACTGTAGTACTGTTTTCCCGCTTTTTGTTTTTGGGAGCTTCGGAGGAACTTTGCTCAGCGGGCTTAGGGGGCTCAGGGGACTTATCGGGAGAGCGAAATAAATCGCTATAACGACAAGAAGATAACAGCATGGAACACAATTGCAAAAGAGCTAGTATTGTTATGGAGTTTATTCTCATAACACAATTATATACACAGTCCCCAAAAATTTGCGAGTTCGTTGGATCGTCGCCCAAACTCGGAGCCCGAACAAAGTCTGCGACTTTTCCGGTAGCCGTATGCCTTAATAGGGCACGTACGGTTCTGTGGAGTGGCGGCAGCGTGAACGCTCTCCGTCTACTCTCATTGTATAAATTGCGCAGACAAATCTATTTCGGATTCTCACCATTATGATATCTTGAGCTGGAATAGTGGGTTTTGCCTTTGGAGTGATGAAATGCCATACAGCACTAAGGTGACGGATATCTGTGAAAAGCCGCAAAATTCCGGCTCTTTGGACGCATCTGATGAGTCGGTTGGAACGGGGATTGTTGGAGCGCCGGCTTGTGGTGACGTCCTGAAACTGCAAATCAAGGTTTCCGATGACGGAATTATCGAAGACGCAAAGTTTAAGACTTTCGGCTGTGGATCTGCGATTGCGGCCTCGTCTTTTGTGACAACTTTAATAAAAGGGAAAAGTGTGGATGATGCGCTCAAAGTGCGCAACTCAGAAATCGCAGATTCTTTGGCACTGCCGCCGATAAAGCTGCATTGCTCTGTTTTGGCGGAGCGTGCGGTGAAATCGGCAGTGGAGGACTATAAGGCTAAGAAGACCAAGCAGGCAGACAAGGCCCAACCCAAGCCACAAAAAGTTTGAGTGTTCGTCGCTTCTAGTCTCCTGCAACTCTTTTTGTGACTGAGTTATCTGCCAATAATTCCTTTTGTGACTAGGGTGTATTTTGCTTTCTTAACGATGGTGGTGCATGTTCGACGCTTCAACAATTTCTCCAGTCGCGTTCAGCCTTTTTGGGATTGACGTATACTGGTATGGCTTATCATACGCGGTCGGCATGCTCGTGGTGCTGTTTTATGTTAAAAGCCTGGAAGCAAAATTTTTGAAAACAAGCACGAGCGATGTGGGTACCTTCTTCAACATCGCATGTCTTGCAATCATAATCGGAGGGCGCCTTGGGCACGTCCTATTTTTTGAACCGCGCTTTTACCTGACGCACCCCGGGAGCATTCTCGATTTCCGCGAAGGGGGCATGGCGTTTCACGGCGCTCTTATTGGAGTGGTTGTGGCGCTGTGGATTTTTTGCAGGAAAAGGCACAAAGAAAAGGCCTCCGCGTACGCACTGGTATACGCAGACATCATCGCAACGGCGGCTCCTCTTGGATTATTGCTTGGTAGGCTGGCGAATTTCATCAACAATGAGCTTTACGGACACCCAACAACCTCATGGGTTGGCGTCATTTTCCGAGGCTCGTCGGTCCCAAGACACCCAACACAAATCTACGAAGCTATTTGCGAGGGCGGCCTCACATTCGCTCTGCTAAACTTAATGTTGAGGCTTTCCCCGCAAAAAGTGACTTTTGGGAAAGGAGTGCTCTTTGCAACTTTTCTTATCAGCTACGCTGCATCACGCATAGCTGTAGACTTTTTCAAGGAGGCACCACATTACTACGGCTTCACAATTGGTCAGTGGTTATCTTTTTTCATGCTAATATTCGGGGCTATGATTTTGCTAAAGCGAAGAACACGGGCGGATTGGAAAGAGGTATAATGGACCTCTTTCCAAACTATATCAGTTTTTGGGTACGTCGATCCGGTGCTCGAATGCTCACGTACATCTAAGTACGCTCCGCTTGTGTGCTCCGTGTCTCCTTCCCAAAATTCTGATTTTGAAGGTTTCGAAAGAGGTCCAATGAGTGATAATGAAAAACAGCGAACTTGTCGTAATCCGGTGTATGTTCTTGCGGCCGGCGGAACCGGGGGGCATTTCTTCCCGGCACTCAGCTTAGCCAAAATCATCAAGAATACCGGGAAAACTGTATATCTTTGCACAGACGAGCGCGCCGAAAAATGGTCTAAAATTGGTGTTTTTGATAAAGTGTTTGTCGCCGCGCTCAAAAACAAATCCGGGAGCTTCACCTTCTTTTGTAGTCTCTTATTAGCAGGCTTAAAATATTTGTTCCTATTTATCAAGGAGCGCCCAAGAGTCGTGATAGGCTTTGGCGGCTATCCTTCAGCTCCACCAGTCTTCGCAGCTCAACTTCTAGGAATTCCAACCGTAATCCACGAAAGCAACGCCACTTTAGGAAAGGCCAATGCCGTTCTTGCCAAAATGGCGTCTTGCGTGGCAACCGGAGTTCCTGAGGTGGCAGGCTTGCCGGAAGACAAGTCGATGTTTGTTGGCAATCCCGTGCGCGAAGAAATTAATGAGCTATACAATGTTCCGTACATCCCGCCCGCTCTGCAAGAGCCCTTTCACATTTTGGTGATAGGGGGCAGCCAAGGGGCAGCCGTCTTTTCAAACATAATCCCCGCCGCCGTCAAAACGCTCTCAAAAGAAGAGCAGAGACGCCTCAAAATAAGGCAACAAACTAGAGAAGAGCTATTAGATGAAACGGACGGCAATTTCCGCGAAACGCTAGTAAACGTCCAACTAGCGCCGTTCTTCAGCGATATGCGAGAGGCTCTAGCTTGGGCGCACCTCGTTATATCGCGCGGCGGCGCCACAAGTATCGCGGAGGCGCTGATTTCTGGGAAACCTTTGATTATTGTTCCACTGGAAAACACGACAAGCGGAGATCAAGTAGCGAATGCCGTCCTCTTCGCGAAAAAAGGATGCTGCCTAACCACCTTCGGCCAAAACAAACCAGCAGAGTACATAGGAAACGCGATAAAGCAATTCATGAGAGACACAGCACAACTCGCAAAAATGAGCGACGCCGGAAGACGCCTGGCCTCCACAGGGGCTGGATTGCTACTTCTAGAAAAAATCGAAGCGCTAACCAAAAACACCTAAATAAAACAACCGAGGCACAAAAAGAACCGTCGACGCAAACCGAACAGTTACTACTCAGCTATGTCAACGTAACGAATGTTTGCAAACAGTTCGCCAATGGACCTCTTTCCAAACTCTTCAAAATCAGTTTTTGGGTACGTCGATCCGGTTCGAAACTCACGTACATCTAAGTACGCTCCGCTTCTGTGCTCCGTGTCTCCTTCCCAAAATTCT
>JAIRNW010000002.1 GCA_031257795.1 Holosporales bacterium | reverse complement strand
ATCTATGTATAAAATAAGGATTAATGATGTGTGGCATGTATCTGAAATCCCGAAAAAAACAATGGGACTTTTTAAAAAGCTTGGAATAGATTCCCTAAAATAGGCGGGGTTAGGGTTTGAGTACGCTGCGCTTTTGCGCTTCGAGGCTTCTTCCCCAAAAGCAACTTCTGAGGCTTTTGCAACAGGCCTATTCATATGTAATACTACAAGTATAATGGACCTCTTTCGAAACCTTCAAAATCAGAATTTTGGGAAGGAGACACGGAGCACAGAAGCGGAGCGTACTTAGACGTACGTGAGCATTCGAGCCCCGGATCGACGTACCCAAAAACTGATTTTGAAGAGTTTGGAAAGAGGTCTAATCTTGATTCCCGCTGTGTTTTTACTATGCTTGCCAGTACCGTCACATCCTTTCAAAAAATACTACTAGAGCGCGGGCTAGTTTCCCTCAATCAAGTGCAGATAGCCCGGGAGGAGATGCAGGAAACGCTCGAGAGAATAGATGAGATATTTGTAAAGTTGGGTTTCGTTTCCGCCGAAACTGCTGCGGATGTTTTATTTGAAATAACTGGATTTAAACAGGTCAATCTAGATGCGTGGATCAATTTCTATATTGTGAATGGAGTAAATTTTTGTAACATAGACGGCGAAGCGCTGAGCAGCGGCCTCGTCACGGTATTTCATTGCGATGCGCAAGCAATCAAGATCGCGATGTACGACCCTGAAGATCTGCCTCTCAAAGATGTGGTGCTGCGCGTAATTTCTGAGAAATTTCAGAACCAGCCTCGCTTGCAGTTTTTCTATGCCAGCAAAACCGGAATCGTAAATTTTCGTAAAATGTATGATTCTCTCAAAAATTCCAGGAATATGAAGGAACCCGGAGAAACCACACTCTACACGAAATTTTCAGAGCCAGAAGGTCTGGCTATACCGCGCATCAAAGAAGAAAGTTCTGTTATGTCACCACTCAAAGAACTACCTCCCATCAAAGAACAAGCTGGGCGCCATGAGATAAGCGCTATGTTGGAGGCAATCAACGAGAACCCGCACAACATCGCCGATTTCTTGGATTTTATTTTGCAGCAAGCAATCGCCAACCGCGCCTCTGACATCCATTTCCAGCCCGAGCGCTTCTTGGTGAAAGTCCGGTATCGCGTGGACGGCCTTCTGCAGCAGGCCTGTAGCCTGCACAAAAATGTTTGGCAAAATTTTTTGGTCCGCCTGAAAGTGCTGGCGAACCTCGATATTTCTGAGTCGCGCCGCCCGCAGTCTGGGCACTTCGAGAAAGAAATTGGTGGGCACACGACAACTGCCGGAAAATATTCGTTGGATCACGCGTCGCCGCCCGCCGCAGAGCGCGACTGCCTGCCCTCGAATTGCCTCTACGATTTCCGCGTGTCAACGCATCCAATAGTGTTTGGGGAAAGCGTTGTGATTAGGATTTTGTATAAGAATCGCGAAGTTTTGTCTTTGGATGAGCTGGGGTTCAGCCAGCAAATCGTGGATGCGCTGAATGTTGCGATCCACGCTCCGTACGGCCTGATATTGCTTTGTGGGCCAACTGGCTCTGGGAAAACAACAACGTTATACACATTGTGTTCCCTTTTAGACGCGGAAACCCTGAATATCATGACGCTCGAAGATCCGGTGGAGTCGCAGCTGAAAAATGTGAGGCAAACGGAGATTCGTGCGAGTGGGGTGCTGAGCTTTGCGGCGGGGATTAGGTCGGTGTTGAGGCAGGATCCGGATGTGATTTTTGTTGGCGAGATTCGCGATGAGGATACGGCGAGAATTGCGCTGCGGGCCTCTATGACTGGGCACTTGGTTTTGTCTACGCTGCATGTTAATGATGTTTTGCATATTCCAAACCGCTTGTATGACCTGGGCCTGAGCCCGACGTTGCTTGCGGGGCAGCTGTTGCTGCTGATGTCGCAGCGGTTGGTGAGGAGGGTTTGCACTGTTTGCGGCGGAGGTAGCTGTAATCAAGATGCTCCAAAAGATGGGAATAACCCGCCAACCTTTGGTGATGCAATACATGAGAAGAATGCCGGTATTTGCAGGTCGTGCAACGACATTGGTTTTAGAGGGCGCCTTGCCATAGCCGAAGCGGTTGTTATTGATGCTGAGCTGGATTTGCTAATCGCGGAGCAGGCTTCTCTGGCGGTATTACGCGAGGCCATGCTGAGAAAAAATTTCCGCAGCATGTACGAAGACGGGCTCGCGAAAGCTGATATTGGGCTGACGACGAAGCAGGAGGTTGCGCGCGTTATCGCCAATCACAACTGAACTTTACGGACTGTTCAAGCCGAGCAATGGATCGACGAACCAGCAAACTGTCGGGGACTGTGTTATTTGGCAATATTCTTGTGCATGTATTGTATTGTAGATGGGTTTGTACTACTCTGGCTGTAAATGGTGATAGTGTTTTATTGCGGTATTTGGGGGTGAAATGGGGAGGTTACGTTTGCTAGACCAAGTTATAAAAAGATTTGTTGGTAAAAATCTTGATGTGCGGGCGCAGGGCTGTGCGGCTCTGGGTGAGCAACGGGGGCGACAAACTCGCAAACTTTTGGGATCTGGGTATTTGGCTGTTGCCGTGGCGTTGGCTGTCTCTCTGTCAGGATGTGGCAATAAGAATGTAGATTTTGATAAAGATGCTCAGCAACGTGCGAAAAATCTTTCTGATGAGCAAGTGCAAAAATTACGTGCTGCCAAGGAGGTTCCTGAGGCTCGTAAAAAATATAGGGAATTCATGCAAAAAGGGGCAGCAGAGAGTTTAGCAGAGCTGCAAAAACAGAAGGCCGAGCTGGAAAGGAAGATTGCCCGTATTATTAGAGAGAAGGGTTCTGGGATCTGTGCTGTTTGTAGGAAAAAATATAATTTGTCCGGCGATTCAGGCAAGGCCCCCGCAAAGAACCGTAAGCCGCAAAATAAGAAAAATGTGAAACCTGTAAAGAAAAAGGCTCCAAAGAAGGCGGCTCCAAAGGCGGCCACTAAAGAGGAAGAAGAGGAGGAGTCGCCAACAGAGCAGCAGGCGCAGCAGGGTCAAAATCCCCAGGGTTTCCAGCCAGGGGTTTTCACCGGCGAAGGTGCGCCTGGTGGTGCGCCAGCGCAATTCGGAGGGAACCAGATGGGCGCCGCACCGGGGCAGTTTGCTCAGCCTACGGTTGGTGGGCAGTTCCCGCAGCAGCAATATCAGCAAACCCCGGTGCCAAATATGCCGCAGTATCCGCCGCCTATGCAGTGAGGGGCGGAGGTGTCTAATGGCGTCTGTTCGGTACCCTGTCACAAAAAGAGTTTGTAGCAGTAGCCTCGAAGCGCAGCAGCGCAGCGTACTTATGGTACGTGAGCATTCGAGCATCACCGGGCTCCCTACAAAGTCTCAGACTTTGTTGGGGCGCCGCGCGACGAACTCGCGAACTTTTTGTGACATGGTGTGCTCTGCGTGTTAAATGGAGGTGTTTCGATACAAAGCAGTCGACCCGCAAGGAACGGTGCGGTCTGGGATTGTTGAGGGGAGGGACGCTGCTCACGTGGCGGCCCTGCTCAAGCAAGACAATTTGGCCGCAATTCACGTAAGATCTGTTTCACGAAATCGGTTCGCGTATACTAACAAAAAGCTTTTAGACGCAGCAGTTTTGCTATTTTTTAAAAATCTCACCCTTTTACTGAATCAAAAAATTCCTCTGATTGAGGCTCTACGAACTCTAAATAAAACCACGACACACAAACTGATAAAGAAAGCTCTTCAGCAAATAATCTTTTGCATCCATGCTGGCGACAATTTCTCTGGCGCATTATCAAAACACCCGCACCTGTTTCCTGATTTTATTTTGATGTGTTGCCATAGCGCAGAAAAGGCCGGAACGCTCGAAGAGGCAAGCAAAACCATATACGACTTTTTGCTATTACAAAACAATCTCCAGAAAAAAGTGAAAAAAGCCGTGTTTTACCCTTGTTGCGTTTTCGTTGCGCTGGCGGCTTTAATTTTCATTATCCTGAGACACATGGTCCCCGTTGCTAAAGACTTTTTGTTGAGTTCTGGGCAATTAAATTTTAGCCAACGCCTATTAATAACGGCTTCTGATGTGCTCGTCGGCATATTAGAGCACCGAGACCTCGCTGTGTTGCCGTCAGGCGCATTATCTACAACGAATTTCACAATTTTTTGCGTGTTCGTTGCGGGTTTTGCTGTTTGTGTGGTCGTTTTTCTTAAAAAGGTTATGTGGAATTCTTTTGTTGAAAAAAGGAATATGATTTTGTGGGTGCAGTTATTTGCGACCATTTTATTATCTGGGGGGACCGTGCGCGAGGCCCTTCAAATATCGCAAAAAAGCTCGGCCTTGAAGGGAAAAATTGGCAGAGTCGAGCAAGCAATACTGAGCGGCATCCCTTTTTCTAAGGCGCTGCAAAATGAAAACATGCACTTGCCGAGTTTGCAGAGTTTTGTTCAGGTTGGAGAGTCTTCTGGGCAGATGGGGGAGATGCTGGCGCACAGCGCGAAGTTTGAATACGAGCAGCTAAATCAGAGGATTGATGCTTTCTTTGAAAGGCTGTCTCCGTTGCTACTGCTGTTGGCTGGCTTGTTTATAATCTGGATTATTTCAAACACTTTTTTGCCGTTGTACGAGTGTTTTTCTGAGATATAGCGATACCCTACGCAGCAAAAAGTTCGCATGCTCGTCGACCAAGCCGACTGTCAACGGGTTCTGAAAAATTATATTGCGAGTTGCTATTTTTTGAAGGGCGGTGTAAACGTACTGCTCTTGCCGAAGCTTCGGGCTCCCGGCAAAGTCGCAGGCCTTATGGTAGGCTGCCCAAGCGAACACACCAACTTTTTATGACTGGTGGCGCTCAACTCTTCGCGTTTTTGTTGATCTTCTCCGCGACCACCTTCAGATTTGCCGAGCGTGCCTTGTTTTTAGAAACGTCGATCATTTTTTTTCGCAGTGTATTACGGTTTATGCCAAGAATCGCGGCCGCGAGTTGTTGATTGCCAGAAGCCGCCTTAAGTGTCAGGAAGAAAAGCGGGCGTTCTACCTCTCGGATCACCCTCTTATATAGCCCCGGATGAGGAAGCTCTCCTTGCAATTTGTTGAAATACTTTTCAAGCACCCCATACACAACTTTTTCTAGCGTTACGTCGTCTGTTTTTTTTCGCGGACCATCAGGGGCAGCCTCTTGTGGAGTCACATCATTGCCTGAATGTGGGCAAACGCCAGAGAGCGCTGCGCTTCCGCACTTCGCCGCGCCTTTTTCACAAAGATCTGATCCTGAAGGTTTCTTACTCACTACAGACGCCAACGGTTAATAAATTTAATTTCTGAGATCGTATTCGTTCCGAAATACATCCGTATTCTCTCCAAAATTACTGGCACTAAATAGACCATCTGAACAGCGACGGCCTGTGGCGCTGACACGTACAGAACGCTCCCCCCCTTAAAAGATCCAGGAGAGAGCCGTACGGGCTTGCATACGGCGAAATCAGCGCCCACGATCTTCTCCCAGTCTAAAAGCAACTCTGCCCGGAAGAAGCCCTGTCGCTTACATATGGGAGCCACGACCTCCCTTAGGCTTTGGCCTACAGTCTTATATTGATAATATATTCGTCGCATTATACACAGCCACCAAAAGTTTGCGAGTTCGTTGAACGGCACCACAACAAAGTCTGCGACTTTGCCGGGAGCCAGAAGTTGCTCGACTCAAAGTACGTCGACGCAGCTTGGCGACACAATTAATTATATTAAGTCTAGAGTCTCAAGATCCTCATCTCCCTCTATTTCGTCCTCTCTGGCCCTGGCCGAGTGTTTCTTGCCCTTTCGCTCGATCTGCTTGGTATTGGCGTCGTCGTCCCCAGGAGTCTCCCCGCGCGCGATTGCGTCGATCTCATCCTTTGATTGCGCCACGATAACCCCAACATCAACGCTCACGTCCGGATGCAACACGATCTGTACCTTATACGCCCCAAGCGTCTTGATATGAGTATCGAGCCGAACTTGACCTTTCTGCACAGTGAACCCGCTCTCCCCGATCGCCTGGGCAATGTCGGAATTCCTGACGGACCCAAACAGCCGTCCGAACTCTCCAGCCTGTCTGATTATGCCAACGCTCAGCCCCGCCATCTTCTCGGCGATCCGCTCCGCGTCTTGCTTTTTCCTCGCGTTGTCGGCCTCTATGTGCACCTTTTGTTCGTTAAAATACGCGACATTCTCTTTGGTCGCTCTGAGAGCCTTTTTCTGCGGAATTAAGAAATTTCTTCCATATCCATCCTTCACAGAAACAATATCGCCAATAAAGCCCAGGTTCACAACCCTTTCCAACAGTACAACCTTCATCCGTTTTTTCCAAATCCCTCTAAAACACAAGAGTGATTCTAACACATAACCCCACGCCGTCAAAGTGCGTATCAACTTCCTTTAAACGTACAGGCATGGCCCCGACGAATTCTTTTGGCATCTTAGAACCTGTTGACATAATGATTTAAATTGGTCTTTTCTGCATCGAAGCCGGTTCGAAACTCATGTACGTTTAGTACACTACGCTTCTGCGCTACGTTTCTCCTGAAAAATCCTCAATTTAAATCTTATGTCAACGTGTTCAAAATTCCTAAAATTATTGGGGGATTGCATCGCTTCGAAATATTTTGTACGATAACTCTGTTGCGGTAGAGAAGAGGAGGAATTGTATGAGAGATGGGATACACCCGGACTACCATAAGATCAAGGTCGTAATGACGGATGCCACGGAGTTCGAGACCAGAAGCACCTTTGGGAAAGAAGGAGCAACTATAAGTTTAGATATTGATCCGAAGTCTCATCCAGCTTGGATTGGAGGGGGTAAAAGGTTGGTTGACACAGGTGGGCAGCTCAGCAAGTTTGGGAAGAAGTTCGGGAATTTTGGACTTAATCCGGAAGCAGAATCCACGAAATGAAGCGCTCCCAGTCACAAAAAGTTTGTTGTTCGGTAGCTTCGGGGTTCGGATTGAGCAGTACGGTTCTTCGAGGCGCCTGCCCACGGCTCTTTTTGTGATTTGGTATATAATTATGAGGCAAGATAAAGTATGCACAATGCGTTAAAAATTCCGACTGTCCTGGATGGGCTGAATGCACAGCAGCTTGAGGCTGTTTCAACAACCGAAGGCCCACTTTTGGTGCTAGCCGGAGCAGGTACAGGGAAAACAACAGTCATTGTTTCGCGAATTGCGCACATACTGGAGTCGCATCTCGCCGACTCCAGCGAAATCTTGGCCGTCACATTTACCAACAAAGCCGCCTTTGAAATGAGGCAGCGCGTGGCCGAGTTGGTCGACGCGGATGTTGGGAATATGTGGCTTGGGACGTTTCACTCGATGTCGGTTCGCCTCCTGCGTGAGCACGGAACAAACATAGACATCGAATCCAACTTTTCCATTGTCGACGACGATGACCAAGTGCGCCTCATCCGCAATATCGTGAAAATGTTCGACGCCGATGAAAAACAAAACAACGTGAAAGTTGTTATGAATTTCATAAGGAAGTGGAAGGACAGAGGGCTGCTCCCAAATCAGCTTGGCCTCGCGATGGGGCCGGTCGAGACCCTTTCAAGAAAAGTGTACAAAGAGTACCAGGAGCGCCTGCGCATCCTGAAGGCTTTGGACTTTGGGGATCTGATCATTTACTGCATAAAGCTCCTGAAAAATTGCGAGGAGATCCGTAAGAAATACCACGAGCAATTCAAATATATTTTGGTTGACGAGTATCAGGACACAAACTCGTCTCAGTACATGTGGCTAAAAGAGCTGGTTTCCGAGAAAAAGAACATATGCTGCGTTGGAGATGACGACCAGGCCATATACGGCTGGCGCGGGGCGGACGTTGGAAATATCCTGCGCTTCGAGAAGGATTTCGAAAACTCAAAGGTGATCCGCCTCGAGCAAAACTATCGTTCAACTGGGAATATTCTGAATGTCTCGGGGGTTCTGATACAAAACAACACCAAGCGTTTCGGGAAAACGCTGTGGACGGCGGGTGGCGCCGGCAGCCTGATCCACATAAAACACGCCTGGAACAGCGAGGATGAGGCGAAGTTCGTGGGGAATGAGATCGAGAAGCTGCACGCTGCAGGCTGGGGCTTCGGGGATATGGCCGTGTTGGTGCGTACGAGTTTTCAGACGCGCGAGTTCGAAGAGAGGTTTCTGCGCCAGAGGATCCCGTATAACGTGGTTGGCGGAGCAAAATTCTACGAGCGCCAAGAGGTTAAGGATGTTTTGGGCTACATCAAGTTTCTGATTGATAATAAAGACAGCTTGTGTTTTGGGCGGATTATAAATGTTCCAAAGCGCAGTATTGGCGAAGTCACCATACATAAAGCCCATTTAATGGCCCAAGACGAGAATATTTCCCTTGCCGAGGCGGCGCAAAAGTACGCGGCCAGCACGCGCGGGAAAGCCTCGCAGGCGATAAGCGCGTTTTTGTCTATGGTTGGGGAGTGTCGGATCCTGCTGGAGCACACGCCGCCAGCCACTGTGGTGAAGACATTGCTCGAGAAATCGGGCTATATTGCAATGTGGAAGCAGGAAAAGTCCGCTGAGGCCCTCGCTCGCTTGGACAACATAAAGGAGCTGATCAGCGCTATTTCTGATTTTGATTCCTTGAACGATTTTGTTGCTCATGTTGAGCTGATGACAGAAAAAGTGGAGCCGAGCGTTACGGGCGTGGTCAACATAATGACGATTCACGCCGCAAAGGGGCTCGAGTTCAGGGCCGTCTTCTTGGTCGGCTGGGAGGAGGGGCTGTTCCCGAATCAGAAGACTCTGGTTGAAGGCGGGGTTTCCGGACTCGAGGAGGAGCGCAGGCTCGCTTACGTCGGCTTAACAAGAGCCAAAGACAATGTGTTTATCAGCTATTGCTCGCACAGGAAAACAAACGCGAGCGGTTGGCAAATGTCGGTTCCGTCTAGGTTTGTGCGCGAGTTGCCGCAGGAAAGCGTGATTTTCTTGGATAAAAAGGGTAAGACTTCGCAGAGTGAGGAGAATGCCCAGGAAGGGGGCGGAGAGCCCGTAAGGGATGTCGCGGATGAGCAGTCTGTGGAGAGTATTAGGAAGAGATACAGCATATAACCAAGTCAACAAATTTTAATCATGGTGAAGGTCGCAATAATAACCGGGGGCTGGTCGGCGGAACGGGAGATCTCTTTGAACACGGCTCAGTCTGTGTTAGGGGCCCTGCAGCAATATGGCTCGGATAAATACGAAGCTTGCATTATAGACTTCCAAAAAGACCTTATCAAATTCATTTCAGAGCTCACCGCCGCCTCTCCAGACGTAGCCTTCCTCGGGATCCACGGGCAAGGCGCGGAAGACGGGATTTTGCAGGGACTTCTGGACGTCTTGGGCATCCCATACACCTCATCCGGCATGACGTCTTCCGCCGTCACGATGGACAAAGTGCTCACAAAGCTCCTCTTAGAGAGAGACGGCATTTTGTCTCCTGAATGGGAGGTTTTACCACCAGACAAGCTCAGCCGCGACGGAGCCTCATTTGATTTCCCATACGTAATCAAGCCACGCAACGAAGGCTCCAGCGTCGGTGTCAGCATAATTCACAACCAAGATGACTTGCAAAAGGCGATTGCGCAGTGGCAATGGGGGCCTCACGTGCTGGTCGAGAGGTACGTAACAGGGCAGGAGATCCAGGTTGCAGTGATCAATGGGAAGGCGCTCGGCGCGCTGGAGATCCGCCCAAGCAGTGAGTTCTTCGATTATAGGGCGAAGTATACGGCGGGGGCAACGGAACACATTTTCCCGGCGCGCGCTCCGCAGGACGTGTGCGAATCGATGCTGAGGCAGTCTGAAAAGGCTTTCGAGAGGTTGGAGTGTAGGGGCGTGGTGCGGGCCGAGTTCATCTACGGGGAGTGTCCCCGGTCACAAAAAGGTTGTGGGGGCGTTGACGCGTTGTTTGACTCGAGCAGTATGTTAGGTACAGCTCAGCGCCTGCGCGACGTGTTTCCTGCTCACAACTCTTTTTGTGCCCGGGGGCATGCCGAGCCTCAAAACGAAAAATCTATTCCAACTGGGCAACAAATTTACTTGCTAGAAATAAATTCGCAACCAGGGTTGACGGCGGTGTCGATCGTACCAGACATAGCGCGCAACGTCGGCTTATCATACTTCGATATGATCGAAATGATGATAGCCAGCGCGAAGACAGGAGCCGAATAAACCATTTATTCCAAACCACTGGGATCGCAGCCTTACAGAAATGATCAGCCTCTCAATACGGCAAACTCCTGTGGACTGGGTTATAGTCAGACCCCGTGCAAGCCGAAGAACTCCTCAGTAACCCTAAGCAGCTCGTCGTAATCCCTCAGCGAGTTGACCGTATTCCTAAAATGTGCGGCGCCGGGCATTTCTCTGCTATACCAACTTAAATGCTTCCTTGCCATCAGAACGCCCCGTTCCTTCCCGTATTCTTCTATCATGAGGCGCAGATGCTGCAGCACAACACCGTTATAAGTACTTACCACAGTTGCATCACAATCCAGCCTCCTCTGGACCTCCCCGCAAATCCACGGCCTCCCTAGCGCCCCTCTCCCGATCATCACCGTGTTCACGCCGCTTGCCTCAAGCCGTTCCTTTGCGTCTGCGGCGGAAAGAATGTCTCCGTTCCCGATCACAGGAATGCTCACGCTCTCCTTCACCCTCCGAATTTCCAGCCAATCCGCCTTCCCCTCATAAAACTGCGCGCGAGTGCGCCCATGCACAATCACGCCCTGCGCGCCTGCAGATTCGGCGATTTTAGCGAGAGTGGAGGCGTTGATGCTTTTGGAATCCCAGCCCAGACGCATCTTCACAGTAACTGGCGCGCTCACCGCTTTCGCAACGGCTTCAATGATCTTCCCGGCTAAAAGCTCGTTTTTCATGAGGGCCGCCCCCGCCTCAGTATTAACAACCTTTTTAACCGGACACCCCATGTTTATATCGATTATGCTTGCCCCAAGCTGCTCATTAAATTTTGCCGCTTCTGCCATAATGTATGGGTCGTAGCCGACGAGCTGAAGAGACACTGGAGGGGCCTCTCGCGTCGCGTCAAAAAAATGCAGCCTCCTCCTTACTTTATTGTTTTTTAGCGCCTCTAAAACCGCGCGACTCGCGATCATTTCAGAGCACACAATCACGTGCCCGAACTTGCGCGCGATCTGCCTGAAAGGGTAATCCGTGACCCCGGCCATAGGGGCCAAAAAGACTTTGAAGGAACCTAAAAGAGACTTCAGCGACATCTATAGTCTCACCACGGCAGCCCCCCATGTGAATCCGCCACCCATTGCAACCATTAGTATGAGGTCGCCCGCTTTCAAGCGGCCGTCGTTATGCGCAATTGATAGAGTTGTTGGAATGGTTGCGGCTCCGGTGTTTGCAAAGGATTCTAGTGTCACAATCACTTTCTCGGTATCCAGCCCCCGAAAGTTTGCTGGTTCGTCGATTCGTTGCTCGGCTTGAGCAGTACGTTGAGTACAGCTCGGCGCCTGCGCGACGTGTCTCCTGCCATCAATTCTTTCGGTGACTTGGTATATTCCCAAGCGCTCCACAACAACGTCTATTATCCTTTTGTTGGCCTGATGAACAACTAGCCAGTCAATATCATTTATGGACAGGGAATTCTCGGCTAGAGCCAAAGCCGCGACCTCCGTCATCTTTTCTATTGCTATCGTGAAGACTGTGCGCCCGTTCATTTTTATAGTGCCATGATTGTTAGGCGCACTTGATTCGCGGTCAGCGGACTCTATAGCACCACGGCCTTCCGGCGCACTTGATTCGCGGTCAACAAACAACGAATCGTAGAAAGTTCCATCCGAAAAAAGGTGCGTGGAGAGAATTCCGCACCGGCCGCCGTCGGCACGCTCTTCGCTTCCCTTAAGCAAAACGGCTCCAGCCCCATCTCCAAACAACACGCAAGTTGAGCGGTCTTTCCAATCCACAACCCTAGACATGACTTCCGCGCCGATGACCAGCACGCTGCCCCTCTTCCCAAGCCCCCGAATCAAGCCGTCCGCTATCGAGAGCGCATAAATAAAACCGGAACAGACCGCCTGCACATCGAATGCAAACGCGCGCGACGCCCCGATCATCGCTTGGATCTTCGTTGCAGTTGCTGGCATTGGATGATCTGGGGTTGTTGTCGCGAGGATGATGGCCTCCACATCCTCCGGCCTCTCGCCGGCCGCCCTCAGCGCCATCATTGCGGCTTCTGCGCCTAACGAGGCTGTGGACTCGTTTGCTCCGGCAATGCGCCTCTCTTTTATGCCGGTTCTGCTGAATATCCATTCGTCGTTGGTATCAACGATTTTGGCCAAATCATCGTTTGTAACAATTTTTTTCGGGAAGCAGTGGCCGCACCCAATAATCCTGGACGTAAACACAAAATTCTTTTGCTGCGCGAATGATGTCGAACTCTACTGAATTTCTGGAAGTAATTGTAGTCTTTTCTCAACATCCTCTAAGAAACTAGACTGCACCATCTGGACGCCAACCTTAATGGCTTGCGCGAATCCAAATGAGTCTGCTCCGCCGTGGCTTTTGACGGCAATTTTTTTCAAACCAAGCAAAACCGCGCCATTATACAAACGCGGGTCTATGGTTTTTTTTATCTTTCGTAACGTCGGAAGCACCGTTAAGCCAACGAGCTTGCTGACGAGCGAGTCTTTCATTGAATCTTTGAGGAGCTTGAAGAAAAACCAAATCACGCCTTCGATAGCCTTCAGCGCGATATTTCCGGAGAAGCCGTCGGTGACTACAACGTCAGTGACTCCCCTGAAGATGTCGTTTCCTTCGATAAAGCCGTGAAAATTAAAGTATGAATGCGCTAACGACTCTTTTTCTTTAGTGTGGGCTTCTCCATCTGCGGTGCTGGTGTGTTTGCTTATGTTGTGTAGCAATCTCCCCGCGGTCTGCACGGTGGCGTGCCCCTTCATCTCCTCCGCCCCAACGTTCAGCAAGCCAACGGACGGCGACTCCTTCTTGAGCAAAGAGCGCGCAAAAGACTCCCCCATCAGCGCGAACTGAACCAGCCTTTCAGCAGAGCACTCCAGGTTTGCCCCTAAATCCAAAACGATAGACTTCCCGTTGACGTGCGGCATCACAGCTGGGATCGCCGGCCTCTCAACAAACGGCAATGTTCCTAAAATTGTTTTTGCCAACGCGATGTACGCCCCGGTGTTGGCGGCAGAAACGACGGCATCCGCTCGCCCGCGTGCCACGGCGTCTATGGCGAGGCCGAGGTTGGAGTCGTGCCTGTGCCGCATCGCGTCTATAGGCTTCATCTCGTTGGTTACGATAACGTCGGCGTGGACAATTTCCGTGATTTCAGCGACTTCGATGTGTTTTTTCAATTCCTCTGATATTTTGTCGCCATCGCCAAAAAACAAAAAGCGCAACATCTCTTTCGAGAGGATTCCGCTTTTTCGTAGCAAATCGAGGGCGAGGCGCGCTCCGTCAACTGTGACGGCGTGGCCGAAGTCTCCACCCATGGCATCGACGGCGATAGTAACCATCTACAACCCCTTTACCCAGCCACAAAAAGTTTGTGTGCTCGTCGATCCGCTGCTCGAATGCTCACGTACCACAAGTACGCCGCGCTTCTGCGCTGCGTGACTCCTGCCCACAACTCTCGTTGACGTAAAAATTTGTTGCACGGCTACTCTGTCTCGCTGTCCTTCTCAGTTTTTGAAATGATACTGATATCATTGTAGAAGCCACAGGACGCACAACAATGATGCGGACGCTTGAAAGCCCCACAATTCGGACACTCCACAACGCCAATCCCACGCAAGCCGTCGTGCGAACGCCGCATGTTTCTGCGAGATTTTGATGTCTTTTTCTTAGGTACGGCCATATTACACCCTATATTTACAGAAGAGAAACCTCTTTCGCATGATATTGCAAAAACGTAAGAAGAAGCAATAGAAAAACTGCTCTCTAGATTGCTTTAGTTATGGCGTATAACGCCTAATGCGGTATCATCTTATAGCAAAAACCGATAAAGAGCTTTATGCAAACCAAAAGGAATATCCCGCTTATCAAAGATCTATTCAAAAATACTCAGCAGTATGAGTTTGTGAAAGTGGTTCAGCTCTTAAAGAGTTTTGCCAGGGCACAAAAAGAATTGGGAGCGGAAAATCATGCGGATTTTAATTTACATACCCATTCACAAAAAGATTTTGGGGTTGGAAAGCACGTAGATTCTAGCCTATACTTCAGAAGCAGCGTTCTTTATAAAGTTCCAAATGCCGACGTCTCTGCTATAGAAATACACGGTGACCTCCCTCCTACGCTGGCGGCGCCACAAAAAACAGGCATCCCCGACGCGAATCAGCTCCCTCAACTCGCCTCTTTCAGGTTCACCGTCTGGACAAATTTCCTGGGAATCGCCGGAATACAAGGGCCACTGCCTCTTGTGTACACGGAAAGGGTTTTCAGGAGCTCACGCTCTGGGAATAAGGCGTTTGCGGCATTTCTGGATATTTTCAACAATCGCCTAATATCTTTGCTCTACGAAATCTCCTGTCACACGCCGGGGATTTCGCCCTGGACACCGGACAAAAGCGATATTGGGCAGATTCTGCAGGCGTTTGGCGGGATTACCGCCGAAGATGTGCCAAGCCACAAAAAGAATTTCGGACAGGTGTCTCGACGCGCAAGCTCAGAGCTATCCAATCAGTCCCCAAAACAACAGAATTGTGACATTAACGAATCTATAAACTTTCAGCGCCTGTGTGTATACTCTATCATGTATAAGAGCTTGTTTTGGAAAAGAACAAGGGCAACCCAATCTCTGAAACAAATGCTTCAGCATTTCCTGAAAACACGCGTGCAGATCACGGAGTTTTTGGGGGCGTTCTTCGAGCTAGGACCGCAAGACATCACCAGATTAGGAGAAAATAATGGGAATTTGTTTACATTGGGGAAAGATACGGCCTTAGGTAACAGGGCGTGGCGGCAAAGTTCCATAATTCACATAGCCATTATGGAGGAAAATCTCCACGAATATCAGAAGCTCAATCCACATAAAATGACGGCGAAATTGAGGAACCTCCTGCATTTGTGCAGGATGTACGTTCCTGTTTTTATACGATGTAAATTTTTTGCGGCGATTAGCCCTAGCTCCAAGAAACAGTTGGTTTTGGGGAAGGAACTCTTTCTTGGGTTTGATACATGGCTTGGGACTAAACCGCTGGAAGGAAAGCTAGAGCTCGCCCGTTTCATTAGAATTTAAGTCTGTTGACATGATTGGACCTCTTTCGAAACCTTCAAAATCAGAATTTTGGGAAGGAGACACGGAGCACAGAAGCGGAGCGTACTTATACTCATCTCTCCTGACCCTCAGGAATTTTTCCTAGGTGAATCGCGGTCTACGAGTCGAAAAAATCCTGGTTTTCATGTTCGAAATGTATAGATGTACGTGAGCATTCGAGCACCGGATCGACGTACCCAAAAATTGATTTTGAAGAGTTTGGAAAGAGGTCCATTGTGGATAACAGTAACGGATCGACGAACCCACAAATTTTGCGGTTGGGGGGGCAAGTCATAAAAAACTTTGTGGGCAGGAGCCTCGAAGCGCAGGCGAAGAGCTGTACTTAACATACTACTCGAGCCGAGCACCGAAGTGACGAACCCACAAACCTTTTTATGGCTTGGCACAATGGACTTTTTGCTCTCACTATATTAGAGTCTGCGTATGGTTAGGTCTATAGTATCAAAGAAAATGCCGGCTTTTTCACCAGTAAGAAACAAAATGTTGTTTGTAGCAGTCAGTATTGCCTTCGCTTTCGCCGCGTGCTACAAAATATTTTTGCCAGTATTCATGTATAACCCAGCAATAAACGCGATTATTGTGTCTTGCTTTTTCATCGGCCTTATTTTCCCCGTGACAAACACACGTTTGCTAAACACAGACAAAGACTTTTTAGCCGCCTTCGTCTCAAACGCGAACGTCCCAAGCGATGAAACCAGCCTCTTGCACAAATTCCTAACTGGCCAACGAGGGGAGTTCCGCCCATTTTTCTCTGCAGATGAGTCGCAGACCGTTTTAGCCAGTGTCGAGCGTCGCTTGAGCGCCAGACACGCGATCCTCAGGTATTTGGTCGGTTTGTTGATTCTTCTTGGCCTGCTCGGGACGTTTTTGGGCTTAACGCAAACAGTAGGCTCCATCTCTAAAACAATGAATAGCCTTGCGGTCGGCAGTTTCGACGAGGGCTCGTTCAACAGGCTGGTGGACGGCATCAGATCGCCTCTGTCGGGAATGGGAGTGGCGTTCAGCTCGTCTATCTTTGGGCTTGTGGGCTCTCTGATCTTGGGGCTACTTGATTTAGTGCAGAGCAAAGGCGAAAAGGAATTTTTCGATTCGCTGGAGAATGAGCTTTTCCAGCGCACGAAACTTTACGAGCTTAATTCTTCAACGCAAAACTCCTCAAACGGCCCTGCATATGTGTGGGCGCTGCTGGAGCAAACAGTTGAGGTGATCAATGCTGTGAGCGACAAAATGAAGAGGACTGAGGAGAACCGCTTTTCGGTTGTCAATATGATGCAGGAAATTACGAACGAACTGGGGAAAAATTCCTTTGATAAGGAGAATTTTTTGTCTGAGTGTCGCGAGATGGTGCTTGGTCTTCATAAGACGCTTGAGAAAATACATGTCTCTATTGATGAGGCTGTTGGGCGCCTGGATGCATCGCGCGAGATTTCTGGGTTGAAAAGTGTGCAGAGTAAGGTGCTGGAGGAGTTGATCGAAGGACGGAAACAGATGGTGCTGGAATTGAAGTCTGAGATACGGATGATTGTTAAGACGCTCTCTATACTGTCCGACGAGCCTATGTCTGCTTGAAGTGGACGCGTCGTATCCCCAGTCCACAAAAGAGGCGCGATTTAAGATGACTTAACTGCACGCAGCATACTGTACAAAATTGTGTGAGTCCGTACACGTGTTTGATATTCTGAGCGCAACAAAGAAAACGTTTCATTGGACCTCTTTCCAAACTCTTCAAAATCAGTTTTTGGGTACGTCGATCCGGTGCTCGAATGCTCACGTACATCTAAGTACGCTCCGCTTCTGTGCTCCGTGTCTCCTTCCCAAA
>JAIRNW010000072.1 GCA_031257795.1 Holosporales bacterium | reverse complement strand
CAGTCAATTGGCTCGAAATGCTATCGGGAAGTTTGTAATCGCACGGTAGATCACCCAAAATTCTATCGATTTGCTCAAAAAGTTGTCTACAACCGCTAATGCCTCTCTTGACACTGACTACTGAAAAAAATACATGGATGCTGTATTGAGCGAGACGACTCTTTACTGATTGTGCATATTCTACGTTATCTTTTGTGTGTGAAATAAAGCCATCTCGCGCCTGCGCATCATCTGCCATGGCATTAATGGTTTTTCGCAGCCTATCTTCCATAGCACAAAAATCAGCCTTAGCTCTGTTAAAATCCGAAATGTCATACTCTATGATTGATCCTCGCACAACACCTTCCGTCGCTGCTGCAATAATTTTATCTCCAATATCAACAAGTGCCTTACCGTCTTTAACCTCCTGCTCCAATCGCTTCACGCCCTCCCAGGCCGCCTTATTGTATAACGCGTCGCCTCCTGCCTGCAACGCAACTACAAGAGATTCTAAGCCCTCTAAAATTCCTTCTCTCCTATGGGCGACCAGCTGCCCTTCTACACCGGGGACAGCTACCCGCCTTTCCTCAGCTGGCTGCCCTTTGCTAGCCCTAGACGCAGACACTGTTGCGCAATTTGCAAAGGCCAACCCAATACCAATGCACAAGCCTAAAATTCCCCTCATCATATCATCCTCCAATTTCCAAGAATCCGTACATTTCTGTAGTTGACTACGAAGATTCTGCCAAAAATATATTAAGAAATGGTGTATTAACTTTTATCTTCGCCGTTACACCGCCGCTCCTCCCACCAAGCCACCCTCCGCTTGATCTCCCTCTCGAATCCGCAATCGTTTGGACGGTAAAACTTCTGCCGCGCGCCAGGAAAGTAGTTTTGTCCGGAAAAGGAGTTTGGGGCGTCGTGGTCATACACATACCCATCCCCGTATCCCATCTCCTTCATGAGCTTCGTCGGCGCGTTCACCGCGTGCATCGGCGGAGGAAGCGTTCCCGTTTTATTCACATAATCGTTCGCCTCGTTGTACGCCTTATACACCGCGTTAGACTTCGGCGCAGTGGCAACATAAGCAACCGCCTGAGCTATCGCTAGCTCCCCCTCCGGCGTCCCCAAAAAGCGATACGCCTCAACGGCCGCCATCGCCACCACCAGCGCCTGCGGATCCGCCGTTCCCACGTCTTCGATCGCCGCCCTCACAACGCGCCGAGCGATATACAGCGGCTCCTCCCCTGCGCGTAACATCCGAGACAGCCAGTACAGCGCCGCGTCCACGTCGGATCCGCGCATGGATTTGTGCAGGGCGCTTATAAGATTGTAGTGCTCGTCGGTGTTTTTGCCATAAGCCTTGGGTTTACGACACATGAACGCGCTCAGTTCGTCCGCGGATAGAGGTGCTTTCCCCGCTGAATTCTGTGAAGGATCCGACGACCTTTCAGGTGAGCTCATGGCGGGATCCGGCGAGCGCTCAGCTGAATTCTGTGAGGTAGTCGATGCGTGCTCAGCGCAAAACGGCAACATCTCCTCGAGCCGATTCAGCAAATAGCGCGCGTCTCCATCAGCGATATCGCACAGCATCAGCTTTGCCTCCTCTGTAATTCCAAAGGAAATCCCCAAACGCGCTTCCGCCCTAGCAATAATACACATTAGGTCATCATTTGAAAGGCGCGAAAAAACCACGACTTTGCTGCGCGATAAAAGGGCAGGACGCAAGGAAAAGGAGGGATTCTCTGTTGTGGTGCCGATGAGGACGATGTTGCCGTTTTCGATGTGCGGCAGGAAGATGTCTTGTTGGGATTTGTTGAGGTGGTGGATCTCGTCGATGACCAACACGATTTTCGTTCCGCGATCGGCGAGATCGAAGACGTTGCGGAAGTCTGACGTCCCAGACGTAACGGCGGACAAAGAGGCGCTCTTTAGGTTGCTTTTTGCAGAGATAATTCGAGCGAGCGTTGTTTTCCCGGATCCCGGCGGGCCGCAAAAGATCATGGACTGTGGTTTTTTAAGATTACTTTCCGAAAAATCCAATTTTCCAACGATCTCGTCCAGACTCTTAGGGCGCAGAAGCTCGGCTAGAGGGGAATTAGCGGATGCACTAGCTTTCGGCGCCGCAGCGGTGGCCCAATCTTCATTTTCGGGATTTATCGTTGTGTCCTGAAATAGTGATTTCCTTTCCAATATCGAGATCCTTATTTTCAGACTCCAACTGTTCATAACTGAGTTTAACCTATTGTTGCACAATCTCAAAAGACCTGTTCATTGTTAGAATCCGTTGACATAATGATTTGAATTGGCCTTTTCTGCGTCGAATCCGGGGCGAAACTCATGTGCGTCTATACATTTTGACCTTTTCTTGAGCCCCATGCTACAATACCCAGGGCCTACGCACGAAAAATTTGCGTCAAACAACTTGACAAATGTTTGAAAGACATCGCGTTCTTTCGCATCAAGGATTTTGTCGATTGCCCAGGTTTTCGCTGTACCCCCTCAACACCCAACGCATCTCAAGAACTCCCACAATTGGTGTACAAAACAAGTCCCAACAAATATACCGTTCATTGCTCTCAATCCTCGCTGAAGTAAAGATTTTTTAGACCTTCGTT
>JAIRNW010000058.1 GCA_031257795.1 Holosporales bacterium | reverse complement strand
AATCTCCTCCGTCAGCGCCGTATTAGAAGCTGCGATGCCATCTTTCAACACTGTTTTGACGTTGGTAATTTCTCCAGTAAGCGCCGTGTTGGCAGCGGCGATATCCCCCTCCAACGCCGCCTTGGCCACGCTAATCTCCTCCTTCAGCTCCGCCTTCACATTGGCGACGTCCTCCGTCAATGCCGCCTGAGCGGCCGCCAGCGCTGCCTGCGCGTCCGCCAAATCCGCCTGCGCCTCAATAACCGCCGCAATCGAGCCGGGCGATGCCGATGAGTGCGACGGAAGCAGCAGGCGTACAGGATCCAACATGCCACGAGCGCAAGCCGCACGCATTCCCTCTGCCTCATCACCAAACTCCTGCCACAGCGCTTCCGCATCTGCAACTCTTGAGGAACTTCCAGTTCCGTACGACGTGTCGCCATGGATAATCAGAGTGGTGTGTCTGTTTAGTTCATCGGACAATTGCTCAATTTTTCGCTCAAACAATTCCATAATTTGCGTGGTTTTGTTGATGAGTTCCGTCATTATCTGCTGCTGAGACGTTTGTATGTCCTCAGAACTCTGTGCTATTTCATTTAAAATTTGCGTTTTTGTAGAGTCAGTCTGCGTGGACTGAGTTCCTCCAGATTGTTCTATTTTCTGCTCTATATTAGCCAGTGTTTCAGTGTTTGCAGCAATCGTTGCCATAATGTTCGCCTCAAGGGTTTGAGTTGTTGGTAGGCGCTCTTCTAAGGTGTCGAGAAAATTTCTGCTAAACGTGTTCCAAGCAGTGATTTGGGCATCTTTGGCAACAAAAAAGTCCTCGCCAACCGCCTGTATTTTATCTGAAAGGCTCAATAGCATCTCATTATTTAACAATACTTCGCGAATTATTAGCGGAATTTGATCCAAACAACTTTGAATGGAAGCTCTTGTGTTCTTTTGGAAAAAGCTCAAAGCATCCAAAATAGAGCAATTCAAAAGCTGGAGCTCATCACTAACAAGGTGCTTCACTGTAGCGATATATTGATTAGAATATTTCGAAAATGATTTATTGATATTGCGCTCTATTTCCAGGAATTTTTCCTGGATCAGGTTTTGCTCAGCCACGCTCTCTGCGGTCAGCCCTTTGGTGGCTAGTTCGACTTTGTTGGCCAAAAGTATAAGACTCGCAACTTGCGTTCCTAAATCCTTCACATCTTCTGTGAGGTCGGCAAAGCCGTTTGTGACATTCTGCTTCACCTCTTCTTGGTGCCCCTCTACGCCTTGGGCCAGCGAAGTAAATGCGTCTTTTACTGATGCCGTTTGCTTCGCCATTTCATCAACAACTGTTTCTATTATAGTTGTTTTAGATTCGGCCAACATTTCGCTTACAGCTTGTGCGTTTGCTTCAGAAATTGTGGCCGGCATGTTTTCAAAAAGTGATTTAGTGTTGGTTATATTTGTGTTAATTGTTTGTTGATTTAGCAGCATATTTTCTATTTTGGCAAACAATGTTTCGCCGATTATTTTCGCTCCCCCCTTCTGGTCGAGTTCAAAGGTTATCGTGTCAGACGGGCGCCCAATGAGATTCGCCACAGTCTGATACACTGGCTGCGGCCACAAGAGCCCTATAAGCGTGCTATTCGGAACTTCCGTGATTCCGTTGTATGTGTTCAGGTCTATGGAGCTTGGGTCTATGCTGGACACGTGATCCCAGTTTTCCAAGCGATAAACGGCGTCGATCGTTGGGTTCCGAGGCGTTATTGATGTGCTATCTTCGTTTTCAGACTTCAGCAAGAAGAGCGGGATATATTCGTCATTAAATTTGTAGAATAAAAAGGCCTTCTTGTTGTTGTCGTACAGTTCGCACATGTGGCGCTGCAAAAAGTAGCGTTGCTCTTGGTTTTCGTCGATGAACGGAATTTTTTCTGAAAAACTCCCCAGGATGCGTGTTGTGGCGGGGAACGGCGGCTTGAGCGGAAGCGAGCCTGTTGCGCAGGCAATTTCTATGATTGGATGCCTTATTAAGTGCACGGCGCTGTTGGAGTGTCTCAAAATGTCTTCGAAGCCTATTAGGCCGGTGTCAACGGGAGAGAGGGATTCGTAGTGCTCGCAGTTGTAGCTTGGGGTTGTTGGGTTGTGTAGCGATAATGATTGGAACGGCGAGGTTGAGTGCGCGATTGGGCACGTTCCGAGCGCGAGAAATGCGAGAGCTGAACACTCAGTCACAAAAAGTTTTCTGTTTTTACTTTTTGAATATGTAAACATGGAAAAATTCCCCTGAAATGAATTTACGCATACCAAGTCACCAGTTCTTTTTGTGATTCGGTATATTTGAGTCTTTCTCAAGATATAAAAAGAAGATTAATAAAAAACTAATAAAACATTGCATAAATATTATTATTTTTTTACTGTTTATTTGGTTGGCTTTAATGAGATGTTTAGGCGCTATCTCGACGAACTCGCAAACTGTTGTGGCGTTAAACGCAAATCACACAATCCACCGCGAAAATGCGCTATACTACTTGTAGGATGGGTGTTTTTGGGAGGGAACGATGTCTGAATTACTAGATCCAAAGATGGATTACATTTTCAAGACCATATTCGGCACGGACGATAAGAAGCCATTGCTGATTTCGTTTTTGAATGCGCTTTTCAAAGGCAAGCCGTATATCAAAAGCGTAACGCTTGAGAATACAGATATTCCGAAAATTCTGAAGACCAGCAAGGCGAGCCGTCTTGATATCAAAGCAACTACTGACGATGGCACGAAGCTGGATATCGAGATTCAATGCAATAACACTGGCGAGATCCCCCAGCGTGCGTTTCATTATCTCGCGAACATGATGCCCAAAGTGGTGCCTTCTGGGAAATCGTACAAAGGCCCGAACGTGATCGGAATTTGGATTTTGGGAGAGAACGTGACCACGCGCCAGAATGCAATCAGCGATGCGTATGTGACGTTTCAGCCAAATCCGCCAGATCCCTACGAAATCATGACGAAATCGGCGCGGATTATTTTTATCGAGCTGCCGAAATTTAACCCGAAAAGCGCGGATGCTAAGGATTTGCTGACGGCGTGGCTGGCGTTTTTGAAGGATCCAGTGTTTATTGATAGCGAGTTTTTGCAGAAAAATGAGATCAAAGAGGCGCTTGATACGCTGAAGTATATCAGCGCTGATAATGAGGTGCGGGCGATAGCCGATCTTCGGCAGAAAACGATCAACGATTATAACAGCGAGATGACGGTTGCAAGGGAGAAAGGCTTGGAAGAAGGGTTTGCTATTGGTGAGGAAAAAGGCAAAGAAGAGGGTATCGCTATTGGCAAAGAAGAGGGCATCGCTATTGGCAAAGAAGAGGGCATTGCCACCGGAATGAAACAGGCGGCTTGTTCTATGCTAAAGGAAGGATTGTCTGTTGAAGTTGTTAGTAAATGCACTGGCTTATCCGTAGAGGAAGTTGAATCGCTGAAAGATGTGATCGGCTATAACGAATAAACGACGAAAGTGGGCGCCAGAGGAATCGAACCTCTGACCCGCTGATTAAGAGTCAGCTGCTCTACCAACTGAGCTAGGCGCCCCCTTTTGTGGATAGCACAACCAAGCGCGCTCATCCACAAAAAAATTGCGAGCCCGTCTGTGTCGCGACGAACCCGCAAACCTCTAGCGACTGTGGATAGACCGCGGTGCAGACCAGAGCCCACACGGCAAATCACTCATCGCAAATTCCTAACTGCTAGCCCCCATTATACCAAGACCCAATAGAACTCGCCGCAGCCCCAATAGAACTCGCCACAGCTCCCCCCACAGACCCAAGCATGCCGATGAGCCCCGCGTAAGACAAAAGGGCGTTAAATGGGTCATTCAAACTTGCGGCCGCTCTTTGGACGTCGTCGGCAGCTGCCGCCGCACCAGTGTCATAATAACCAGGCTGAGGGGAAACTGTCGGCTGAGGGGAAGCTGTCCCTTCCCCCCCTACACCCGCCGTCCCTGCGGCATCTGTAAACAAGCTCAGTTCTGGCCCAACCTGCATCCCTTCTACTATTATCCGCTCTGGGCGTCCAGTATCGCCGCCGCCGCCAATTCCATTAAGATAATCACCCGCTTGAGTAAACACGTCACCAACAAATACCCCTGCTTTTCCAATACCATCCTTCGCGGCCTGAGCAAAGCCTGCTCCGGAAGTCACAGCACCCCACATGTAACTCCCAGCTCCACCGATACCCACTGACGCTATAATCTCAACCGGAGAACAGCCAAGCAGGACTCCTCCCGCTACAGTCAAGCCAGTTGCAATCCATCCAGGGAGATAGCGATGACAGAACGTAGACACCGTACCCAATGCAGCCACTCCGGCGACACTAGATGCTACTCCTCCCTTACAACCGAGCACCAGTCCTCTTATACTCTCAGCAACCCCTCCTCCACCACCGGCGTTATTATTGAAAGTTGGACTGTTATTGTTGTTTATCACAACTTGAGGATTTGCATGTCGTACGAGCTCCTTAACCGCCAGAGAAAGCTCCGCATTGGCTTTGATAAGGTCTCTAAAGTCCCTTTCCAATTCCCTAACCCTTTGCTGTAGTTCAGTCAGCGAAACCATATCTCTATTCAGCTGAGCATCGGCAATTCTTTGTGCGAGGTCACGGACAGCCGCCTGAAATTCGGCTCTCCTTGTGTCGCCCCGCGGGACGAAAGCATCAAGCCTTCGCACGACATTCAACACTCCCTCGTCTCTCAAAAAGGCAGGCGCGAATGCTAGAGCAACAGGACCTAGACTCTGACCAGCTACAGCAACTTGCGTTTCTACAGCAGTCTGCCCAGCATCTACAGTTTGCACCGTCGGAAGAACCTTTTCGTCTTGCCCACTAGCCAGCCCAATAAGTTCTTGCGCCTGATCAGCTAGCACCGTCGGAAGAACCTTTTCGTCTTGCCCACTAGCCAGCCCAATAAGCTCTTGCGCCTGATCAGCTCGCGACATATTTTCACGCCGTTCCCAATCCAAATAACATGCCTCCGGATCTCTCATCGAAAAACAACACACAATAGGGGCAACTCCCATAAGAGCGGCCCAAACGACGAAACTAGCTCTATTAGCTAACATCACTCCCTCCAAACAAACGGTACATTTTCCTATATATAACACCCTTTTCAGACAACACAATCTTTTTATGCAGAGGTTAACCGTTTTTTTACCAAACTTTCGTACGCAGGATACAACCTGGTGGTGGACTTGTCATCAAAATTCTTGTGTGTATTCGTTCACGTATTTTGGCAGGGCGATTTGCCAGCATACAAAACCCACTCGATATATTCCATTGGCGCATGCTTGGGGCACCAATAAGGCCAATCAGCCCGCCGCTCCAATTCTTTTTTGTTACTCCCTGTATACTTGCAAATAAAATTGTTTTCCCTCAAAAAACACTTTAATATTTAAATATAGATCGGATAATCACTTAAGAAAAATGAGCAAAAACCTAGTGTATACCATCGTTTGGTTGATATGTGCCGCCCTCCTCACTGGCTCATACTTCCTGGCCGATCCGATCAGCGTGTCTAACACTGGAGTATCGTACCAAATAGAACAAGTTGTAAAGTCCCTGATCGTCCTCATTTTCGGCTGGCTCACCTCAAGATTCGTCATGATAGCCTTCCTGAGCCCATTAGAAAAAAAACGCGGAGCCCCACTCCCCAAAATCGTCAAAGACCTCACGGTAATTGTGATTTTCGTTTCAGTGGCAATGTTTGTTTTGCTCGTTATATATGACCAAAGCGTAACGTGGCTTGCGGTAACGCTGAGCCCTGCGATGTTGGGTTTGGTGATGGCCGAAAAAGAAAAGATCAACGACTGCGTCGCGGGCCTCATAATAGACCTGAAAAAGTCGTTCGAGGTCGGCGATTGGATAAAGGTTCCCGGTGGAGACACGGCAAAAGTCGTGAAAATTGGGCTGTTAGAAACCCAAGTGCAGGCACCCGATGGCATCACAACCACAATCTACAATGGCGCTCTAGTGAAAGAGATCTTCACGAACCTTAGCAAGCCCTCCCCCGACTTCACGGCGAAGCTGTCGGTGTGCCTGGAACAAGGGATCCCCGTGAAGAGGGCGGCGCGGTTGCTACAGGCGGCAGCTATGTCTGCGGAAGGGGTGTTTAAGCAGCAAGTCAGCGTGTTCGCTTCGGAGGCGGCCGGCGGCAATGTTTTGTATGACATTAGATATAGGGTTAGTTGTTTCGGAGAAGCTCTCAAGGTGCGCCACAACGTCATCGCCTCCGTTACCAAGAGACTGGCGCAATACGGACTATGTATCGCTGAGGACGGCGGCATACAAACGGTGATACAGAAGGAGGCTTCTCCGCCGCCTCACGAAGTCTCAACGGCTGGTGATGTGGTGGACTTTATCAGCCTGTTTTCTGAGTGCACGCCTGAGGAAAAATTGGAGATCACGCGTTTCCTTACCCCTAGGGAGTATGCGCCAGGAGAGGTGATAATCGAGGAAAAGTCTTTCGGAGCAACAATGTATTTCATTGCAGAGGGTGTGGTCGAAGTTTCTGTTAAGCTTACTCCTAAGGCAAAGGAACCAAAAAAAGAGGGAGAGGACGCAGACGCAAAAGAGGGGGAAGAGGAGCCAGTGAAGGAGACGCGCTGCCACATCTGCTACATCTCGAACAACAGCTTTTTCGGGGAAAATGGCGTTTTGTATGATTCGCCGCGGAATGCTCAGGTGTCCGCGTACACAGAGACCCTTTTGTATGAACTCACGAAGGACAGTCTCATCATGATTGTGAAGCAGCACCCAAGCATTTTGGAGAAGATTACGGACGTTATCGTAGCGAGGACCCAAGAGAGAGAATCTATAAAAGAGAAAGAAAAGAACGCAATGAACAAGACCAAAGACACGAAGTCCGCGTTCTTAGCGGCGTTCAAGAAATTCTTGGGAGTTTAAGAATCTGTTATAGCTAAATGCGTTGAAAATCCGTCAGCCTCAAAAACGTCTTCTCCGGTGAATCGCCTTTCTTTTCCGCCTTAGTTACTGATGGATTTTCAATGCATTTAGCTATACATGAGACTTAAATTGAGTATTGAACCTCTTTCCAAACTCTTCAAACCCTAACCCCGCCTATTTTAGGGAATCTATTCCAAGCTTTTTAAAAAGTCCCATTGTTTTTTTCGGGATTTCAGATACATGCCACACATCATTAATCCTTATTTTATACATA
>JAIRNW010000039.1 GCA_031257795.1 Holosporales bacterium | reverse complement strand
TAAGGAAAACAACCCAAAGTTCAAACGAACATCAATCCGCTCGCTGAGAAAGAAGGCTGGCTGGGACACACGTTTACTAAAACAGATTTTGGATCAAGATTTTTCATGAGGACGCCCTGATACCAAGCTCAATACCCCACGATTCCCAAAATCTCTGATTTATTCTTCCGCCTTTATTCAGTGTAATTTATTAAGACAACGTTGTTAGCTTGTTATGTGCTTCATGCCCCAAATGAATAATTTTGCGGCTGAGACACGTAGGGTATTGAGCATACCCCGTCATAAAAAGAGTTGAAGGCGGGAGACACGTAGCGCAGAAGCACGGCGTACTCTAGGTGCGTGAGCATTCGAGCAACGTCGGGCTCACGGCAAAGTCGCAGACTTTGTTTGGGCGTCGACTCGACAGACCAGCAACCTTTTTATGGCTGGAGACTACTTGCGGAAGACTATGGTCATAAACTCATCCTCATCGTTGCTGCAGATCCACTTCGCCAGCAATTTCCCATTCGAACCGCGCTCTATCCTGGCAACAGGAATGCCATGCTGGAAAAACCCGCCAGAAGAGACTGTCTCCAGAATTTCCCCTTCAACAAACTCCTCTAAATCTTTTCTCTTTTGGAAAAAGTCGTTTTGCAGAGGTTGTTTCATACCAACGTCATCTCCGTCAGCTTCCTCATTAATGTATTTTATTTTCAGGAAAGGAGTGTTGTTTCCGAAGAGAATCGCCTTTTTCTTGCTTTCCCGCGAGCGCACCGGAATTCTTGATTGCAAATTAGGAACAACCAATATAACAACGCTGTTTGCAGTTTTAAAAACAACGCGTCCGAACAGCCCGTTAACAGAAACAACAACGTCCCCGATCGAGACATTCTCAGCGATTGCACCGCCTATGTCGGTTACCACGGTAAACGGCTGCGAGGGCGCCGGCCGCCTTACTGTTATCGTGCTAGAATCCAATGTTTTGACGATTGGCATCACTTTTTGTAAAAACAGGTTCTCCTCTTTGACGGCATTGTAATCAATCAGCTTTTTCTCATACTGCAGCACGCGCCGTTGCAGACAGCCGATCTCCTGCAGCAGCGCCTCTTGCCCTTTCAAGAGATCCTGCGCATTTTTCAGCGCTCGCCTAGCCAATTCGAACGGCTTCAGCAAATATGTTGTAACGAGGTTAACCTTTTCGAAAATCCAGTAAGACAGCGCCTCATGCTTTATCGTGCTCAAAAGGAGGAACGCCAACACACCCACGCAAACAAACACGTACGTCGCGCCAACCTTCAGCGGGCGAAACAAACGCTGCGTGCTTTGCTTTACATCGCGCCCATCTGGAGAGGCTTTCTTCCGCAGCTTTTTCACACAATCCCTTGCGCAATCATGGCTTCGGCAACCTTTTCGAAGCCCGCTATGTTGGCGCCTGCGATCAAATTGTAGCCCAGCCCGTATTTTTCAGCGGCCGCAACCGAAGACGCATATATATTTTGCATGATTTTGCACAACTTCTGCTCAACCTCCTCAGCCGTCCAGCTGTATCTTAGTGCGTTTTGGCTCATTTCGAGGGCCGAAGTTGCAACGCCGCCGGCATTTGCGGCTTTTGCCGGGGCGATCATGACGCCGTTTTCCAAGAGTATGCTCAGCGCCTTTGCACTGGTTGGCATATTGGACACCTCGACATAATATTTCGTCTTATTCGCCACAATCTTCTTCGCATCCTCCTCGCCAACCTCGTTTTGCGTTGCGCACGGCATAGCCACGTCCGCCGCGACTCCCCACGGCTTTTGCCCCTTGAAAAACGCGCTTTTAAACTTATCGGAATAATCCTCACAGCGATTGCGGCCGGAGGCCCTCATTTCCAGAAGGAAATTTATTTTCTCTTCCGTTGTGATTCCATCCGCATCGTGAACGAAGCCGTCTGGGCCGGAAATCGTTATGACCTTTCCCCCGAGCTCCGCGATTTTCTTTGCGGCTCCCCAGGCAACGTTCCCGAAACCAGACAGCGCGAACGTTTTTCCGCGAATACTGTCGGAGCGATGTTTGAGCATTTCGATTGTGTAGAATACCGCGCCGTAGCCGGTTGCCTCTGGGCGGATCAGGCTGCCGCCGTACGAAATCCCTTTCCCAGTCAAAACCCCGTTTTCAAAGGCGCCCCTTATGCGCTTGTATTGCCCAAACAGGTAGCCGATCTCCTTTCCTGAAACGCCTATATCGCCGGCTGGCACATCAACACTGGCTCCAATGTGGCGGTACAGCTCGGTCATGAAGGCTTGGCAAAAGCGCATGATCTCTCCGTCGCTTTTGTTGCTTGGATCGAAGTCCGAGCCGCCCTTCCCACCTCCGATTGGTAGCGACGTCAGGCTGTTCTTGAAGGTTTGCTCGAAACCGAGGAATTTCATGATCGACAGATTAACCGAAGGGTCGAACCGGAGCCCCCCTTTGTATGGTCCGATTGCGCTGTTGAATTGCACCCTATACCCGCGATTAACGCGCACTTTGCCGGCGTCGTCGGTCCAGGCGACCCTAAACTCGATCACCCTCTCCGGCTCAACCAACCTCTCCAAAATCGAGAGGGTTTCGTATTGCGGATTCCTTAAAACAACCGCTTCAAGGGAAGTTAAAACTTCCTCAACTGCTTGTAAAAACTCCGGTTCGTTTGGGTTTTTCTTGGCTGTATTGTTTAGCACATCATTTATGTACTTGCTTTTACTAGAACTACTCACGCAATCACCACTCAATAAACTAACGCTCGCCGCGAGTGTGCCGCGCTTGTTGTGGAAAAGCAAGTCTTATCTCACATGATGTATTTCTTGGCGTACAAAGAATTGGTGTAATTGCGAAGAAATAGTGTGAAAGTAAAAATAGTAACAAAAAGTCGTTAGCCATTGCCGGTCAAATCCACAACGACTTTATCAGCTTCGCCTATAACATTTACAGGACTTTGCTCTGGAGCAGCTACAAGACCCGTCGCTATAGGGTCTTCGCCGAGCTGTTTCCTCAATTCCAGAGCCTCTAGGGCTGTCACCCTTTTATCCAGATCTGCCAGCCTATTTGTCAAGTTAGTTCCAGAGCCTAGTTCTTTGTTGCCTCCTGCGCCAGGGACACCTTGTTTCAGGCCTTCTTTTCGTTGGAAAACGAACAATTGCAAAAATTTACAGAAGCAGACTCCAACCGCTAACCCTAATATATGAAAAACGGAAAAGCCAGCACGCTTAGCGTCGAAAAAATTTCCGGGGCTCAGTAGCCACATCACGAAATACAGCACAGAAAAACCGTAAAGGCCCGGGGTCAATATGCTTCCTCTTCGTTCTTCCATAACTTTGGCTACGGCCGCACCGATTATTCCGGTTGCTATGAATGCAAGCCAGCGTTGAGATTGAGGGCATGGAATATCGTAAAAAGGGTTTTGAGAACGACCTACAAGCCAGTTGTCCACAATCTGCGAACTATTGTTTTCTTCTCCGTGGACGGAAGCAGCGCCATGCAGCAAGAAGACAGTGCTAAAAACCAGAATTTTCCAAGACATGCAGGGCCCCCTTTAGTGAAAGAGACTGTTTACCTGAGATTTAAATCATTATATCAACAGACTCTAATTATTCTCTGCATTTTTATTGAGGTAATTCAAGAGCTATCGCAATCCCCTCTCCTCCACCAACGCATACTGCCGCGACTCCGCGTTTCTTCTTCAGCCTTTTCATGCTGTACAGCAAAGAAACAACGATGCGCGCACCACTGCAGCCAAGCGGGTGCCCGTACACACACGCTCCACTATTCACGTTCATGCGCTCAAGCGGGATTTTAAGGTGGCGCACGACCATGAGCGGCACAGTTGCGAAAGCTTCGTTGACCTCGAACAAGTCCACGTCCTCCAGGCGCCACCCGACGTTCTCGCAGACTTGCTGGATGGCGGGGATGGGGGCTTTCGTGAATTCCCTCGGGTCAACGGCCGAGTAGGCGTATCCGATGATATGGGCAAGTGTGGGCGCTCCGCATTTGAGTGACATTTCCTCTGATGTGATGACGAGGCTTGCGGCCCCGTCCGCGAAGGGGGAGATCGTTGCGGGCGTCAATATTCCGCCGGGCACAACTGGACGTAATTTTGTGAATTTTTTCGGAATAACCCGAGCAACGCACTCGTCTACGGCGTAGAACTCTTCTCGCGATTCTTCATGCTCACGTCCTGCGGCTTTTCTGATTGGAACAATTTCTTCTGACAAAAAATTGTTTGAGATTGCATGCCGCGCACGAGAGAAAGACAGCAAGGCGTACTCCTCGGCCTCTTCCCTGGATATATTGTTCGCTTTTGCCGTTTCTTCAGCAAAGTAAACCATCGGTTGCTGGTAGTACGCGTCTTCGAGCCCGTCCTTCTGAATATGGTCGATCAATTCGTTATTTCCCTTTCTGTAGCCGAATCGGGCTTTGCTGAGTAAAAATGGGGCCCCGGACATGCTCTCTATCCCGCACGCGATCGCGATTTCTGTTTTTCGTGAAGCGATTGCGTTACTGGCTAGGATGATGGCGGTGATGCCGGAGCCGCACATTTGATTTATAGTCATTGCAGTAAACACGCTGCGCCCTAGCGCTCTTCCAACGATCTGGCGGCAGGGATTTTGCCCTAGGCCGGCTTGCAGGGTGCAGCCACAGTATGAGTACAGGGGAGCTTCAGTGAATGCGCCAGACTCTTTTCCAGAGCAATCGGAATATTTTTCTGCAGGCAAAGTTCCGCGCAGTGTTTGTTCACCCAATTCCACGGCGCTTATTTCGCTAAAACACCCGCCAAAGGCGCCAATAGGGCTTCTTTTGGCAGCAACTATACAGACTTTCCCCAAATTATTACAGACCATGTACAACCTCAGACCTCTTCTAGCTTAAGCTGCCACGCTGTCCTCATTTCCCATTCCTCCGTAACGAGCTTGAACGATATCACCCTCATTCTAAGAAGCGGGTTGTACGAAATAAATAGTGGGCAGGCCGCATCTGAATATTCAGTTAAATTGCATTGCTCGTTGCCAGCCACCAAATCATCAGACTCGTTACTCTCCAAAGGTGGTTTGACAGGCCTGTTTTGCAGACAATCCCAATTTATTTTCACCGTGCGCTTGCCACTGATTTCGAAATTGTCGAAAACGTCTCCTTTTTCGTCGAAAACTTGAACAGACCCAACAACGAAATCCCTTTCTAGGGTTACTTCGCGTTCATCGTGGTCGATCTTCTGACACAGAGTTTGTATGCAACCCACTAGAACTTCAGTTCCTACTTGCAGGTTTCCCGTTGAAATATGGGAGATGTCAGAGCAGCGGATCGTTGAGGCGTATTTGTGTTCCATGTTGCCAACGAACACGAGCTCACCGTTGATAGTTCGCCTGAATTCCCCTTGAGCCACAGGCCATAGCTCCTGTATGCAGCCGCGCGCAGACATGGGCGGTAGGCTACCAATACTTAAAGTTAAACAGGTTTGCATATCTTTCCTTCCCCCTAGAAATATACTCATCTCACCTGACTCTCATGTGTTTTCCACAGATGGATTGCGGCATACGAGTCGAGAAAAATCCTGGTTTTCAGGTTCGAAATGTATATACCCAACCACAAAAAGAGTTGTTGGCAGGAGACACGGAGCACAGAAGTGCCGCGTACTTATGGCACGTGAGCATTCGAGCAATATCGGGCTCCAGGCAAAGGCGCAGACTTTGTTGGAGCGTCGACTCGACGAACCCACAAACTTTTTGTGGCTGTGTATCCTACAAATCCCCCGCCCCTAATTCTTTCTGCGACTTCGCGTACATGCCGTCAAGTGCCTTCGCTGAACGTATAACGGCTTCATAAAATTGCTCAACCTTCCTTGGTTGTTTCAGCACTTTTTTGAAATCCACAACGCTAGATTTGAATTTAAAGGCAGCTAAATTTTCTTCATCAAGTAATAAGTCCAACCCATTCAAAGCTGAACATATTTGATTTGAAATATCAATTGCGTGCGCGCCATCATTATCATTGCAAAATACGGACAGCTTAAAGGCCACTCTCGCATAAGGAACCCTTTTGGATCTCACATTTGGACACCAAGTTTCCTCTAATTCTAAGAAGACGGCCGGCCACGTTTGCGGCAACACGTCAGGGACCATAATAAAAATATTACCTCCCACCAGCCCGTATTTAGCGCCTATTCTTTTTTCGCAAATAAGCTTCCTAACCGCGACTAACACCCCAAAATCCACCATTATCCTTCCCCTTTTTCAATACCAAAAGACTCAGAGAAAATGCCGCAGTTATCCAAAATTACGAATGGAAAAACCAGCCCTAACTCCTTACGTTTCCAATATATTGTATTTATCTTTAAAAATGGCTTAACCGCACAGCCACTGTCACCAAAAGTTTGCGAGCTTGTCGAACAGCTGCTCGGCTTGAGCAGTACGTCTAGTACAGCTCCGCGCCTGTGCTGCGTGTCTCCTGCTCGCAACTCTTTTGGGGACAGTGGCCCCATTTCCCCAATTTGCTCGCTTTCTTCGGACGGAGCGTGCCAATCTTGCTGGTTTTGCTGGGAATTCAATAATTGCAAAAATTTATTATGCGCCTGCTGCACACTTTGAGTTCTAACAACGATTCTATACATAGAATCTGCAATATTTTGTCCAAGTCCCTGAATTAGCGCGATATAGCGATCGTTGATCCTTTTTACAGGATGAACTTCAGCCCAAATCTCCCCAATTTTGCGATACGACGTTTGCACGGCGTTTGAGCCCGCGCGGCTCTCTTTACAAAACAATTCTATCCGGTCCTTCAAAAAAGGCCGCTTGAGGGCTCTCTGCCCTGACATAATACAGTTGCTATACATATACATATGAGTGCCATCAAATTGGAGTCACGACCCTGTACGGGTTCAAGAGCATCTGCAGCAAGGAGTTGTTTGGAATGATTGTGTCGGTGGACCTATTCTCGTACATGTCAGACACCATAATTAAGATGGCATGCCGGAGGTCCGGCGGAATGTGCATCGGTTTGTTTCCGTAGCCGGCTTTGTAGCGCACGCGGATCAAACAGTTTGTTCTTGGCAAGGTAATGCAAGGCAGCATCTTGTCTTGGCTGATGAGATATTGAGTGAGCGGTTCGAATTTGAAAGACGTGCGCTCCTCAACCAACTCCACAGACAAAAGAGGCGGGAACGGCAGCTGTATCTTGGCGTACCCGCTGTTTGTTGCGCGGATGAAGGCCTGCTTTAAAAATGTTTTTGTCATCAGGCTTCTGCCGAGATCTTGCTCTATTGACGCGGTGGCAGCCTTGATGAAGGTGCAGAGATCCTGATCGTCTGCTGAGTGATCTATGCGTAAAAAGTTTTTGGCCTTCTTTATGCTGACGGCCAAAACGTGTGAATTGTCTACTATGCGTAACATTTTATCCCCTAAAAAAACTAGAACTTGCAACTCAAAGTTGGGAATGGATAAAGACAGTCTTTATCCCTTCAAGTAAGCCTAGCAATAAAATGAAAACTAGTTCAAAATCAAAAATGATACCATTGGTTAAATAAAAAATATATAAACATTTTTATTTAATTTTCAATTAAATCGGGGCGGCGTTAGCAGGATCGCGCTCAGGTTTGTTGATGTGCGCCACAAAACTCACGAACGGCAAGAATCTGCAATTTTAAATAAGTTTTAAGAGACAGAGGTCTTTCTTGTTGATTACTAGGCAGACTTTGATAGAATCCGCAGACCAAGAACCCGTTGACACAAGATTTAAATTGAGGATTTTTCAGGAGAAACGGAGCGCAGAAGCGGAGTGTACTAAACGTACATTAGCTTCGAACCGGATTCGACGCAGAAAAGACCAATTTAAATCACTATGTCAACAGGTTCTAACGATTTGTCCACCGATTAAGGCGGATTTTATGCAGGATGTGTTATAGTCTGGCAGTGGTGCACCAGATGAAATTCATAAAATGGACCTCTTTCGAAACCTTCAAAATCAGAATTTTGGGAAGGAGATACGGAGCACAGAAGCGGAGCGTACTTAGATGTACGTGAGCATTCGAGCACCGGATCTACGTACCCAAAAACTGATTTTGAAGAGTTTGGAAAGAGGTCCAATGGAACGATTCCTAAAGCCGCGGAATGACGGGGTGTTCGAGCGGGTTTTCGGCACAGAGCAAAACAAAGAATTTGTGGAAGTAGCCTCAAAGCACATGCGCGTAGCCGTTTGTAACGGAGTATAAAATGCTGAAAAAAACAGGAAAAGCTGGTGTTTGCTTGTTGTTAAGACAACTCGCCGTAATCTGTCTTGGTATTGTTTTGCAAATTTGGTTTGCTGGCGCGGGAGACGCCGCAAAATCGGCCGATGATGGCAAACAGCAGGAGGATGCTTGCGAAGCGGTTCTGAAGAGGGTTGAGGTTTATCTGAACGGTGTGAGCGCGCTGTGCTGTAATTTTTCTGATGAAACGCACGGTAGCAGTGGCTCCTCCTCGAGATCCGGGAGTTTTTGCATGAAAAAGCAGAATGCGAAGACTGAGAAGGACGGCGGTTGCGACGTCATGTTCGCTTATTCCGCGGGCCAGCAAATCCTAGTTCTGGACGGCTACACCATGGTCATCAAGAAGCCTGATCCATCTGGCTCCGGCGCGCACATCAGAAAATACAGCAACCTCGGCTCATTCCCCATTTCGCGCATTTTCAGCCGTGAAGTGAAGCTGAAGGAGCATTTCAATATTGTTGGGTATGGTGTATCCCCAGTCATCGAAAAAATTGAGGGCATGAGACACGCAGCACAGGCGAAGAGCTGTGCTAAACGTACTACTCGAGCCGAGCAGCAGATCGACGAACCCGCAAACTTTCGAAGGCTGGATATAGAAGAGGAGCGCAGAGTGCTTTTTGTTACATTGCAGCCAAAGTCTTTCTCTTCAAGGAAGGTGACTCTTTTCTTCAAGCTCTACCCGCCGAAAGCGAAAAGCCAGGACAAGAGCGGAAAGTCCGGAGGCGAGGCGCACGATTGCAACGATATTCGTATCCAAAGGCTAATTGGCTGGAGTGTCCGCCATGACACAAAAAAGGAGCACGAGATCATTGACGTTGTGTTTGACGAGGAGACGCTGAGGGTCAATGATTTGAGCAAAATCCCGCAAAGCGTTTTCGAAGAAGAGAAAAAGCTTATTAAGCAAGGCAAGAAAAAGCGCGTAAAATCGGATGACGTTCACCAAGAATAATTTTGTTGGCCTTATGGATACCGAGTCGAAAAAAGTGGCCGCTGATTTGCCTGTCTCCGCCAGCTGCTGGGTGAGTGCGTCTGCTGGAAGCGGCAAGACTAAAGTGTTGGTTGACAGGGTGCTGCTCTTGCTGATACACGGCGAGCCTCCCGCAAGTATTTTGTGTTTAACATTCACGAATGCGGCAGTGGCAGAAATGCAAGAGCGCATCACGGCGCAGTTGAAGGCTTTGGAGGCGAGCTTTCTGGATGAGCCTGAGGTTCCTGAGACCCAAAATAATGGACCTCTTTCGAACCCTTCAAAATCAGAATTTTGGGAAGGAGACACGGAGCACAGAAGCGGAGCGTACTTAGATGTACGTGAGCATTCGAGCACCGGATCGACGTACCCAAAAACTGATTTTGAAGAGTTTAGAAAGAGGTCCATTGATTCTCTTCCTTTACAAAGCACAAATCCTTTCAAGAAGTCAGCGGGAATACGGCGGAACGATAACCTAACAGCACAAACTTACTCCACCTTTGCGTCAAAATCCGCTACAAAATCCGCGGACATTGCTACTGCGGCCCCTCCCCCGCAGGTGCGGCAGACCTCGTTCTCTATAACGAATTTCCAATTACTTATAGACGACCCGTACGCCTTTTATGCCAAGCAAATACTGAAGTTGCGCCCTACTTTGCAGTCAGGTGATTTTCTTTACTACGGGATTTGGGTTCACCATGTTTTAGACCAGTTTTGCAAAAGCGTTTTTGTAAAAGAGCCGGGCACACAGAATTTGCAAGCAAACTCCCCACCTGGCCTCTCGCTCTTCGCGCAACGCTTCGTGAAGAACTCTTGCTCTAAGCGTTTTTTTCTACGTTTCTCCGCGTGCTCAAAAGCGCTAAATGAGGAGTTTGTGAATTTGTTTAAGAAAGGAGTTTTTATGGAAACAGAAAGATTTGTTCAGATGAAAATAGATCTTTTACAAAACTCGTACGATGTGTCTCCTCCCCACGATTCTTTCGGGGACTTGGTGTATGGCTTCGTTGGCATTATAGACAGGCTCGACTTCGCGCCAGACGGAACAATAAGCGTTGTGGATTACAAAACAGGAACCGTTCCATCAAAATCCGAGATACAACTGTGCGATAGGGTACAATTACCGCTCGAAGCTCTCATGCTTAGTCAGGAAATGGCAAATAACGGAAACGCTCCGCCTTGCGAATTTGACGAATACGAATCTCCGAACATTGATATTCGCGCGATACAACTGAAAAACAATAGCTTTTACAAAAGCAATGATGTAGTCGCGTCCTTCTCGCAAGAAATGAAGCAAACACTAGAGCGAAAGATTTTCGATGTTTTGGCGCAGTATTTGCAAACTCCATTCATTACTTCAACTACTCACAAAAATCGGCATTACGAATATAGACATTTGGAACGGATCCTATAGCCACGTCCCTGAAGGTTGGCTGGTTCGTCGCATCGAAGCGCAGACGAAGAGCTGTACTTCAAACGTACTGCTCATGCCGAAACGGATCGACGAACCAGCAATCTTTCAGGGACGTGGTGTACTATTTGTTTTTGAAGAGAGAACGGATTTTTAGTAGGTAAAGTTGTATCGAATAAACAGCGATCCCCACAAGAACAATACCAAACAACCACGGTATTTTGTGTGCACTCGGAGGATCTTCGTATTCTATTGGGAAAAGCACATTCGCAGCGTACCAAATAACCACCCCCATAACCATGCTGGTCACTATAATTTTCACGACCTGCTTAGCGTCGCTCCACGGAAATTTAAATAATTCTTTTCTACCCAATATAATCGCGCACAAAATCATATTTATAATAGACGAAATCGCGGTGGCCAAGGCTATCCCAACGTGAGCAAGGGGGCCTTTGAGAATAAAGCTCAATATTCCATTTAAAAAAACGCACCCCCCCGCAACATACACTGGGGTTTTTGTGTTTTTATTCGCGAAAAAAATCGTCAAGAAAATTTTCGACAAAACATATGCCGGAAGTCCAATCACAAAAGCCTTCAGGGCGGCCATAGTCTGCAAAACATCGAAATGACTAAATTTGCCGTGCTCGTACAAGATGCTAACAATGGGTTCCGCCAAAACAAAAAGCCCAACGGTCGCCGGAATAACAAGGGCCATACTGAAAACAATTGCGTGATTCTGGGTTTCGTACGCCTTCAGTTTATCTTTCGCCTCCCAACTCTTCGCTAAAGTCGGAAGCAGGGCAACCCCCAAGGACGCCCCAAAAAGCGCCAGAGGAAGCTGGTTCAATCTGTCTGCAAAATTCAAATATGAGACAGAACCAACGGCTAAAAGAGATGCAAAAGCCAAATCCACGAAAATATTTATTTGTGTGAAGCTTGCCCCAAGCATCCCAGGAATTGTTGCTTTTATGATCTTCTTAATCTCTGGATCAAAGCGCGGCCGAGTGAGCTTGAGCGTGAGGCCGTTGCGGCGCCCGTTGTCCCATAGGGAAACGCATTGCAGAACGCCCCCTCCAAGCGTGCTTAAACACACAACGTGCATAATCGTTCTAGAGGAAATTTGCGGGCCAAGCAGCTTGCAAACAACCAAAGATAAAATCATTACGATATTTAATATGAATGAAGCTGCGGCCGGCCATGCGAAGTGATTGAACGAGTTCAAAAGGCTGCTTAGCATGGCGGTGATGGATATTAGGACGATGTATGGGAAAATCAGGCGCGAAAAATATATGATGTCCTCGGAGAGGTATAATTTCCCCTTGAAGCCTGGGGCTATGACTGCCACGACACCCGGCATAATGCATTCCATTAACACAGAAAAGATTACAACGCTCAGCATTAGTATGCTTAGTACTTGCTGGGCGAGCGCTATAGCCTGCTCTTTTTTGTTTAGTGCGGCCAAACAAGACAGCCTCGGGACCAAGACCACGTTGAGGGCTCCTTCCGCAAAAAATTTTCTGAAAAAGCTCGGCAGTTTTATTGCAAAGGCGTAGATGTCCGAAAAGGCGCCAACCCCGAAAATGTTTGCTAAAAGCATCTCGCGGATTACGCCAGAAACGCGGCTCAATCCGGTCCAACTGGCGACAATGTAGAAGTGCCTGACGAAGGATGACGTTTTGACGGCGTCGAGGGGTTGCTTAATGGACATCATACTTACTCACTTAACACCCAGCCACAAAAAGTTTGATAGCTAGTCGCCTCGAAGCGCAGCGTACTTCACGTACGTGAGCATTCGAGCACCGAACTATCAAACTTTTTATGGCTGAGTGTATTAATGCTTTTTTTCTTTTTTTGCGCTGGCCGCGGACGATCCTCCCTCAAGCTTCGCATACTCGCGGGCAACATCGCCGATAAGCTTTATTGCTTCTTCCTTAGGCCTTTGAAAGATATTCCGCCCTATTATAGAGCCGTATCCACCTCCTTCCCGGATCTCGCGCACTTCATCAATCAGCTCTAAAGATTCCTTGAGAGGCCCTCCCGAGAACAATACAAGCCTTTTCCCAGAAAAGCAACAATCAACAATGTGTCTAACCCTATCTCTCAGCGTCTCCGTTTGGACGCTCTCATAAGCGTCTCCCGCCTCTTTACTCAAGAAGAAATTCCCAGGCAGATTAACCTTCACAATATGCGCCCCTGCCAAACACGCCATATGCGCGCTATACGCGATCGCATTTAAGGCCTTCTCCGGCTTCCACCCGCCGTTCCCGTCCCTGAAGAACGGAAGCGCGCTGCTAACTTTGTTGCCGCGAGGGTAAGCCCAAACAACCGTAAACATCCCGTAAGACCGCGCCTCTGCCACCGTTTCCCGGAGCTCCTCTAGCTGCTGTGGGAAGGAATCCGAACCAGGATATATGGTGAAGCCCACCCCAACGCAGCCCAGATCCAGCGCATCTTGCACAGAGGCAACGCACACTTGCTCGGGCTCGTCTGGGAACAAACTGCTGCAGTGGTTTAACTTCAATATCATTGGCACTTCCCCGATGAAAGTGTCAACTCCCGCGCGCAACCAATCCAGCGGCGCCACGTACGCCGAGACGCAGCCCTCTTTGGCCAGGGAGAAGTGGTAATGAGGGGAGAAGCCGGCAGGGTTGGAGAAAAACGTGACCGGGCCGTACTCGAACCCTTGATCAACCGCGAGAAATAATAATTTCCCGGAGCCGGCTAGCGTTCCGGACATCAACACCGTTGCCAATTTTTGCTTCACGCTTGGCAATTCCCCTTCGTAGTTCGCGAGAATTTGCTTAACTTCTGCTGTTACTTCCATATACACTCCTTCTTACTAGATAGACATTTGTGAAGGTATACCCAGTCATCGAAAGGTTGTGAGTTTGTCGAGTCGACGCCCCGACAAAGTCTGCGACTTTGCCGGGAGCCCGACGTTGCTCGAATGCTCACGTACCATAAGTACGCGGTACTTCTGCGCGGCGTGTCTCCTGCTCGCAAACTTTCGATGACTGGGTATACGTTGACACAATGACTCAGAACCCGTTGACATAATGATTTAAATTGACCGTTTCTGCGTCGAACTCGGTTCGAAATTCATGTACGTTTAGTACACTCCGTTTCTGCTCCCCGCTTCTGCACTACGTTTCTCCTGAAAAATCCTCGATTTAAATCTTATGCAAACTGGTTCTTAAATTGGTCTTTTTTGCATCAACCCCAGCGCTCCTGCCCCAAATTCCTTTTGTGATTCGGCATGTCCTATTGTATATCAGTTCTATTTGAGTCAACAAGCACTTTTCAATAAGAACCCGTTGACATAAGATTTAGATTGAGGATTTTTCAGGGAACACGGAGCGCAGAAGCGGAGTGTACTAAACGTATATGAATTTCGAACCGAATTCGACGCAGAAACGACCAGTTTAAATCATTATGTCAACGGGTTCTAAACAAACTTCAGGAAGAAGTGGCCTCGGAACGCCGGCGCGGAGTGTCTTCTGTCATAATTCTTCTGGTGGCTGTATATCCACCTGCCTCAGTTCCTACCCGTAAGGATTCCTTGAGCCTACAGGAAGCAATAAGAGGCATGTGGAATTGTACACAATTCGTCAAGCTACTGGGCTATCAGCCAATTGAGATTGACCCAGTGGCGGGAAATCCTTAAACAACTCCGAGGTAAATTGTGACACCGGCCCAAATTTACAACCAGATTCTTTGTAAACGTCCAAAACTTTATCTTGTGTGTTAGCGTCCCCTCTAAAGTTGATTTCCCAGGTACGACACTCAAAATAACCTCCAGTGCACAATGGCTTCTTGAAAAATTTATTAAATAAACCAAGTAGCTGAACGCTGCGGAAGGTGTTATTGCACAAGAAGACTAACGCTATCACCCCTGGATGTGATGCAATCCAATCATGATACATACCTTTTGATTCCACCGAGTATCGCATAAGGCGCTCAACATCCCTTATATAGTCAAGTATTTGGCAGAGGTCACTAAAACTCCAATGCCGCTCCCCCACCTCTCTGCATAGTCTCGATGCTACTCCAAAGTGCATACTTTCTGGTTGCGCAAGTGCTGGGAAGTACGCCCATAAGAAAAGTCTTATTCCATCTCTCAGCGCCAAACCACTAGCATCTACCAGACTTTCGAGACACTCTTCTGCCTTTATATTAGGGAACTTGAGAGGAACCATTAATGGGTCTTTCTTTAATATTGCCTGCGTAATATTGTCTTCATTGTCTACGATGATATCGTTCACCATATCCAAGACTTGCTGTCGACAACCTCTGTCCGGATCACAAAAAACAAAAGGCAGCGCGCCGACTTTCCCTGTTAACCGCACTAGTGCACATTTAAGTGGTTCACACTTAGATATGAAGCTTGTCCACCACCTGGCAAGGTCATCTACTATTGGGGCGCCTTTGTAACCAAGTTTCCGAGAAACAGCACATAAACCTTTGTACTTGTCAGCTTCTGTTCCTGCGCCGTTTGGGTTTGAATATATTCCACCTGTACTGTCATCCCCTGGGTTACTACTCAGCTATCCACCAACCCCCTAAAAGCCTTGATATTGCTGGCTAACAGTCGCATCCAACACTTCGATAATTGCTAAAAATGGCCAATTTCTTCGCCTATTCCCCTCCTTT
>JAIRNW010000036.1 GCA_031257795.1 Holosporales bacterium | reverse complement strand
AAAGGAGGGGAATAGGCGAAGAAATTGGCCATTTTTAGCAATTATCGAAGTGTTGGATGCGACTGTTAGCCAGCAATATCAAGGCTTTTAGGGGGTTGGTGGATAGCTGAGTAGTAACCGTCCAACACCTTATGTTTGCTATTTTCCCAGCCTCTTGACCGGCGCGCACAGTACCCTTCAGTCACAGGATCTTCGCAATCATCAAACAAGTTCTCGTCGGCCATAATCCAGACGCCGATCGCCTTTGCATCATTATAGGACTTGCCGGAATGCAATTGGTCAGTCTGCATTCTAGATATACTGTGGATCGCTCGTGCCGGAATTTCGCCAGTATCCTTGCACTGTATCTCAACGTCTAGGCCTATGTCGTCATCCGTTACGGCCTTAACGTCGAGCCTGCTCACCTTTCCGTCTTCTGTCTCCTTTATCTGCTCCGTATTTTTCAGAGTGATGCTTTTTATGTGTGGGGATCCATTGAATAGAGAATTCAAAAACGACACCAGCACCGGCTCATAATTTTCTACACCGAATATATTTTTGAATACAAAGTCTTGCTTCGGTCTTAATAAAGGACACATAAAATTCTGATTGCACACAACGACTTTTCTCTACGATTGTACGCTATTTGCAAAGAGATGTGTGGCTATTTTTTGTATAGTTGTTTGTTAATTGACTATCGTGGTACCCTGACATCGTAAACGGATCGACGAACTCGAAGGCTTTCGGGGACTGGGTATACGTGAGAGAGACTAATATGGGGAAACAACTTGGGCGCGGCCTTGCTGCAATTTTTAATGACGTTCAGCCTTATGTTGGCGCGGATTCAGAGTCTGAAATCGTCGCAATAGAAATTCCGGTGTACTCTGTAACAACCAATCCAAGCCAGCCTCGCAAATTTTTCAACGAAGCGAAAATGCAAGAGCTGATCGAATCCATAAAAATGGAAGGGGTGCTGCAGCCGATTTTGGTTCGTAAATTCTCGGGGGAGCTCGATGGAGAGAGTGGCGAAGAGGCGGCGTCGCAAGACCCTTCTTCAACCGACGTTCTCACAACCGTTAAGTATCAAATCATTGCGGGAGAGCGCCGCTGGCGAGCCGCCATGGCCAATAATATGTCCACGATTCCTGCGGTGATTATCGAATGCAACGATCAAACCGCGCTCCAGCTTGGTCTGATAGAGAATTTACAGAGGGATAACCTGTCTGCACTTGAAGAAGCAAATTCGATCAAATCTCTGATTAATGATTTTGGGAAAACTCAGGAAGAAATCGCGGAGATGCTGTGTAAAAGCCGTAGCTATATCGCAAACACATTGCGCTTACTGAAGTTGCCACAAAGCGTGCAAGATATGCTGCAAAATAGGCAGATTTCTGCGGGGCATGCCAGGGCCATTCTAGAGAGTCCGGAGCCGGAGGAGGTTGCGAGGAGGATTGTAAACGAGAAACTGAGCGTCCGCAGTACAGAGATAATTGTGCGCAAACAGAAAACTCCGCAGAAAAATTCGGGCGGACAGCGCCATGGCAATGCTCGGGCGGATTCGCAAGAGCCGGACTTTCTGGAGGGGCGCGCGACGCTTGAGCACAAAAGCAGATGGCCTGTAGATGGGCAAAAGAATAATGAAATGGAGGCCGGCTCAATTGCCCAGGTGCCGCACGATTACGGCTTCGCCAAGGTGGAAGACATCGCTTCTGAGGCTGACTATGATATATTGCTGCTGGAAAAGACTTTAGCCGATTTTGTTGGGGCGCCAGTGAAGGTCACGCGAAACAAGCAGGGTTGTGTGGTTAAAATTGTATTCGTGGATTTGCGTGGGCTTGACGCGCTGTTAATGAAGTGTACTTAACCCCCTGTCACAAAAAGTTTTGAGAACGGGTGGCTCGGGGCAGAGCTGTACTCAACGGACCTCTTTCGAAACCTTCAAAATCAGAATTTTGGGAAGGAGACGCGGAGCACAGAAGCGGAGCGTACTTAGATGTACGTGAGCATTCGAGCACCGGATCGACGTACCCAAAAACTGATTTTGAAGAGTTTGGAAAGAGGTCTAACGAATACCCTGTCACCAAAAGAGCTGAGAGCAGGAGCCTCGGAGCGCAGAAGCGCAGCGTACTTATGGTACGTGTGCATTCGAGCGCAGAAGCGCAGTGTACTTATGGTACGTAAGCGTTCGAGCACCGAAGCGACGAACTCTCAGACTTTTTGTGACAGGGTATTGGAGGTATTTTGAGCTGGAATAACGTTCTGTTTGTTTGTGGTGTGTTCATATCCACCATCGCTTTAGTGATCGGCGTGCTCCCGATCGTCACGTTCGCCTACAGTGGGAGTCTAGACATCGGCGAATACCTGCTCCCCATGCTGATCACAGGCTTTGTTGGCGGCGCTCTCGTTTTCGCCAACGCAAACCGCGGCAAGTCCACAGTAAAGATCGACGCGAAAAATGCATTCCTGCTCACAACCCTCCTTTGGCTCGCGATCCCCGTGTTCGCGGGCCTGCCCTTCTTCTTTCATAAAACCTTCCACTTATCATTCATAGATTCGTGTTTCGAGGCCGCCTCTGCCCTCACAACTACCGGCTTCTCCGTCCTTAAAAACAGCAACACCACAATCCCCATGGAAATCACGGTTTGGCGCTTCATCCTCAGTTACATAGGCGGAATAGGCATTGTCTTGATGGGGATGGTGATTTTCCCGATTTTGCACATAGGCGGGATGTCGCTCTTCCGCCGAGAGTCATCCGAGAAAGGCGAGAAGGTTTTGCCGCGCATTTCGCAAATAGCATCGGTGTGCGTTGGGCTGTATTCTTTGGTTATGGTGATATGCTCGGTTCTCTTGCGCTGCAGTGGTATTGAGTGGCTGGATGCCGTGTGTCACGCGGTTTCCGCGGTATCAACGTGCGGTTTCTCCACTCACTCCGGCCAACTCTCCAGCTACATAACGCCGTTTGGGGAATTTGTTTTGATTGCCGGAATGATTTTTGGGGGCAGTCCGATTTTACTGTTCGTGAAGATGCTGAAAAGGGGGCTGACGGCACTTCGCGAGGACGAGCAATTCACCGGCTACATTAGGGTCTGCCTGTTTGGATCCGCTATCGTGGTTTTGTTTTTGTTGTTGCGCGGCTCGTATTCGGTCACGGAAAGCGTGAGAAAAGGTGTATTGAACGCCGTTTCCGTAATCACCACAACTGGTTTTTGCAACGACATTTCGTTCGAGCATTTTGGGGCGGCGCTTTTTTTCTTTTGCAGCTTCATCGGTGGATGCACCGGGTCCACCTCTGGCGGGCTGAAGATCTTCCGGTTGCAGATTATTTTGGAGCTGATCAAAGTTCACGTAAAACAATCCTGGAAACGACACAACCGCTTTATCCCTATATATATGGGTCAAAAAATCACAGAAAACATTGCCTCTTCGGTGTATGTTTTTTTTATTTTGTATTTTTTGTCGATCTTGGCGATAACTGGCGCGTTAACTTTGTTCAATTTTGACCTTTGGAGCGCGCTTTCCGCGGCAGTCGCAACGATTGGGAACGTTGGAATGGGGTTTGGAGATATTGTTGGGACGAATGCGCAAATCTCCGCAATTCCTTACGGGGCAAAACTAATTTTGATGTTTGGGATGATCCTTGGGAGGCTCGAGCTTCTGACCGTTTTGATCTTATTTTCTCCGGCTTTCTGGAAAAGGTAAGGTAGTACAACCGCAGAAAGCTTGTTGGTTTGTCGAGGCGGCGCACAAACAAAACCTGCGACTTTGCCGGTCCCGTCGCTTCGGCAGGAGCTGTACGACACTCGTCCTCTTCTTTTAACGCACATGTATTGCTCTCCTTGGAAATATCTATTCCAACGATCATAATAACCTACTAAAATGAGTAGTTTTTGGAACAATGGACCTCTTTCCAAACCCTTCAAAATCAGTTTTTGGGTACGTCGATCCGGTGCTCGAATGCTCACGTACTCTAGGTACGCTCCGCTTCTGTGCTCCGTGTCTCCTTCCCAAAATTCTGATTTTGAAGGTTTCTAAAGAGGTCCAATAAAGCCTGCGATCATGCGGCTGTGGAATGCTGTTCGTCCCTCAAAACAACAGCTTGTGATTTGATATAATGTGCGGTGTGAACCTAGTGTGTTGAAAATAGAAACAAAAAAAACCATACAAAATTTGTTGCAAGAGCCCGGGGTGTCCGAGGTTTTTAATATATTGCGGCGATGTGGGATTGAGGCGAGGCTGGTTGGCGGGTGTGTACGCGACTACCTAATCGGAAGGCCCTGTAAAGACATCGACTTCGCCGTGCAGGCCCCACCAGAGCAAGCAACAGAGGCTCTAACAAAAGCTGGTGCGCGCGTATACCCAACGGGACTGAAGCACGGAACGATTACGGCCGTTATTGATGTTAAGCTGCAAGAGAACGCACCGTCCGCGAAATCACGATGGCCCGATGTAAAGAAAACGTCTTTCGAATTAACGTCCTTACGCCGGGACGTTGTGACTGATGGCAGGCACGCCAGCGTCGCTTTCACGAACAGTTGGCACGAAGATGCGGAGCGCCGAGACTTCACGTTCAACGCGATGTATGTAGATCAGGATGGCAAGCTATACGATTTTTTCGGCGGGCTTGATGATTTGGCCAACGGGGTTGTGCGCTTTATAGGCGATCCGGAAAAAAGGATCCGCGAGGATTACTTGCGTATCTTGCGCTACTACAGATTCTTTTTGCGGTATGGGAAAAGCCACAATAGCGACGCACTGTCGGCGACGAAGCGGCTGCAGGAGGGGTTGACGCAGTTGTCTATAGAAAGGGTGCAGGCGGAGCTGTTCGAGATTATTACGGCGAGCGGTGGTGGCGGCGGGTTTGCGGCGAGCGGCGGTGTGGAGCTTAGCGAAGTGAACATTGGAGGAGTGCTTAAAATACTGCAAACAAGCGGGATAATCGAAACGCTTTTCGGAGTTAGCATTGATTTGCCGCAATTTTTATTACTGTTGCGCGCTGAAACAATATATGCCGATTTGCAAAGAGCCCACTGGGTACAGGATCCGTGGGATACTGTAGACGACGAACCCTCGAACTTTTTGTGGCTAGACATACGTCTTTTCTGTTTATTCCAGCAATCACTTGATTTCTTTAAAACGAAGTTCTGTCTCCCCCGCCACAAAATCGCCTCACTAAAAATGCTATTCAAAATAAGCCGCTTAGATTTCTCTGAGCAGTCGATTTTTATGATTAAGTATCGTTTTGGAAGCTATTTTATGGATATGTTTTTTATCCTGCATATACGCAACTGTTTGGCAGCGAAAGTAGAACATCAGGACGTAGAGGTCGTTGCAGATTGTTTGAACTTAAGCCTAGACGAAATAAACGAAGTTATTGAGAAATACCGAGCCGGGCTGTCGTTTGATACACAATTCCCAATACAGGGGCAGGATTTAGTTGATATTGGGATTCCAGCGGGGAAGGAGCTTGGAAAAATTTTGGGCGCTTGCGAGCAAAAATGGATCACGAGGCTCGGCGAGATGTCTGAAAAAGAGATGCTTGCAGTTGCCAGCGATCTTTGGGGGAAAAAACTTGCCGAGACCAACAAGCCTTCACATTCCTGATGACTGTGTTTACGATAGATGAAAAACACGCATCTCAAAGATTGGATACTGTGTTAGCAAAAGAGCTTAATATCAGCCGCGTACAAACACAAAAATTGATCAAAGAAGGGGCGGTTTGCTGCGATGGAGAGGTAATAAAAAAAACAACATACCGCGTTAAGCAAGGTCAAGAAATCGTCGTTTCCACCGCGCCAACGTCCGCCCAAGACGGCGCTTCCTGCGAAACAAAACTAACCGCCTCAAACATCCCTATCAACATCATCTTCGAAGACGAGCACCTAATCGTCGTTAACAAGCCCGCCGGCATGATCACACACCCAGGCGCCGGCGTTTCCGAAGGAACGCTAGCCAACGCCGTCCTGTTCCATTGCCAGGAAATCCGGCGACTTTTGGACGGGATCCCCGTCTCCTCCGCGGAAGCCGTGCGCCCCGGCATAGTTCATCGACTCGATAAAGACACGTCCGGCCTGATTCTCATCGCGAAAACAGTTCACGCGCACGCCGCTTTGGCTAAGCAATTCGACCCGGCGACCAGAAGGGCAGGGCGCACGTATGTTGCGCTGGTGTATGGAACGCCAGAGCGAAAATCCGGCCTAATAGAGACGGGTATAACCAGGCACCGAGTTAACCGCCAGCAAATGTGCGCTGTCGGGTTCGCAGAAAGCGGGGCAACGAGCAGGGCAGGCAAGGGTGAGGCAACGTGGAAGAGCGGCGAAAGCGGGGCAACGTGGAGGAGCGGCGAAAGCGTGGCAACGAGCAGGGCCGGTAAAAGGGCAGTAACGGAGTATCGCGTTGAAAACAGCTGGAGCTTCGGGAAAGAAAGCGTTAGCTTGCTGAAATTTCACCTGTATACTGGGCGAACTCACCAAATCCGTGTTCACTGCCAGTTTTTGAAACACCCAGTAATTGGAGACAAAGTTTACAAAGGGAATTTCTGTAAGGAGCGCTTCCCCCAGGAGATCTCGGCGTTTCCTCGCCAGGCCCTGCACGCCATCGAAATATCCTTCTCCCACCCGCAAACAAATGAGCGGATGGTTTTTGAAACGGACCTCCCGGAGGACATGCAGGCTCTGATTGATTTTTGTGATGGGTTTCCTTCGTGACTCTTTATTGTTCGTCTGGTTGACTAAAATAGACTTCCGCACACCTATCGCAGATCCCTATTTCGCCATCTTCAGTGGCTTCCTGACTTCCGCCGATACGGTGGATTCCCTCAACGATTCTCCAACAGCGCTGGCACTTTTCTCCAGGGGCAACTGCGACGACCACGCCCACGTTTGCAACTTCGGGAAGTGTGAAGGCATTTTCCGGAGCTGTTCCAACTATCACTGAACAACGCGATACAATCGCAATTTCCGCGGGGTCAACACCATCAAGCAGACCGGCATCCGAACTACCAACGAAAACGGAGGCCGTCGCTTGCAGGCTTGATGTAATTTTCTTTTCCTGCCTGAACTGCTCTATTGCGCCCATGATCACTCGGCGGATCGTGCGTATTCGGCTCCATTTCTGGTACAGTGCATCATCAAACCAATGTTCATCTGGCGTTAAAAATAATTCAGTATGGATGGAGCTAGGAGCCGAATTGTCCATACAACCTGTTTGTGCATCAATACATGCCGAGTCACAAAAAGAGTTGAGGGCAGGAGACACGTCGCGCAGGCGCTGAGCTGTACTAGACGTACTGCTCGAGCCGAGCACCGGATCGACGAACCCACAAACTTTTTGTGACTCGGCATAACACTGCCAGGCTTCTTCGGTTGTAAAACTTAACACAGGAGCAAGCCAGCGCACGATGTACTGGAAAAGCGTGTACATCACAAACTGTGCGGCCCTCCTGCGTTTGCTATCCCTCGCATCGCAATACAGGCTGTCTTTCCTGATGTCAAAGTAAAATGCGGACAGGTCGTTCGAGCAAAACGTGTGCAACTCGCTGTAGAACTTATCCAAGCTAAAATCATGCGTGTAGCGCCTACGCTTCTCTTCCATCATGCAAATCAAGTGAAGCACGTATCTTTCCAACTCTGGCATATCATCGCGCGATCCCGCGAAATCCGCGCAAAAATCGCTAATCCCCCCAAGCAAATACCGCAAGGTATTGCGAAACCTACGATACACGTCTTCAAGATGCACCAAAATCTGTTTGCCGATCCGCACATCATCTTCCGTATCCACGCTTACAATCCACAAGCGCGCCAAATCCGCCCCGTGCTCTGCAATCAGGTCTTCGCTGGAAATAACGTTCCCGAGGGATTTGGACATCTTCAGCCCGTTTTGGTCTAGTATGAAGCCGTGCGACATCACGCTCTTGTACGGCGCCGCGTGTTTCGTCGCGATCGATAGCATCAGCGAAGACTGGAACCACCCCCTGTGTTGGTCATACCCCTCGAGGAACAAATCAGCCGGCCAATTTAGCTCCTCTCGCCGTTCTAAAACGAAATACGAGGCGCAGGCGCTATCAAACCAAACATCCAAGGTATCCATAACCTTTTCGTATTTTCCGGCCAAGTGCTCTGGAACGAAAAAATCCGCATCATACTTGTGCCACGCCGCAATCCCCTCTTGCTCTATTGTGGCAATGATCTTTTGGTTAACGGTCGCATCGCGCAATGGTTCTTTCGTCTCTTTGTCTAGCAAGAGCGTTAGCGGTACACCCCACACGCGCTGCCGCGACAAGCACCAATCCGCGCGATCCTTAACCATCCCGCGTATTCTGTTGATGCTTTGCTTTGGGATCCAGCGGACCTTTTCTATTGCGGACAAAGCACCCTCCCGCACCATATCTATAGACATAAACCACTGCGACGTTAGCCGGTATATGAGCGGGGTTTTCGAGCGCCAGGAGTGTGGGTAAGAGTGTGTTAATTCCGCGCTTGCGATGAGGGTGCCGAAGTCTTGCAGGGCTTTTATGATGTTGTTTGCAACTTGAAAGATGTGTTGCCCGCCGAATAGCGGGAGGTCTGCGACGTAGCGGCCGTCTCCGTTCACTATGTCGACTCCTTCAATTCCGCATGCTTTGCAGACCTCGAAGTCTTCGACGCCGTGGCTGGGCGCGGTGTGTACGAGGCCGGTTCCTGTGTCGGCGGTGACGTGGTCGCCATGTATCAATACAATATCGCCTCCCCAATCACAAACAATCTGTGGGTTCGTCGAGTCGTTTCCGCTCAAAGCATCAGCAAATGGATGAGCGCAAATTGTGCCTGTAAGCTCCTCTCCAGCAATCTCTCGAACAACGTCAAACGCGGTGAGCCCAATGTTATGGCAGAACGTCGGCAGCAAATCCTTCCCAACCAATATAGCTCTCCCGATGAAATTCTCCGGGGAAACACATCTTTTCGCTGTGTTGTTGGCTGAGGGCTCGCCACCAGCCTGCTCCACGCGCCGAGGGACTATCAGGGTATAAGTAAAGTCCTTATTAAAGCAAATCGCCCTATTCGCCGGCAGCGTCCAAGGGGTTGTCGTCCAAATCACGCAAGCCGCCCCGCGCAACTCATCGACCTTGCTGCTTTTCACCTTGAAAGCCACGTAAATCGTGCTACTAACGTGATCCTTGTACTCAACCTCAGCCTCGGCAAGCGCTGTTTGCTCCACAACAGACCACAACACCGGTTTTTTCCCGCGGTAAATGTACCCGTCCATGAAGACCTTCAGGAATCGGTCAACGATCGCCCCCTCGCTTTTAAAATCCATTGTAATGTACGGGAGCTTCCAATCCGCGCACATGCCGAGGCGAATGAACCCGTCGCGCTGGGTGTTGACCCATCTGCTCGCAAAATCGCGACACTTCTGGATAAAATCTGCAACGGGGATGTCGTCCTTGTTCACGCCATTCTCGCGCAGGCCCTCCTCCACCTTCCACTCTATCGGGAGGCCGTGGCAATCCCAGCCGGGGATGAGCGGAGCGTCGAAGCCCTCCATTTGCTTGCTTTTGTTGACGATGTCTTTGAGGCCTTCCGATAAGACGTGCCCTATGTGTATGGCGCCGTTGGCGTACGGTGGGCCGAACAGGAGTGTGAAGGGCGCGCGCCCGGCGGATTGCTGACGGAGCGTTTTGTAGAGGTCGATTTTGTCCCAAAAGTCGATGATCTTTGGTTCCATTCGTTGCAGATTCGCGCGCATTGGAAAGGGGGTTTTGGGGAGGAAGATGGACTTTTTTAATTTTTCTTTAACTGTTGGTATTGTTTCTGCAGACATAAAAATCTTCTAAAAAAGCACAGATCTACACACAACAATACAAAAAAGTCCCCCCCCCAGCCACAAAAAGTTTGCGGGTTCGTCGCCTCAGCATCACCAACAAAGTCTGCGACTTTGCCGTGACCCCGACGGTGCTCGGCTTCAACCCTCGTTCTTACTTAATGGATGATGCTTTTTGATTAATTCTGCTAAGCGTTTGGTTTGAATATGTGTGTATATTTGCGTTGTTGCAACGTCAGCGTGCCCAAGCAATTTCTTTATAACCAGCAAGTTCGCCCCGCCGTTCAGCAGGTGCGTGGCAAATGCGTGTCGCATCACGTGAGGAGACAATTTCGCAGGGTCGAGCCCAACGCTCTCAGCCGTCTCTTTCAGGAGTTGCGCCACACGTTGCCTTGTCAAAAACCCAGCCTTAGATGAGGAGGGAAAGAGCCAGTCGGCGGCTTTGTTCGCATTAGAATTGCTGTTCCTCTTCGAATGCGCGCAAAACGTATGGCGAACCTCCAGGTATGCCACAAGCGCCTCGAGGCACGTCTCATGAATCGGGATAATCCGCTCCTTCCCGCCTTTTCCCTTCACGATGATGTCATTCTCAAATTCACGCGTCTTCATATTCACATGAAAATTGCCGATTTTCAGCGTTACGAGCTCGCTTACCCTCAGCCCAGCGCCGTACAAAAGCTCAAAAAGCAACCAGCGGCGCCGGCCCTCCGGCGTGGTGTCGTGGGCTGCGTTTTCTAGAACGGCGAACACCTCGTCTTTCTCGAGGATCTTGGGGAGGGGGCGCGTGTTTTTCGGCAAGTGGATGTTGCGAGTTGGGTTGCTTTGGATAATGCTTTCGTGAAATAAAAAATCGAAGAGTCGCCGCAGAGCCGTAAGTTTCCTGGCGATAGAAGCCGGGCGCAAGTTCTGTTGTTCAAGGGCGCAGCGGAAATCGAAAACATCGCTTTCTGTTGTGTTTTTTAAATCCACAGTCGTTTTATTTTGTTTGAGGAAAAGGAGGAATGCCTGTATATCACGCCTGTAGGCTTCTATCGTGTTGTCTGCGGCGTTGCGTTCTGAGGCGATTGCGTTCAAAAAGAGGTCTAGCAAATTATCGGCGGTTGGCATTTCTCGTCGTTTTTATGTGGAGATGGCGTGGTCTGAATCTAACACTTTTCTTGCGCTCTTACACTTTTGCCGGCAAAATGCGCGACAACATTTAAGAGCAATCTTTGGTGATCGGACGCGATTGTATAGCCAATCACAAGTGAATTGTGGGCAGGAGACACGTAGCGCAGAAGCGCAGCGTACTAAGAACCCGTTGACATAATGATTTAGATTGAGGATTCTTCCGGAGAAATCGACTCGACGAACCCACGGCTCACTTGTGATTGGCTATGTTAACCCCTTTTTTACGGTTGTCTGTAATAATCAGGGAATGAAATTGTTTTTTAATTGGGGTAGGCATGAAGAGGGAGTTAGCATTTTTGTTGTGTTCGAGTGTATGTTTTGTTGCGGGGCAGCAGTATGTGTCCGCTGATGAAGGCCAGGTTGTCAGCAAGTACGATGCTATGAATACAAATTGTACATTGGGAGATGGGGTAAAGGCGGATGCTTATAAGAAGGATCCAGGAGCGATTGGCGTTGAGCAATTGGATATCCTCGTCGAAAATTATGCTAATGCATTAGAGACCATGGAGAATCCCGCCACAAATGCTGAGGATAAAAAGAAGGCAAAGAAAAACAAGGATCAAATAGAGGCGCAAATTACTGGGCAAAAGATTGGCAGTCCGGGACGTGTTAAAACTGCGGATTGTGCGATAGACATGGCTGTTAGATTGCGGATTCAAAATAGCGATGGAAGCAGAGATCCGCTGTTTCAGAAGATATACGCGAATCTTGGGCGTATAATTGATTTGTTGGCGAAATCGAAGAGCATTGTCAGGAAAGCAAAAACGACGCTTGGTGTTAATGCGGTGCTAATAACGAGCTGTTTGAATCCGGATCTTTCTGTTAAAGATGCAGCGGCTGTAAAAAATCTGAAACTGCCAGGAAGTGCGGGCATTGCCCACATAGTGCCAGAGCTGTTTTTCCCGGTGATTAAGAGCTATGTTGCTTTAAAGAAGGCGCATGGTGCTTCCCCAAAGCCTGCGGCTGCAGAGCTCAAAAATTTTGAGCTTCGAGAGGGAGTGTGCGAAGGCTTTTTTACTGGGAAGAGCGGTGGTGATTCGAAAAAAGCGTTCCTTTTTGCGGTGCAGGCCGCGATCGATTTGGCGCCGAAACTTGATCCCGCGCAAAAGCAGGAAGTGTTCGAGGGGTTGCGCTATTTGCAGCAATCGCTGAACGTCAAATAAGTATACTCCGTCACAAAAGAGTTGTGGGCAGGAGACACGTAGCGTAGAAGCGCAGCGTACTATACTCATCTCACCTGACTCTCAGATGTTGCCCTCTGATGAATTGCGGCATCCGAGGCGAGAAAAATCCTGGTTTTCAGGTTCGAAATGTATAGAGGGACGTGAGCATTCGAGCAGCATCGGGCTCCTGGCAAAGTCGCAGATTTTGTTGGGGTGTCGACTCGACGAACCCACAAACTTTTTGTGACTAGGTTCCCCTAGGAAAAGTAGTTGAGCCCGATCACCTCGCGCACCTTCGCTATGGTTTTTTGCGCGACCTCCCTTGCGCGGCCGGTCCCGCTGGCCAAGACCTCCCTCACGAACTTCCGGCTCACGCATTTGCCTTTCGCCCGTATCGGGGCCAGGATTTTTTCCAAATCCTCAAACAAAAGCGATTTCAGCTGAACGTCCCCCAATCCGCCGCGTCTGTACAAGCCTTTCAGTTCTTCGACTTCCGCTTTATCATCGTGAAAGACATCGAGGTATGCAAAAACCACATTTCCCTCAACCCTTCCTGGATCGCTCGCGGCGATGTGATTTGGGTCGGTGTACATGGCAAAAACTTTTTCCTTAACAACGTCGCGTTCGTCCAGGAGGAAAATGGCGTTTTTCAGGGATTTGCTGGCCTTTCCCTTGCCGTCTATGCCGACAAGCCTCCCAGATTTCCCGACTAGCGCCTGGCATTCCTTCAGAATACTCTCGCCTTTCCCGTATATCCTATTGAAATGCCGCACGATCTCGTTGGTTTGTTCTATCATCGGGAGCTGGTCTTCCCCAGCGGGAACGATCTCGGCTTCGAAAGCAGCAATGTCCGCCGCTTGGTTTATCGGATAACAGAGGAAGCCCACTGGCAGCGAATGTTCCAGCCCTTTTTGTGCCAGCTCGGCTTTCACGGTTGGGTTTCTTTGCAATCTGGCCATAGTCACCAGATTCATGAAGTACATTGTCAACTCGGCAACCTCTGGAATTTGAGATTGTATGTAGATTGATACGAGGTTTGGATCCAGTCCGACGGCTAAATAATCGGTGGTAAGCCCGTAAACAGACTCAACAACAAGCTGCGGGGCCTCAAAATTATCTGTCAAAGCTTGTACGTCCGCTATCAGGATGTATGACGAATACTCGTGCTGCAGGGCAACTCGGTTTTGCAAAGAACCAACATAATGTCCCAAGTGTAATCTGCCACTTGGTCTATCACCCGTTAAAAGCACTTGCATATACTAATCCTCAGAAAGTTTGTGGGTTCGTCGAACGGCACCCAAACAAAGTATTTCATACATCCCTTTGCTATTAACTAAGAAGCCGTTGACATAATGACTTAAATTGGTCTTTTCTGCGTCGAATCCGGTGCTAGAATGCTCATGTACGTTTAGTACACTCCGCCTCTGCGCTCCGTTTCTCCTGAAAAATCCTCAACTTAAATCTTACGTCAACTGGATCTAAGACGTTATAGGCAGCAGTCTTCCGCGGTTTCCGCCAGAAGGCAAAACTATAGACACCCGCTGTCCGGCGGCCAAGACAACATCAGGCCCCTGCACGATAGTGTACATATGCCCGTCGTCTGCCCTAACTTCATACTCGAATCCCTTTTGCTTCTTTGTCGGCTTGACGATGTGCCCCCCAGCCGCTCCTGCGACTCCGCCAAGGGCCGCTCCAGTGAGCCTGTTATTAGAACCGCCGATCAGTGCCCCTGCAATCGACCCAAGGCCCGCACCGAGCGCCGGCGCCAAGGCGTCCGTGCTTTCGAGCGCAATCTCCCTCACAGACAACACCACGCCGTGCAATGTTGTTTGAGCTTGTCCAAGGTTCGCAGCTTGGTAAGTTGATGTTCCGAAATCAGTGGCACATGACGTTACAAGTAACATAGCAGCGATCGCACTCAACACGACCACACAATCACTGTGTTTTTGCTCTCTATACACAAACAATCCTCCTAAAACTATACATTTCGAACCTGAAAACCAGGATTTTTCTCGACTCGGATGCCGCAATTCATCTGCGGGAAACATCTGAAAGTCAGATGAGATGAGTATGGAAAACTAATTCCTTTCATCTATTTCGAAAGTAACGTAAGACACGAGCCTGACCTCTTTTGTAACCCCATCATGAATCCCAGATATGTTAATTGACCCCTGGTCTGCGTGCTTGAGTTTCCCAATCCTGAATCCAAGGTCTTTCTCCATCTGGGCCGCCGCTTTGCGTGCGCTAACCATCGCTTCTCGTATAATATCTCCCCTAATCTCCTCAAGTTTGGAATACGAATAATCCGGCTTTCTGACATTAATATTCAGCTTCAGATCTCGCATTAAAGTACTAACCGCCGGCGACGCGTTCTTGCAAAAATCCCTCACCTTATCAACCTGAGCGGAGTGGATTTTTATAGAAACACGGACCAAATATTTGTCCTCTGGAGGTTTGGTATTCCACTTTGTCGCGACGAAATCCCTATGTCTGTCTATTACAAGGACAGCGTCAGCAACGTATTCGTTTTCCTGGAATTGGCTCTGTACAAGGAAATTTTGGACCTCGTCTTGCGCTTTTTTGATATTCTTCAATAGCTCATCGAGCTCATTTCCCACTGTGTCGATCACAATCTGCAAATCTGCAGAGTCTGACTTAACCTTGCGCTCAACAAGCCCCTTAACCACAACAGTGTTAGATTTGATGAGGTAGCCAATGTCTCTGAAAGAGGCCCCAATAAAGAAACCGAACAAAGCTATTCCAACTCCTAAAAAGAAATTGGACAAGAAACCGCTTTTAGTAAAATTTTGGCTTTCCATAAATCCTCACTACATCCTTACTCAGGAAAAAAGACAACGTGCCAGCCTTCCAACCGGCCTCCATCAATACACTGGCGAGTGTAGCACAACTCAATTATAACTCAGCCACAAAAAGTTTGCGAGTTGTCGCCGCGATGCTCGGCTTGAGCGGTACGTTGTTGGTACGGCTCTACGCTTGTGCTTCGAGGCTCCTGCTCCCAATGCTTTTTGTGGCTGAGTATATCCAATCATAACAAGTTCAGCGACACCTTAATGCGATACTACAGTAGTTTTATGTATATGTAAAGCGTCTACTTTGGCTTTATTGTTACTACTCACCTATCCGTCAGCCAGCCAAAAGCCTTGATATTGCTAGTTAATGATGACTCACATTTTTTGTGCATCGCAAAAAAGGAGGGTAATAGGCGAAGAAATTGGCAATTT
>JAIRNW010000032.1 GCA_031257795.1 Holosporales bacterium | reverse complement strand
TGCACAAAATTCTTTCACCTGTCCAGACACCTGCTAAACATGGTCAGTAACACAGCATATCTACCACAAACTATTAAATTTGTCGGAAAAATCTGTCGCTAGCTGAGTAGTAACGATTTCTTCTTTCCCAGACGTTTGCGCAGGGCCGAGTAAACATACTGCTTGAGCCCATGCGCACTTATTTCACTGCTCAGTGAAAAGTGTTTTGTTATGGTTGCGAACTTTGGCCACCGCCAATCAGCCCGGCCGTTCGTGCATTATCTCGCCCGGCCGCTTCTTGATGGCCCTTCCGTAAGATCTAAGCGCGGGCAGCGGAAGCAAAAGCCTCTGGGCTGCGCCTTCTTGCTTCGGCAATAAGTTCTCCAAGCCTTCCAGATCGCCTGTCGAACGTTGCTAAGAGCCTAAAAACCTCCTCAGGCTGCCCCACAAAATAATCGAACTCCACAAAATGTTGTCTAAGCGCTTCGTATATCCGTTCTCCTAGCGCTGTTCCGTCTTCTATTTTAACAGCCAAAAATCCGAACAAGGTTCTGTACGCTTTATATGCCCCCGTTGAAAGTGCCGCTGCGAGCTCTATCGTTACTGCGTCGACATCTCCGTCTTCCAAAAGTCTTAATGCCGCCTGTATGTAAGAGGGCCCATCATTGCGAAGCATTTCCAGTGTAGGAAAAACAAGCTCCAGTTCATCAGATTCAGGTTCAGGTCCAGGAATCTCCAGTTCAGGAGCAAGTCTTGGCGAAGATTGTGAGCGTGGGAGCTCGCCTATGTCAAATCCTTTTGTCGAATTTCCTGGCCAAGACTGTGTACGCGATACAGAGGAGTGACCAGACATTCCACAAAAACACAAGAACCACAAAAACGTAGATAAATAAAACTTCTTGCTAACCATTATTTCACCAAAAAAAACATCTCACAAGTTAAGTATTGCAAATATGCGCAATAAAGCAAGTGTATTTGCGGGGCTAGTGCGAGTAATTCTCAGAATGAGTCCACGACACGGCCCTGTGCCGCAGGTCCACAGCTGCGGCTCTTTTTTGCAACTGAGCATAGAATTCCCGCAACACATTATGCATTTTTATTGTTTTTTTTAATATTTCTTGGTAGTTTGATATTAGTTTGGTAAGGAGTGGTTTTTTTATGTTAAGGAGTTTGTTGGCGTTAACAGCTTGTGTGCTGTTGGTTTCTTGTACTGGCACAGATAAGGAGTTGCCTAGTGTTACTTCGTCTTCGGAGGTTGCGGCCCCTGGAACTCAGGGTGATTTTGAGAAGAATGTGGCGAATACCGTCTATTTTGGGTTCGATCGTTACAATATAGACACAAGGTCTGAGGAGGTTTTGTCAGGTGTTGCTAGTTGGCTCAAAACTTATTCGGGGTACAGTGTGTGTGTAGAAGGGCATACGGACAGAGTTGGAACTGCCGAGTATAACCTTGGGCTTGGAAGCCGTCGCGCCGAGTCTGCGAAGAAGTTCTTGGTGAAGAGCGGAGTGGAAGCTTCGAGAGTTACGACTATTTCCTACGGGAAAGAGGCGCCAGCGGATCTTGGGACGACCAAAGAGGCTGATGCGGCGAATAGAAGGGCGAGGATTGTTCTCGTAAATCAATAATAGATACTCTGCCATAAAAAGGTTGGGAGTTCGTCATCCCGGAGCGCAGAAGCGCAAGCTTATGGGGCGGGCGGTAGCATTCGAGCACTGCGGCGACGAATTCCAAACCTTGTTGTGCTGGATTTATTAAGGAGAATAGGTGTCGCGTCTTATTGATGGGCAGAGCGATTGTAATGACTCGCGCGAGAAACTGCTCGAGCCCGTGTTACGACCGCGATTCTTGCGCGATTTCACTGGGCAAGCCTCTGCCTGCGAGAATTTGTCTGTTTTTATCAATGCAGCAAAGAAACGTGGAGAGGCGTTGGATCATGTTCTGCTTTTTGGCCCTCCCGGCCTTGGAAAAACAACTCTAGCGGGAATCATAGCAAGCGAGCTTGGGGTGGATTTTAAGATGACCTCTGCTCCTGTGCTGGCGAAAGCTGGCGATTTGGCCGCGATTCTGACGAGCCTTTACCCAAATAGCGTTTTCTTTATAGACGAGATTCATCGCCTCAGCGTTGCGGTTGAAGAGACTCTCTATTCTGCCATGGAAGATTTCAAGATAGATGTGTTGATAGGCGAGGGAGCCGGGGCAAAGTCGATCAGGCTCGAGCTTCCAAGTTTCACTTTAGTCGGCGCCACAACTCGTTCAGGGCTTTTGACGCAACCGCTGCGAGAGCGCTTCGGAATTCCGGTACGCCTGCAATTCTACGAAGAGGCGGACTTGGTGAAAATAATAAACAGGGCCGCTCGCGTGCTGGACATAAAAATCGACGAGAAAGGCTGCGAAGAAATAGCGAAAAGATCCAGGGGAACCCCGCGCGTGGCCGTGCGCCTGCTTCGGAGGGTTCGCGATTTCGCGGTAGTTCTATCGAAAGCAGCCGTCCCTGAGATAACCATAGAAATCGCGCAGATCGCCTTGGAAAAGCTGGAGGTCGACTGCTTTGGCCTAGATTCGCAGGATTTGCGCTATTTGCGCACTATCGCAGAGAATTATTGTGGCGGGCCTGTAGGGATCGACACGATCGCGGCGTCCCTCGCCGAGGAGCGCGACACGGTCGAGGATGTTGTGGAGCCGTTTTTGCTGCAACAGGGATTTATAGACCGTACTGCGCGGGGGAGGGTTTTGACGCGCGCCGCCTACGCTCATCTGGGGCTTACGTTTGATGCCCCGACGGAATAAGAACCCGTTGGCGTAATGATTTAAATTGGTCTTTCCTGCGTCGAATCCGGTTCGAAACTCATGTACGTTTTAGTACACTCCGCTTCTGCGCTCCGTTTCTCCTTCCCAAAATTATGATTTTGAAGGTTTCGAAAGAGGTCCATTACGTCAATGTGTTCTAAGAGGGCAGCTTTTGCGTGATTGCGAACGTCACCGCATCAGCTTGGCCGTACCTTCCATTTTCTTCAAAATGTGCGTTAAATTGTCTATGGCCATGTTGCGTTTCACCTTATCAGATAGGCATTGTTGCATTACTATATCCAGTATATCCAGTATTTCACCAATTTGTTCCGCACAATCACGCACTGCCAACTTACAGCGCTTTTGGTGCAGTTGTTGCAAGCTGCTTGATGGTTGTGGGCTGCCTGATAATGATGGGTCGTCCGAAGCAAATAAGGCTTCGGGACAAATACCACTTAACAACACAACTACCGTTAATTTTGCGAACAATTCCATATCTTCCTCCATTATCAACACTCATTGAAAACAGCTGCCTAGTGCGATTAAACACGTTGTTGCTAATTTGCACAAGGGGAGATATCAAATCATTAATTTACTTGAATAAATATCAAAAAAGAACGTAAATTATTTATATATACCTAGCTACCGAAAGTTTGCGAGTTCTTTGCTTCGATTCTCGGTTCCTGCTTCCAATTATTTTTGTGGCTGGGTTGTAATCAACGGGGGGTATTACAATGAGCAACACGAACACCGGCAAAGAACGCCAAGACCCAAAGAAGCTCCAGTCCGCCGGGGCAACCTACGATATCGAAAAGATTCAAATGCTGCTTGGCGACAAAACGCAAACTCAGCAATTGCTTGATACCTTGAACGACATGCACGAAGCGGATCTCGCCGAGCTCATCGAAGACCTCCGCTCCACAACCCGCGAGCGGCTAATCACCAGAGCGCGCAGCGTTATCACCGCGGATCTCCTAGTTTATTTGAATGACAAATGCAAAAAGCAAGTATTGGCGGTTCTCGGCGTGAAGCATATAGAGTCCACGATAAAGCTTCTCTCGAATGAAGATATACTTGTAATAGTAGAAACATTAAACGAAAACACGCGCAACGAAATTCTATCCCTCCTGCCCAAAAAGCGGGAAAAGCTCATTCGCCTTTCCTTAACGTACCCGCGAGACTCCATCGGCAGGAGGATGTCGACAGATTTTGTCACGATAGGGAAAGACTCCACCGTTTACCAAGCTATTGAAGCAATCAGCAAAAACAAAGATTTGCCGGAAAATTTTTCGGAATTTTTCGTTGTGGACGAGGAGAACCGGCCGATTGGGCTCGTGGCTCTTAAGGACATACTAAACGAGAAAGTCAGCGAAAAGATCCTTTCATATATGGACTCCGACATAACAACGGTTGAAGTTTCCAGAGACACAGATGAAGTGGCGACGATGCTAAGCAAATATAAAATTGTTTGCGCCCCTGTTGTGGAAAGCGACGGGACGCTTGTTGGAATCCTGCGCTCTGATGACATTCTCGACATCATCTCGGAGGGGGCGTCGGAGGGAATTTTGGATGTTGGAGGAATCCCGAGCAATAGCCTGGAAAGGGCATTTTGGAGCGGATGCTTTGTGCGGCTGCGATGGATCTTCATAACGGTCGTCAATGCGGCATTCACGCCGCTTGTGATCGGGTGTTTTAAGGATGTTTTGAAGAACACCAACATCCCAGTGCTGATGCCTTTGGTTGCGTCTATTGGTGGGGTTGTTGGGATTCAGACGGTTAGCGTTGTCATTAAGGAATTTGCTGATGGTAGTCTGCGCGAAAAGAATTTTTTGCACACAATTTTCCGGGAGACACTGACGGGTCTGATAAATGGCTGTGTGATTGGGGGAAGCCTTGGCACGATCGTTACCTTTTATTACGGCGATGCTATGCTTGGTGTGGTGTTGGCAATGTCTATGGCTTTTTGTATGACGTGGGCGGCATTTATCGGCTCGTCGCTACCGATCCTCGCGTCGAAATTTTGCATAGACTCGGCGCTTAGCTCTGGGCCAATTGTTACGACGATCGCGGACGTTTCCGGTTTCGCTATTTTTTTGTCACTCGCCAGGCTCATCCTCCCATAGCGGAGACAATTTAGCTGGAATTTTACTGGTGGTCACAACAGGGATCGAACCTGTGACCCCTACGATGTCAACGTAGTGCTCTACCTCTGAGCTATATGACCACAATAAAAGAAATTCGGTGTGGGCCCTGAAGGGATCGAACCTTCGACCCTCTGATTAAAAGTCAGATGCTCTACCAACTGAGCTAAGGGCCCGACTACTATAGACAACGAAAGTGCCCAGAGATGGAATTGAACCAACGACACAAGGATTTTCAGTCCTTTGCTCTACCAACTGAGCTATCTGGGCTAAACACCCTTTACTTATAACGTAATTACACGTTTAGAACAAGCTATACCAAACCACAAAACCAGGGTGACCTCATGAAAAAAATGCAGCAAAATCTCGGGTTTTGAGCGTTGGGTAGGCTCATATTTTTTGCCTCGTAGTTGAAACTGAGCCGAAATTGCTGGCATAAAATTGGGAAAGTGCCTCATGCCATCAATTCTTTTGGTAACTTGGCTTCACGCTGCAGTTAAAGAAGTCTTGTTTGGCGTCATAGGATCCCTTACTATCGGCCTAGTTTATGGCTCCAGAGATGTGTGTTTGATATGAGTCGTCCACTTGTGCTCGTTTTAGGTGCGGGGGCTTTTGGAAGCGCGTTGGCTATATCCGCCGTGCGTGCAGGGAAAAGCTCCGTCTTCTTACTCCCAAAGTTCCAAAGCGAACTAGACACGCTCCAGCAAACACTTCAGAGCCCGTGGATTAGCGGAATACAGCTGCCTCAAGAGCTTGGGCTCGGCCCATGCTACGAGGCGCAAACAACCGAGTGCGCAGAGCTTTTTAAGAACGCGCATATCATTCTCTGGGCTATTCCGGCCGGCTTTTCAATAGCCGCAGCCAAGGAGCTTGCCGACGTTATTTCAAAAGAAAGCATTGTTGTGGTGTGTTCTAAAGGGCTTATTAATTGCGCCGAAGAGCAGGGCGAAGCGGCAGGCAACGGTGAGGTTGTGACGATCGTCGACGCGTTGTCACGATTTATTGCAATTCCTAAAAATAAGTTTTGCGTACTTTCCGGGCCAAATTTCGCACGAGAGATTGCGTTGGGGGCGTTTTCCGCGGCTGTGGTAGCAACTTTGTGCCAAACTCTAGAGCCGGCACGGTTTGTTGCGGATGTTTTGGAGAGCGATTGCTGGAAATTTTCCGTAAGCGGGGATTACATCGGGGCGCAATTCGCAGGTGCGTTAAAAAATGTTTTAGCAATCGCGGCCGGAATTGCGGCGGGGCAAGGAAAGGACGGGTTTCCGAATTTTGGTGGGCAAAATACTAGGGCCGCAATTATTTCGCTGGGGCTTGGGGAGATAGCAACAACAGCGCACGCATATTGCTGCAACCAGGACGTCAACAATGAATTGCTGTGCGACGAACCAGCAAACTGTCGAGGGCTGGGGATACACTGGGTTGGCGATACAGTTCTAACCTGCTGCAGTGAGCAGTCCAGAAATATGGCCTTTGGAATGGAGCTAGGGAAAGGTGGACGCGTTGAGGAGATTTTGAGGAGACAAAAGGGCGTTGTGGAAGGATTTAAGACGGCAAAACACGCCTTTTTGCTGGCGCGCAAGCTTAATGTGAAAGCTCCAATCTTGGAGGCTGTGTACAAAATCTTGTATGAAGGGAGTGGTCCAGAGGCGCTGGCTTCCGCGTTGTTTGCGCATTTTGAGAAAAGGTAGACATTACAGCGACGAACTCTCAACCCTTTTGTGGCTGTGGACTTATGGCGCTTTTGGACCTGTCTGCGCAAGCGCGTCTGTTGGACCGTTTATTGAAGTGAGAGGGTAAGCCAATGTGAAAACCAGGTTTTGAGCATCCTCAAGGTACGATCCAATGTTAGGAAGCATTGGCACAAAATTTCTAATCAGCGAATAGTATTGTGACAAATCGCGCATATTATAACCAACAATGCGCTTTTCTAACACTTGCGTATGCATGTCTCTATTGTGTTGCCATATAGCTAATAACATCGCTGTCTGCATAGCGGTTTGAACGAACGTTTGGTTAACTCCAAATAGACTAGTTGCCATTTTTGCGCCGATGGTGCCGTACAGTATTCGCATAACCAATGGATTTTCTTCTAAGAAATACCTAATAAAGTCCGCTAGAGTTTTCTCGTCGCCGCCATCGAGGTCTGCCGTCCTTACTGGACGGAGCTCCCCTTTGATTTGCCCAGTAGCCGTGTAAAACATCTTCCAAAACTCTTCATTAACGTACTTCTCAAACATTTTCACCCCAAGCAAAGCAAATGGAAATGTTTTTAGCATTATCAAATTTTTCATCATTTTGAATGCAAGAAATAATCCACCTATGTTTACCAATTGAACCCAATTGCTGCTGTTGCTTGAAGAAGCGAGAATTTTTAGTGAATCATCAACAGTATCGCTGTAATCACCGAATCTGAAGTATATCAAAACATGTGCTATCATAGGGTTTATTCTGTGACATATTTTCACTATAGTCTTCCTGAGGTAATCCAATTTGCTTACTTTGGACTCTGTAGAAGCTGAATGGAAAACGGAAGCTAGGTCCATTCCTTGCTCTAGTATACTTTTTGAGAAAAGGAATGCCTGGAACAACTGGTTAACTATAAACCAGGTGTACTGCGGCAGGACATCAAATAAGCCTAAAATTTTATTTGCAGCGAACAGGCTTGAAACAATTATTATCGGGATTACGACGAAATTAACGATTTTTCTCTCACTCACGATATTAACAAGATCCATGAAATGATTGCTAGACTCGTCATTTATTAAATCAACAATTTTTAAGTCTTCATCTAAGGATTTAGATGATAAAAACATTTTTTTCCTTACTGCGGAGCAAATTTCGTTGAACCAATATTCGCAACAGAAATCTGCAGCTAAAACTTTCCAGTAGCTGCTGTTGCTTTCATCATACTTAGAGAAGACGAGGTCGCGAGCAACATCCATCGCGCACCTGATATTCACAAGTGGGTCAATGTTTAGGTTGTAGCTTTTCACTATGTCTCTGGCCGTTATGTTGTTAAATGGCAGTTCGGTAGAGAAACCGCAGTTTATGAAGCTTAGAAGCAGCGTAACGTAATATTTTATTTTTCGCATTATTTCTTTCCTCCGAGATAGAGAAAAACAGACGCAACAATCCCCCTCTTTACTTGCAAAATCTGCGTAAAACGGAAACTATATTTGATTTTTTAAATAGACTAAATCACAAGCGCAAAAGGCTGCTTGAAGGCCATATGTTTCTTGTTTTATCCATTAAAGATATATTAATAGACAAAGTGTTTAGAATTTATTAATTAAAGAATTTCTTCAGGAGAATTAGGTCGATTGTATACATGCCGTCTTTTCTGTCAACAAAAAGTGTGTCGATGCAATTTAGAGGTTGCGTTGACAGCAATTCAGAAAATGTATTGCGAGCGCTTCTCTCCTGTTGTACAAGTAAGCTTCTGTTTGTCTTTTTGGGAGGTTTCCCGTGAATGGTAAAAATCTTTGTTTTCTTTTGCTTCTGAGCACTTCTCCAACTTTCTGCTCAGGATCGGTACAGCGGTCGCTTGCCCTTTGTCCCACGAATGCCTCTAGTGTACCTCAATATTCTAACAGCGGTGCACTAGAGAGGTGTCCTGAAGCTAAGCAATATTTTCTAAACGTAGAATCCGCAATACTCTGGGGGGGGGGGAGACCCTTTTTTTGCAGCGATACTGGATGCTGACCGTAGAGTTTTTTTGAAAAAAATCATTGCTGTAGTTTTTAAGGAATGCGTTGCAGGTTTGCCATTGGACGAGCGATATTCGCCCTATAACGTGCTATTTCCAGACTTGGGGAACCAAAATCAGTTTGAGTGTTTGAAGGCAACTTTAGAAGCCGTGCCTAAAGTACTTGAAGTACAGCAAGCGGTAATGGGTGGAGCTAAGCTGGCTATGGCCGAATTTTATTCGCAGAAGCTGACGTCAGTCATTAAATCCGCCATTGCTGAAGGTACTTTTAACTCGATTTTACATAATGATCCTGCTAAGTTAGTAGGTCTTGTTACAAAACTTGTAGACAATCTTTCAGGAGAACAGTTACAAAGAGCGTTTAGAGTAATTGCCGCAACTGTTGCCCCAAAAAAACGCCGGCTTCAAAGAACGATCATAGCTTCCCTAAACGAACTTGTTTCGCGAGTGCCACCAAAGCCAAGTCCGATCTCATCGGGGCCTGACGCAGAAATAGCTGCAATAGCAGATAAAGTTGCAGAACTAATTAAGTCTTGGCAGTATACAGGAGAAGAAAAAGAAACAATGCTACGATACATGAATTTTGCGAAAGAAATAGGCGATAAAGAGGCGATCCTTGGCCTGCTTAATTCCTCGCGAGTCGGTGCAGCTCTAGCTGCGGGGGTGTGAGGATTTGTGGACGCAATGCGTTAAGTGAGGCTGTGTCATGCGGCCAAAGCCGAGCAGCCGAGCCCTGAAATGGTCCGGCAGTTTTTGTGAGATGGAGTAATGCAATGGACTAGTGAGGCCATAGTTCTTGAGGTTCGCGCTTTCTCCGAGTCGTCCTCACTCGTAACCGTCTTATCCGAAGGTTACGGTTTGCATAACGGGCTTTTTCGGCGCGGAAGTGTAAACCTCGGGGATATAGTCGAGGCAACATGGACGGCCCGCCTCCCAGAACAGCTCGGCACTTGGCGCTTTGAGCTTAAAAAGTCTTGCATCGCCTTTGTGATGCGTGATGTAGACAAAATACAGTGCTTCAAAATTTTCGCGGCAGTGTTAACCGAAGTACTATTCGAGCATCTAAAGTGTTTGGATGTGTATGAAGCGGCGAGAAATTTCATTAATTCCTTTTCCTCATTTTACGACCTTTCCAGGCTGGACTCAGCGGGGTGCCCTGGAAATTCTCCACAAAACGAGCTGCAGAGACTGCTCTGGAATTTGTTGTTTGTTGAGCTCGCACTACTGCCGCGGGTTGGCGTTGTTTTGGACTTCAAAGATTTGGTGAAGGCGAGCAAGCACGATCCGCTTGAGTTTGTTTCCCCGAGGACAGGGAGGATCGTTACTCGTTCAATGGGGGAGCCGTATAAAGACAAGCTATTAGCCTTCCCATCGTTGTTCCTGGAAGATAAAGAGGCGGAGGCGGAAGCGAGCGGACAGAACGTTTTCCAATTGTTTAACAAGCGTTCCTTAGAGGACTTAAGGAAAATGTTCTCGCTAACACATTATTTTCTATTCAAGAGCCCAAACAAAAGCCGCACAGGAAATACGATTAGCGATTTTCATAGGGCTTCACTCGCAGCGCTGCTGGATACTCTGCCATAAGAGGAGGAAAACCCTGACGCGCACTGAACCACAATCACATCGGCAGTAGCCACATCACGTTTTGCCGCAATGAAGCCGACACTGCAGGGTTCTCCCTCCTACCAACCCCAAGCAACCCAGCTAACTTCTTTGCGATTCCTGCACATAAAAAACGACGTCTTTTTGTTAATGGTGTCTAGCGAATCTTCTGCTCTCAAATTCTTTTTGTGACGGTGTATAAATTAACTTGCTCCCGTATTCCTCCGAAAGACCATCACGCGCGGGATAGCGTTTAAATCCGGCAATATTGCCTCGCATGTAAATCCGTTTTCACTCGCAATTTCCTTCACATCACCCTGCTGGCCACAGCCTATTTCAAAGAAAAATGTGGCCTTACTTGAAATATCCCTTCTGATGATAGAGAAAAGCTCGCGGTATGCGGCAAGGCCGTCTAGCCCGCCGAACAGCGACAGGCGCGGGTCAAAGGAAGTTTCTGGATCAAGAGACGCTTTGTGTAGTGTGCTGATGTACGGCGGATTGCACAAAACAATGTCAGGGGAGCAAAGACGCGAAACATTTGCCACATCCACTCTGCATTCCTGTTGCGAAAAGTTTTCCTCCGCGCCAGTTCGTGGTCCCGGCAAAACAAGCGCTTCCGCCGAGATGCCGTCATTCCAATTCCTCGTAAAGAAAAATGCACGCCGCGACAAACGGCATTGCTCAGCATTTTGTGTGGCGATTTCCACTGCTTTAGGATTGATATCGAAGCCGAACCCAATGCTGTTTTCGTATTCACCAAGACAAGACAACAGCAAGCAACCGGTCCCCGTGCCTATATCAAGGAAGGTCAAGCTGGAACTGCGGTCTTTAAAAAAATGGAGGACTCCCTCGATAACAATCTCGCTCTCTGGGCGTGGGTCTAATGTTTCGCTGGTTGTTATGAATTCATTCTTCCAAAATCTCGCTTTCCCGATAATTTTCGTCAGCGGCTCTCTCGAGCAGCGCCGGGCCAAGGCTTCTTCCAGTTTATCTTGGTTGCAGTTTGTGAGCGCCGCACACTTGCCTATAGCCAAAACGTCGACGTATGAGGCTCCGGAGACGAATGCGACAAGAAGCCTTGCCTCTCTCCAAGGGTTTTGAATACCAGCCTCACACAACTTAAAAGCGATTTTTTCTAAAGTAAAAGCAATAATGACTCTCCTAAATGTGGGGTAATATGACAAAAAATTTGCCATTTCGATGATTGCTGAAAGATTAGGGATGCCTGTTTGCTAGAGGCATAGTAGGATGGCGGCATGCTCCTCGAAGCACAGACGTCGAGATGCGTAACGTACTGCTCACACCTTTGGCAACGTCACACCACTCTGCCCCATATACTTTCCTTGCCTGTCCTTATATGACGTTTGGCACGACGAATCCGCTTTCAAGAATATAAACTGGCAAACCCCTTCGTTGGCGTAGATTTTCGCAGGAAGAGGGGTTGTGTTCGAGAACTCCAGCGTGACGTAGCCCTCCCATTCCGGCTCTAGTGGCGTCACGTTGATGATGATGCCACAGCGCGCGTACGTGGATTTGCCTAGGCAGATTACGATTACGTCTCGAGGGATGTTGAAATACTCCACCGTGTGTCCGAGGGCGAAGCTGTGTGGGGGGATGAGGCATTCGTTGCACTTCTTGCTGATGAAGCAGTCCTCTGAAAATTTTTTGGGGTCAATGATTGCGTTATTGACGTTGGTGAACACTTTGAACTCATCAGACACGCGAGCATCGTAGCCGTACGAGGATAACCCAAACGACACAACGTTCGTGGAACAAAGGTTTTCAACGAAAGGCGAAATCATTTTGTGATCGATGGATTGTTTTCGTATCCACTCGTCGCTTAATACAGTCATATTGGTGCTCATCCTCACTGGCTTACCTGGTTGAATATATACTGAATTGATTGCTGCTGTCTTCCTAAATCTATAGCCAATCACAACTGACCTGTGGGGTCGTCGATCCGTTTCGGCAGAAGCAGTACCTAAACGTACATGAGTTTCGAACCGGATTAGACGCAGAAACGACCAATTTAAATCATTATGTCAACTGGCTCTTACTGAGGGTTTGCGGAATCGTAGAGCCGCCCTCAAACAAAGTTGGTGATTTGGTATAGTTGTTTGTAAAGAAGTCTGATGCTGTCAATCTTGCGAAAAAAGTGGAACATTTGCGATGCAGACGAACTGCGCGTGTTGGCGATTCGCCAAAGGTGCGGGGTAAGCGACATCGTAGCGAGGCTGTGTGTGGTACGTGGGCTTGGCCAAGAGGATGCTGAGGCTTTTCTGCGCCCAACAGTGCGGGGGCTGCTGTTTGACCCGCTTCTCCCCAAGGACATGGAGCGGGCTGTCAAAAGGACGGCGAAGGCGATAGAGAATGCCGAGAACGTCGCGATTTACGGGGACTACGATGTTGACGGGGTAACTTCGGTTTCCTTGCTGCTTAACTATTTCAAGGCAATTGGCGTTGAAAGAAACGTGAGCTATTACATACCAGACCGCGTTGCCGAGGGGTACGGAGTGAATGAGGCGGCCCTCATGAACGTTGGCGAAAAGGCCTCGCTGGTTATTATGGTTGATTGCGGAACGACGTCTGTTAATGAGATTCAGAAAGCAAACGCGCGCGGGATAGATAGCGTTGTTCTTGATCATCATTCTGTTGGGAATGTTGATGATATTGATGGAGATGAGGGATACAGCTGTAAACTCCCTCCAACAATCGTTGTTAACCCTCATAGGTTGGATCAATTGGCTGTTGGGGATTGTGGGCGAAAGCAGAATGGTAATCAACGTACTGCTCGAGCCGAGCAGCTTCAAAATCCCTGCAAAGTTGCAGACTTTGCTGAGGCGCCGCCGATCCGACAACCCGCAAACTTTTTGCGTCCGTGGCTAGATTTGTGCGCTGCTGGGGTGGTGTTTTGTTTTCTAGTCGCTCTTCAACGCTTTTTGAAAGAAAACGGTATAAAAAAGCCAACAGAGCTCCCAGACCTTATGCTGTTCCTGGATTTGGTCGCCCTTGGGACAGTTTGTGATGTTATGCCTTTAAGGGGGCTCAACCGGGCTTTTGTGAGAAGGGGGCTGGAATTGATGCACAAAAGCCAGCTTCCAGGCGTGCGGGCGCTTATTGATGCGGCTGGAGTGAGAACCGAGCTTTCGGCGCATCACCTTGGCTTTACGCTAGGCCCGCGGCTTAATGCGGCAGGAAGGATTGGGGCATCGTCGCTAGGAGTGCGCCTATTGACCACAGCGGACTCTCTTGAGGCGAAGGAAATTGCCGAGAACTTGAACGCGCTAAATGTGGAACGGCAGAAGATGGAAGAGTGTGCACTTAATGAGGCGATTGAGATAGTATGGCGGTTGCAGTTGGTGCACAATCCGGTTTTGCTTGTGGGACCGAGTGCCGAATCGTTCCCCCACCCCGAATCGACGAACCAACAACCTTTTTGTGGCGATATAAATGCATTTTCACAAAAAGAGTTGGTGGCAGGAGACGCGGAGCACAGGCGCGGAGCTGTACTCAACGTACTGCTCAAGCCGAGCCCCGAATCGACGAACCAACAACCTTTTTGTGAAAATGCTCCTTGGCACCCGGGGATTGTAGGGCTTCTAGCCAGTAGACTTAAGGAGAAGTATTCCAGGCCTGCCTTTGTTTTCACCATAGAGATGGCGAACTCTGGCTCAAATGAGCACATTGCGAGGGGGTCTTGCAGGTCGGTTGAAGGGATTGATGTTGGTGAGTTGGTGCGGCAAGCCGTGAGTAATGGGCTTCTGCTAGGAGGGGGCGGCCATAAGATGGCGGCCGGTTTTTCTTTTAAACTTGAAAAACAACAGGCGTTTTACGATTTTCTGAACGAGCAAACGGCGGATTTTATGCAAACTTACGTTCCAAGCATTAATGTTGACGCTCAAATTTCAATCCGCGGACTGACTCGGGAGCTTATGTCTCAGATTAGGATGTTGGAGCCGTTTGGAGTTGGCAATCACGAACCGAAATTTTGCATAAGGAACGTGTATGCGAAGGGAGTCAGAGTGATTGGCGGACGCGATGGGAAAACGCGGATTAGTTGCGTGCAGTGTAGTTTGTGCGACGAAACTGGGGCGCTGATAGATGCTGTTTGTTTTGGTGAGCTTGCGAACAACGCTGAGGTCAGAGAGATTTTTGAGACGGGGAGGAGGATGGACGTTGTTGGAACGTTGAAAATAAACACATGGCGTGCTGGAGAACGTCTTCAATTCATACTTGAGGATGTTATAACCTGTTCAGGGCGATTTCCTACAATTAACGCTATTCCGCAACTCGTCTAAATGTAGTGTAAGCTGCTCAGTGTTTCTTAGTTTTCAGTGGAATTATGCGGTTTGTGTTATTGGACATATTTAAACTTCGTTGAAGATCCCCGTGACCTAATTTCCGGCGAGTCCCATAATATTCAACCATTTTGCATGCATCTTCGAAAAATATTGTCGCAACAATAGCCAGGGCTTTCGGTTTTTTTATGCGTATTGTAGTTAATTGTTATTGTATCTTGCACAGCTAAAATAACACTGGAAGCTTCTTTACGTAAGGGACCGAGAACGGAGACTACTTTTTTCGTTACTACTCAGCTATCCACCAACCCCCTAAAAGCCTTGATATTGCTGGCTAACAGTCGCATCCAACACTTCGATAATTGCTAAAAATGGCCAATTTCTTCGCCTATTCCCCTCCTTT
>JAIRNW010000034.1 GCA_031257795.1 Holosporales bacterium | reverse complement strand
GATAAAGATGAAGAAAAATGGACGGAGAAGAAAAAACGAAGGTCTAAAAAATCTTTACTTCAGCGAGGATTGAGAGCAATGAACGGTATATTTGTTGGGACTTGTTTTGTACACCAATTGTGGGAGTTCTTGAGATGCGTTGGGTGTTGAGGCGCAGGAACCAAGCAACGTGTCCAGGATCGTTTAGGTTTATTTGCTCGTTATTCTGACCGTTCCCAATATACAAATTGTCACATTTGGAGAGGTCTACTTTCATACTATTGTCCCTTCTCCAAGGAGTATTATGGGTACAAAATATAATATTCCCTCCTTCAAAGTTTAACGACTGTAATCCCTCGCACTCGAAAAAAGCGTCTCTACCGAGTAATAATGTTCCACCCTTTTTAAAGGTAACGGTTTTTAGCCTATAACATCTGTAAAAAACAGGTTCTACCAAAACTTTCACTGTACCTGGAATTGTGACCTCTTCTACTGCGGCATATGCAAAGGCATGATCCCCAATTGTTTTTAGACCTTCATTTAGATAAATGTTTTGTGAAATTCCATGCCCATCGCGTGTTATCTTCCTAGGATAGGGGACATCATCACGGGCGGCGACACCGTTGCCGTCACCACGAGCGGCGACACCGTTGCCGTCCCCCATAGGGTTTGCAGCTACAACTATAATAGCACCTGGTTGCCAATTTGGTGCAAAAGCTCTTTCTCCTACGTGTATAACGCTTCCCGGTATGGTAACACATTCAAGGGCTGTGCCGCCAAAAGCACGCGCACCTATTTCTGTGACACCGTTAGGGATATCTAGTCTTCCTTCAAGGCCAGTACCGAAGAAAGCATTTCTCTCTATTCGTTCTAGTTTGCTTCCTTCATTAAAAACGAGGCCTAGCAGTTTACTTCTGGCAAAAGCGTTTGGTCCTATGAGTTTGACACTGCTAGGAATACGGACCTGTGTTTCGTAAACCGTCGCGTCATAAAAAGCCCCATCTTCTATGACTTCAACACCGTCGGGGATCAATACTCCTTTTGGAAACACTGCCCCTTGAAAAGCCTCTTTCCCTATGACTTTAACCCCGTTAGGAATCACTCCATTGACAATCGTTGCTCCTCGAAAAGCGTCTTCTTTTATTCTTCCAGATTCGATAGCGTCCGCTGGGATTACTGTCACTTCTCTAGCTTTGTTTTGGACGCCTTGAGCTGCAGCAGGGGAATTGCTTGGCGGAAAAGCGCTCTCCCATTCTTCTCCGTTGCATGTCCATGTTCCACCAGGAAGCTTTATTGTCGTTCCATTCCTCCCATACCAAATTAGCTTAGATAGAAAGCGATTAACGTTTTCAGGGTCGTTTGTGTCTAATTGTATGAGCCCATCACGGCCAAAAAAGGATATTTTTGTACATTTTGATAGGTCCGGCGTACAACTATCATTATCCCAAGAACCTTCAAACTCTAAATCCCCTCCTTCAAAGCTTACATTCTTTAACCGAGAGCAGTGTGTGAAAGTCTGCCCATTTATTGTTATTTTTTGATTTCCTTTTACTGCAAAAGTAACTTCTTCTAAATCGCGACAAGCGCCGAAGGCTGCAAAACCTAAATGCTTTACAGAGCTTGGGATTGTTACTCTGACTATTGATACACCAGCAAAAGCCCATTCCTCAATTTCTTCTATGCCTTCTTCTAGTGTGAGTTCTTTTACTCCATCGCCGGAATAATCACCTTCTAGCGACTCCAAGTCGTCTATTTGTACAGGGCAAAAAGCACGAGCCCCTACTGTTTTAACACTGCCAGGAATAGTTACGGCTTCAAGTGTTGCTCCCCAAAAAGCCTCTTCTTCTATGACTCTAACACAGTTTGGGATAAATACTCCTCTTTGAAACACTGCCCATTGAAAAGCCCCTTTCCCTATGACTTTAACACTGCCAGGAATAACTACTTTTGAGTTAAATGCTTTCCTTTGAAAAGCGTCTTCTTTTATTCTTCCAGATTCGATAGCGTCTTCTGGAATTATTATTACGTCCTCAGCTTTGTCCGGACCAGCACCTTGATCTGCGGCATACGAGCAGCTTGCTATAAATAAGAACAATAACGATTTTTTAATCATCTTATCTCCACGCTAAAAAATATTAAAATGAAAGCTGAAATAAACATAATGCGAAACAAATAAGAAAAGGTTAAGAACAAGACGAGTCGTCAAAAAGAATTTTGCAGAGCTATAGTCAATCGCACTTAATTTGCGGGATGTCTGCAAGTACAGGCAAGTATCCGCTAAGTACATCCCCGCCGCTGCACAAAGCTTATACTACACTGCTTGAAAATTTGCGCTTAAAGTGCCGGAATTTGAGCAACAATTCCTAAGTTGTTGTGATGTATGTGCGTTCAGTTTTGAACAGCACACTCCCAGCAATGTGCTCACAAATACACAGCCGAGCGAAACTCTGCGAATCTTTATTCGGGCGAGCTGAACTGCGTTTCGATCGTCATCCCTGGCTTCAAAATTTCTTCCTTATTCTCGAAATCCACGCGCACCCCAAAGACTAAGCGCGTGCGCTCTGAGCGAGTCTGCACATTCTTCGGTGTAAACTCCGGTTCGCTATTGATAACGCTGATCTGGCCACGAAACTTTTTCCCAGGCATCTCCGGCAACACGCAAGCAACCTGCATTCCAAGCTTTAAAGAGGCGATTTTGTCATGCTCAACATAAAAAATGGTCCACAAGTTACGAGTGTCAGCAATCGCGACGATTCCTGTTCCTTGCGTAACCCACTCTCCGGCCTCCTTGTATTTCGCCAAAACAACGCCGTTTATAGGAGACTTGACTGAGCACCACGATAGCTTCAGCTCTATGTCGTCCTTTTCTGCTTCCAAAACTTCCAGATCAGACTTAGGAAAATGACCATCCTTAAACAGGGTCAGGCCGCGCTCGTATCGGCTGTTCAACTTCTTGAAAGATATTTTCAGTTCCGAATCATCAAGCTTGGCGATGACTTGGCCTTTAGTTAGGCGGTCTCCAGCCTTGACGTCAAATTTTGTAATTTGCGACGACAACCTCGTTGGAACGATAATGCGCGTGGCCTCTAGTGTGCCAGCATACGAAAAGTTTTCATCAAAAAAACTAGCCCTTTGCGCTAGAAAAAAGCCTCCTCCCGCAAGGATTAGCAGCACAATAATGCCGACCATCTTTTTTATATTCATTTGCTCCACGCTCACAGATACTTTTCCGACTGAGCGTAATGATAGTTGACTCTGGTAAAGAAAACAACCGGCGCATAGTAAAGTGTTAACTCTCTGGCAGTGTCGGGCTCCCGGCAAAGTCGCAGACTGTGCCGGAGCGCCGATTTGACGAACTTGTAAATTTTCGAATGCTGTGTTCAGCTAGCCGCCTTTAAGTAAAATATCAATATTGTTTTCCAACCAGTGTGTATTGTATTTTGCCTCGATAACGTCCTTAGACTGCGCGATCTCCATGTGTAGCGGAATAATTGTTGAAACGCCGCTTATCACATACTCATTCAGCGCCCTTCTCAAGCGCGCTAGGCACTCCTCCCGCGTATCGCCGTACGCAATCAGTTTCCCGATCATACTATCATAGTACGAAGGCACTACGTACCCCCCAAAAACATGGCTATCCACGCGAATCCCAAGCCCGCCAGGCGGTAGGTAATGGGTAATCGTTCCAGGGGAAGGGAAAAAAGTTTGCGGATCCTCAGCGTTTATGCGGCATTCAATTGCGTGGCCCTTTAGGGTCACGTTTTTCTGAGTAAAAGACAGGGGGAAGCCCGCGGCGACCCTTATTTGTTCCTTCACTATGTCTATCCCTGTAACCATTTCGGTGATAGTGTGCTCAACCTGCAGCCTGGTATTCATCTCCATGAAATAAAATTTGTCCTTCTCGAGCAACATCTCCACCGTCCCAACGCCAACATACTCCAGCTTCCTTATAGCTCGCGCAAGCTCGGCCCCAACCTTCGCCCGCTGCTTCTCGGTTAGCAATGGCGCCGGAGCCTCCTCCCAGATTTTCTGGTGATTCCTCTGAACCGAGCAATCCCTCTCTCCCAGGAAAACCACGTGCCCGAATTTATCGGCGATGATCTGAAATTCTATGTGACGCGGGGTTTCGAGGTATTTCTCCATATATACCTGATCCCGACCGAAATTCGTTTTCGCCTCAGTTCGCGCGAGACGGTAGGCTTGCAGGACATCTGCCTCATCGTAGGCGACCTTCATCCCTTTTCCGCCGCCACCGGACGATGCCTTTATCAAAACAGGCATCCCAATATCGATGGCTTGCTTCAAGGCGGCCTCTTCCGATTCAATTTCGCCCGCCGACCCAGGGATGGTTTGCACGCCGAGCCTTTGCATTGTGCTCTTCGCTGTTGACTTGTCTCCCATCAGCACGATGTGTTCCGGCGACGGGCCGATGAAGTTGAAGCCGTGCTCTAATGTCATCTTGGCGAAATTTTCATTTTCAGAGAGGAAGCCAACGCCCGGATGTATCGCGTCGACGTGCGTGACGTCTGCCGCGCTCATGATCGCACGCATGTTGAGGTAGCTTTCTTTTGGGGTTGGGCCACCAATACAAACGCTCTCGTCGGCGAGGTGGACGGGCATCGAGTCTGAGTCTGCGGTGGAGTGGACCATGACGGTTTTGACGCCGAGCTCTTGGCAGGCCCTGATGATGCGGAGGGCGATCTCTCCTCGGTTGGCGATTAGGACTTTGTCGAACATTTTGGGCTGATTTTGCATTTTGAAGTTTCTCCTTAATGAGGCTGGCCCAACGGCTGTTACTTTGTGTTTGTTCTACGAACCAGCAAACTTTGCGTGTCCGAGTATAGCCTTCTTTTGAAGCCTTCAGAATCAGATTTTTGAGAATGTCAACGCATGTACGTTGAAAGGAAGTGGATACGTCTGCAAACCCAAGTGACGAGCTAGGCTTCCGAAAATCTAGACTTTCTTCCGGTCTTGTGGCGCATAGCTAGATGAAAGTTTTTTTCTATGTAGTGGAGTAAGGAGACTATCCCACCTAAAAAACATTGGTGCCGCAGGAAGGAATCGGACCTTCGACCTCATCCTTACCAAGGATGTGCTCTACCACTGAGCCACTGCGGCAAAAAAATCAACCCAGCCACAAAAAGTTTGTGAGTTCGTCGCTTCAATGCTCGAATGCTCACGTACGTTTAAGTACGCTGCGCTTCTGCGCTTCGAGGCTCCTGCTCACAACTCTTTTACAGGAGCCTCACGTTGGCATGAGCAGAGCGTCTCGTAGTCATACACCTGTGTCAAACTCTCCTTTAACTATACAACAAATTACTCGACTGTTGGAACTTTTCCAAGTTATCAAAAAAATACACTCAGGACGATTTCCTACAGGTATTGTAGCAGGGTCTACGCACGAAAAAATTTGTTACTACTCAGCTATCCACCAACCCCCTAAAAGCCTTGATATTGCTGGCTAACAGTCGCATCCAACACTTCGATAATTGCTAAAAATTGCCAATTTCTTCGCCTATTCCCCTCCTTTTTTGCGATGCACAAAAAATGTGAGTCATCATTAACTAGCAATATCAAGGCTTTTGGCTGGCTGACGGATATGTGAGTAGTAACCGTCGAGCCGCTGTTCGAAGGCTCACATACCACAAGTCCGCTGCGCTTCTGCGCTCCGTGTCCACCGCTCCCAACTCTTTTCGTGGAAGAGTATAAAACACAAAAAACCAGTGTACTTGCTTTATACTATACACAGTACTTGCCCTTAATAAGGGAATGATATAGTATGCAAATTGTGGCTGTTTCTTATTTGAGGCAATTGTGCAAGGAAAGAAAATGTTTTGTATTATATCAAGTCGCGGAAAGAATTGTGATGAGAAGCCCATACGCGCAAGCGCGGAGCTGTGTTTTGCAAACTGCTCAAACCGAAAACCGAGTCGACAAACGCACAAGCTCATTGCGACTTTGTGTACTGTCCTTGTTTTTGGAGTTTCGCCTTGTTTATTGAAGGGATCTGCCGTTTTTGCCAGCGATACTGGCACAAGCAGACAACAGGGGAATGATAGCCAACAGGCTCTAAAAGGGTACCTAGAAACAAACGGCGCGGTATTGAGGGCTTTTGCCGACAAAATCGGTTTTCTAGGCGACTATCAAGATGTTTTTTCCTGGCTTGCTGGGGAAGTTATACGCGAAAAGTTATTTCAAAGGGCGGTAGTACTTGTAACAGGAAAAACGTCATCGATGCAGCCATTCATGTGTGGACTGCCTAGCGAGAGCGATCTATTAGCAGCCTTTGATATAATCAAGCACAATTACGACGACATCACCAAGGTAATAAGAGGAGAACCGTGCAAAGTAAATTCTGACGTATTCGCACAAACTTGTATCAGCCACTCCGTCCCGGAACGGTATGCTCCAATAATTGGAGAATATACATGGTTGGTAACTGGTGGGGAGCTTTTCCTAAGGACGTACTGCCAATTGACTTGCAGTGGGCGCGAATACAAGCTGGCCTACAAGTTGTGCAAATCACTAGTAGAGAATGGCCTATTTGGACAATATCTATTTGATGCATATTATCGAGCACTTGACTGTATCAGAGATGCTGAACGTCTCGCAAAATACTCAAAGGAAAACGGTAAGTTCATATACGATGACTGGGCTGCAACGCACCCAGGAATTGCCATACTTGTTTTCTTATGCAATAAACTCGGAGATGGAGGATGGTTACTTGATAGGTTGGCTTGCTTATTCCAGAAGCCAAAAACTCGCTTCAAGGGAAAGTTCTATTGCGACGATCGCGATGGCGGGAAGCTTAAATATGGAAGAGGGGGATTTAATACTGGTCCTGAAGTCGAGACTGCTTATAGGGGCGCTCGTTGTACTGAGACAATGGTGAAGCAGTTTACCCCAAGTCTCTTTGATGAGCTTAACGTTCCAGGGTAGTTACTACTCACCTATCCGTCAGCCAGCCAAAAGCCTTGATATTGCTAGTTAATGATGACTCACATTTTTTGTGCATCGCAAAAAAGGAGGGGAATAGGCGAAGAAATTGGCCATTTTT
>JAIRNW010000031.1 GCA_031257795.1 Holosporales bacterium | reverse complement strand
ATGAATATACTAAGAATCAAAAAAGTGAAAAACATTAGGAGGACAATAGTAAGGAATAGTATAGATTTTGATCTCTTCTTGAGCACCCATGTTCAATATCTGTAGGAAACCGCCCTGGGCAACTAGCAACGTAAATGTCTCATTTATTTTTTTTATATTTTTATTTTTATCAAAATATGTCAGCATTTAACCGTAGTGGTTCTATTTTTTATTACGGGGTTTGTGGATGTGCGGATGTAAAAAATACGCAGCAGAGTTTTTAGGAACGTTTCTGCTCGTATTCCTTGGGTGCAGCAGTGCCGTTTTCTCTGGTGGCCAGATTGGTTGGCTTGGTGTTAGTTTGGTTTTTGGTTTTACACTTATGGCTTCTGCTTCAATTTTTGGCGGAATTTCTGGTTGTCATTTGAATCCGGCTGTAACAATTGGCTTGCTTTTTGCAAAGAGATTCCCAGCAAAAGACGTGTGCGGATACGTTATATGTCAGTTGTTGGGCGCGGTTGCCGCGGGCTTGTTGCTTTATACTATGGCCAAGGGAGCGCCTAATATCGATGTTAGTGCGGGGCTTGCCCTGAACGGAATGGGCGAACATTCCCCAACGGCGTGCTCGGTGCTGTCTTGTTTCCTAGGAGAGGTGGTTGGAGTTTTTGTGCTCGTGTTCGTGATCCTGCTTGCAACAACAAAGCTGGTTGCGGACGGCTGGGCGCCGCTCGTGATTGGCTCGACGCTGTCTGTGCTGTTGATGTGCTTGATTCCGGTAACAAACGGATCTTTGAATGTTGCGAGGAGCCTCGGTGTTGCGGTATTTTACGGTGGATGGGCAATTTCTCAGCTGGGCTTGTTTGCGCTGGCACACCTTGTTGGGGCCGTGCTTGCGGCTATTGCAGGGAGCTTTTTCACAGGAAATTGTAAGAACCCGTTGACATAATCGGCTGAAGATAAAAAATAGGGAAACCGGAACCACTAAAAAGCTGGCGACTTTTCCTTTTTTACATGTTACAATTCACATATATGTCATTGTTTTGTTCGCGTTTTGCAGCTCGAGCTAATGCACTTGTGGGTTGGAATAGTGTGAGCAATTTGATTTGCAGATCGTAGATATACCCAGTCATCGAAGGAATTGAGGGCGGGAGACACGCAGCACAGGAGAAGAGCTGTACTAAACGTACTGTTCCTGCCGAAGCGGATCGACGAGCCCGCAAACTTTCGAGGGCTGGATATAAGGAGTTATTATGAAAGTCGTCAATTCCCTTAAAACAATCAGGAGCCGTCATAAGGCGTCCAGAATTGTGCGGAGACGTGGGCGGTTGTATGTTATCAATAAGCAATGCCCAAAATTTAAGGCCAGACAGGGATAACCTTGATTATATACCCAGTCATCGAAAGTTTGCGAGCAGGAGACGCGTCGCGCAGAAGCGCAGCGTACTCATGGTACATGAGCATTCGAGCAACATCGGGCTCACGGCAAAGTCGTAGACTTTGTTGGGACTCCGTTCGACGAACTCGCAATCTTTTGATGACTGGGTATATGAGGATTTGTGGCCTTAGCGGCGATGTTGTCCTGCTGTGTGTTAGGGTGTTGTCTGTGGCGCTTGTGAAAATGGAGGCGGTGTGAAAGTAGAGAATGTTGAAACTGATGTTTTGAAGGCTAATCCTAGGAGCACGATTGGAAAGGGGGCCGCGCGCAGCTTGCGACGGAGCGGCTTCATTCCATGCATTGTTTACGGGGAAAATAAGGACGTCACGATGGTATCCGTTTCGAGTAAAAGCTCGGCAGCTTTGTGCGCTAGAGGGGATTTTTTCAGCAGAGTTGTGAAGCTCGAGATCGGCGATCACTCCTCAATTGCAGTGTTGCCGAAAGATGTTCAGCGCCACCCAGTGTCTGGGGTCCCGCTGCATATGGACTTCCAGATAGTGAGCAAAAGCCACAAAATCAAGCTGCGCGTTCCAGTGGAGTTCATTAATGCCGATAAATCGCCAGCAATAAAGCTTGGTGGTGTTTTGAACGTGGTGATGCCTTTTGTGGAGCTGTTGTGTCCGCCGCTATCTATCCCGCAAAAGTTCGAGATAGATCTGACGGGGGCTGGTTTCGGGGCGTCTTTTGCCGTGAAGGATATAGCAATTCCTGAGGGATGCAGCTTGTCTCATGCGGTTCACGAAGACTCCGTTTTAGCGAATATCGTTCAGCCACAACGCGGAGGTATCGAGGAGACAGCCGCTGTTGAGGCCGGAGCTGCAGCCACAACTCCTGGAACAAAATAAAAACTCTGGTTATGAAGGCCGCCAAAAAGACGAAGACGAAAACAAAGAAAGGAGGCTATCCACTTGGTGGAGGAGCGTACGCTATCGAGGGAGTTTATGCCCTTGTAGCCGCCTTGTTTCGTCCCGTCCGAGCAATGGTTGTCTTCCTAACTTCAAAAGCCGGCAGATTATTTTTTTTTGCTTGTCTCGTGTGTGCCGCCTGCATTTCGTTAAGCCATGAAGAAACTTTGGGGGCGTTTAGCAATGTTGGCGAGAAAATAGCGCAAAAATTCCTTGAACTGACCCAAAAGGCTGGATTCCAACTGATGGACGTCACGGTATTCGGACGTCATCGCACAACTAAACAGGAAATCTTAAAAGCAATGCAAGTTCAATTTGGGGAATCCATATTCAAATACGACGTTGCGAAAATACATGAGCAATTAAAAAATTTAGTTTGGGTTAAAGACGTGAGGGTCCACAGGAGCCTGTGCGGCCGAATATACGTGTACATAATCGAAAAAGTCCCAATCGCCATATATCACCAGACAAATTTGGCTGATGGAGCAACAAACACAGAGAAAGTCCGCCATGATGTGAAGCCGCCCTCTGCAAAAGCTGCGGATAAGCAGGGGAGGGCGGACAAGGGAAAGCAGGGCAGGGCGGACAAGGGCAAGCAGGACAGTTTAGCAAAATCGTTCTTTTTAGTTGACGAGGACGGCGAATTAATAAACAGCGAGATTCTTCCGTGTTTTCGCGGCCTCCCAGTACTATCAGGACAAAACGCAGCGAAAAATGCCTCCGCAATACTCGAAAAATTCAAGCTTTTCCCAAACGTGCGCGCCGAACTCACCGCGATGGCGTTTATCCAGGAGCGCCGCTGGAATATTAAACTCAATAATTCTGTTGAGGTAAAACTGCCAGAGCAGGACGTGGAAGAGGCGCTGAAGGTGTTGTCTGTGTTGATGAGGCACGGGCAGCTTTCGTCTGGAGATATTGTTTACATCGATCTGCGCATTCCGGGCAAAGTCGTTTTGGGCCTGTCAAAAACCGGGAAGAATTTCTTCAAATATATCTTTGGCGCACAAAAGTCTTAAGCCCGTTGACGTGAAATTTAAATTGAGTATTTTTCAGGAAAAACTGAGCGAACGCAGAAATCGAGAGGAATTATTGGCGTTGGCTCTACTGCAACAGCGGAGACCAGTACGCATCGTAAGCCTCTCCAGGAGTCTGGATCTCCCTCATAAAAAGCCCCGTCAGATCAATTATGCATATTCTCCTTGGTGCGCTCATTGTTGTTTGCCTCGTGAATATTATATAGCGACCATTCGGCGACCATTGCGGAGCCTCGGCCATCCCGGCTTGCACAATAAGCCTCTCCCCCTGCCCATTTGGCTGCACGACTCCTATGAAGAACTGATTTCCTATTTGCTTTGAAAACGCAATCAGATCGCCTCTTGGGGAAAAAACGGGCTGCGAATATTTCCCTTCATTTGACGTGATGCGCATAACATTTGTTCCGTCCGTGTTCATGATATAGATCTTTTCTTTGCCTGACCTATCCGAAGTGAACACGATCTTCCTTCCGTCCGCGGAATACGCCGGGGAAGTGTCTATGGAAACAGGGGTGGTGAGGCGCCGAACATTACTCCCGTCGCGCGAGATCGTGTAAATCGCGCTCTTCCCGTCAATGATTAAGGAAAAACACAGGAACTTCCCATCGGGCGAGAATCTTGGGGCGTACGTCATATTGACTTCGGCGCCGCCGTTGGCCTGGGAGATGGCTTTAAAGTGCGCTGGTGTCAGCAGAGGCGTGACCTTTTTGGTTGCAACGTCCACCAAAGCCACGTGCGCCATCCTTTTGTTCCGTCCGCCAACGCGCTCTGTTCTGTATCTCAGAAATGCGATGGTCTTTCCGTCCGGGGAGTAGCGCGGGGTTAGCACGAGATCCCTGCCGTCCGTTAAAGCGACGCAATTGGCTCCGTCTTGATCCATTTTTTTCAATGTGCGGCGGTAAGACACGCCTGAACGGCCCCTTCTTTCAGACGCCACTGGTTCGATGTAGGTTATTTGCGTGTTAAACATGCCTTTCTCGCCGGTTAGCCTGGTGTATATCTGGTCGGAGGCCATGTGGGCGGCTTTGCGGAGGTTCGCCTTGTTCACGATCACAGAGAATACGAGTAGCTTTTGCTTGCAGTTGATGTCATACACGCGGACGGTGACCTTATACCCACCGGATGCAGCCTCAACTGCCCCGCAAATCAGGAATCTTGCCTTAATTAGCTGCCAATCGGCCATCCTTGGCTCGGTTCTGGCGAGGGTCGCGGAGTCCTGGATAAATAGCTTGTTCGAGACTGAGGAAAAAGCTCCGCACGAGCAGAAATTCCTTCGTATTATTTCAATAAAGACGGCTCCAATTTCGGCGGCTTCCTGAGAATTGCCATGCGGTTGAACGAAAGCTATTGGATCCGGTTTAACGCGCCCTTGCGTGATGTGGATGCGAGGTGGGGGCGAGGCGAAGGCGGATGTTACAGAAACGGCAAATGATACAACCATCAATATGGCACCACTTTTCAAGACGCTAACGATAGAACGAAAAAACATAAAACACTCCGATTGGACGATTGTGGCCGAGTATACCAAGCCACAAAAAGAATTGCGAGCGGAGTCTAGAAGCGCAGGTGCAGATTGGCAACAGTAGCCATGCACTGCTCGGCCTGAGCGGGACGTATATACTCATCTCACATGACCCTCAGGTGTTTTCCACCGAGCACCGGATCGACGTACCCAAAAACTGATTTTGAAGGTTTCGAAAGAGGTCCATTATAGTACGGCTCTGCGCCTACGCGACGTGTTTCCTGTCCACAATTCACTTGTGATTGGCTATAAGGATTGATAAACGTGTGTGAGCAACTGAAGGACAGTTCGCAACGTATCCTCAAACTCGTTAAATTTGTCAGTTACTGAGCTAATTCGATCAGTAACTGATTCCAACTCTGGCGCTAACTTATAAATAGGGCTCCCGCCAGTTTCAACCTTAATAACCGATTGCTTTAATTTATTTAGATCATTCCAAGTCGGGACAAGTTCACAAGCTGCTGCCGCTTTCCGTTGGATCACCTCAATTGCAGTTTTACACACATCCAACACCTCCTTATCTGGGCAAAAGAAGGCCGTCGAATCCACGGACCTTCCCTTTTCTCCCACGCCAGAGTAGGCAGAGAGTTGCCCAGCAACATCCGAGAAACCTCTACATGTTTCTTCCAAATCTACATCTTCATAGAAGCGTTGGTATAAAAAATTTTTGTCCAACTCCTTACATTGAACGTTTGCGAAACATCTCATAAAAGTATCCCACATAAAGGTATCTGGATAGGCCACACACTCAAAAAAGCGCACAGCGTCCTTAGATTTACCTTCCTCTTTCCAATAGACCTTATACATTTCGTTAAAATCATAAACTACTGAGTTGTAATCACGAAGCGCAGCGTCAAAAACAAAAAACGGGGTCAGGCGATCGCATAAAGTCTCGCCGCCGACGGCGTCGCGGAGGATAGCATACAAATTACACATCATACTCAAACTATACGCGTGATCCGGGAAGCCATATCCGAGCTCCGGAAGATTAACATTAATTGCTTCAGCATTAGAATTTGGGCCCACAGCCGCACACGCCATACACAACGCCAAAGTTCTCTTCACGTATTTATAACAATTCATAAAACTTCTCTCAAAAACAAACCGATATTGCGGTTGCTATACTAATACAAAATAGTTAATATTTCGTTTAATATTTATATTTGGGATACAATGATTTGTGAAAAGAATTGTTGATTGGAGGGCCCACATTAGCGTGCGAGCGCGAGGCTGTATGGCAATTTTCTCAAGCCAAGCAGCACAGTTCCCGGCAAAGTCGCAGATTTTGCTTGGTCACCGCCGCTACGAACCGGAAACCTTTCGGCGCCTGTGTATAACTATGAAGATTGATAAACGTGAGTGAGCAACTGAATTATCGTTTGTAACCTATCCTCTTAATATTTCGTTTAGCATCTCAACACCCAACGCATCTCAAGAACTCCCACAATTGGTGTACAAAACAAGTCCCAACAAATATACCGTTCATTGCTCTCAATCCTCGCTGAAGTAAAGATTTTTTAGACCTT
>JAIRNW010000028.1 GCA_031257795.1 Holosporales bacterium | reverse complement strand
TGCGGGCGATAGCGGATCTGCGTCGGAAAACGATCAACGATTATAATAGCGGGATGACCGTTGCAAGAGAGACGGGGCTTGCTGAAGGCAGAGCTGAAGGCAGAGCTGAAGGCAGAGCTGAAGGCAGAGCTGAGGGCAGAGCTGAAGGCAAAGCTGAGGGCAGAGCTGAGGGCGAAGCCAAAGGCAAAGCTGAGGGCGAAGCTAAGAAGGCACGAGAAACCGCATTGGCTATGCTGGCGAAGGGCTTGGATATTGGCATAATCTGCGATTGCGTAGGCCTATCAATCGAAGAAGTCAAATCGCTGAAAAATGTCGCTGGTGATTTGCCTCTTTAGTCTAAAACCCCGTTGACATAAGATTTAAACGCTAACTCCGCATCAATTTAGCATGCCTATCATGTTTTGCCCATACAAACCAAAGATTTCGCCCAATTTTTAGGCATACTAACGTTATATTGCATAAAAAACGTGAAACAGTTGGAAATCCTAGCAAAATTGATTATGCATACTAACATCAGGCGGAGTTAGGGTTTAAATTGAGGATTTTTCAGGAGAAACGGAGCGCAGAAGCGGATGTACTAAACGTGCACGAGCTTCGAATCGGATTCGACGCAGAAAAGACCAATTTAAATCATTATGTCAACGGGTTCTAAGAACCTTTTTTGATCAAGTCTGTTCTAATTTTCGCAAGCAAGGCATAAAACAAAAAAGAACACATCAGCACCACCGCAATCGCGCACGCCAGCGGCCAATCTCTATTGCTAAAAAATTCCGACCAAATCGTTTGCCCGATCGTCAGCGTCCGCGAACCTCCGATCAAATCCGGAATAACAAACTCCCCCAACACCGGAACGAAAACCAGCGTACATCCGGCCATAACCCCAGGAAAAGAAAGGGGGACGGTAACTCTCCAAAAAGCCTGCCAATTACTCGCCCCCAAGTCCCACGCCGCTTCAATCAGGGACTTCTCTATTTTGTCCAGCGCCGCGTATATTGGGACGATCATGAATGGCAAATAACAATATACTATAACTAAGCAAACAGCATAGTTGTTGTCCAAAAAGTGGATCGGCGAGCTTATTAAGCCGAGCTTCATGAGGCATACATTTATTAGGCCTTTCGTGTTTAGAAGGCTCATCCACGCGTAAACCCTGATCAAAAAAGACGTACCAAAAGGGAGAATCACCATTAAAATCAAAATAAGACGCATCTTGCTTGATGTTTTGCAAATCGCATAAGCCATTGCATAACCAATAATCAGGCAAATAACCGTGGCAGATAGCGCCAAAACACAAGACGAAAGCATCGCGGAGAAATAAAAGGAATCCGTTAAAAGCGTTATGTAATTGCCGAGGTAGATCAGGACGTTATAGAAACTGCTGCTTATTTTTTCGTAAAGTGGAGCGAACGGCGGAAGGGACCAACAAGATTTCGCGAAACTTATCTTTACAACCAGCATCGTTGGTATGATAAAGAAAACAATTCCCCAAACATATGGAACTAATAACAAAAGATATTGCACTTTCATTTTATAATTAATATTTGATTGGAAGTTCGTAGAGATTTTTTTATTCTTCGCAATAATTTTCTTCATAAATTTTTTTAGCATTTTGCTCCCAAGTGTATATCTTGTGGCTGTTGTAATAGTACCTAATCATCGTCAATCTTAAAAGCCGCAATAAACGCGCTCTGCGGAATCTCAACATTCCCAATTTGCCTCATCCTCTTCTTTCCGGCCTTCTGTTTTTCCAACAATTTCCGTTTCCGTGTGATGTCTCCGCCGTAGCATTTCGCCAGCACGTCCTTCCTCAACGCGGAAACAGTCTCACGCGCGATAATCTTCCCGCCAATCGCCGCCTGAATCGCTATTTTAAAAAGTTGGCGCGGGATGAGGTCTTTCAAACGCTCGCAAAACGCCCGCCCACGCGACTCCGCCCTGTCTCTATTCACGATCATAGACAGCGCCTCTATAGGGTCGCCGTTCACCAGGATCGAGAGCTTAACGAGGTCGCCTGTCCTAAAGCCCTCCAGGTGATAGTCTAGGGAGGCGTACCCGCGGCTGATGGATTTCAGGCGATCGTAAAAATCATAAACAACCTCATTCAGCGGCAATTTATATTTGGCCATAACGCGATTTCCAACGTACGCCAGATCCACTTGTTCCCCGCGTCTGTTCGTGCACAAGTTGATAATCGCCCCCAAAAACTCCTCCGGCACCATGATCGTCGCCTCAATCCACGGCTCCTCGATATGATCGATCTTAACAACGTCTGGCATGTCCACTGGGTTATGCAGTTCCTGGACACTTCCGCTCGTCAAAAACACCTTGTAACTAACGCTTGGGGCCGTTGTAACCAGATCCAAGTTAAACTCTCGCTCAAGCCTCTCTTGCAGGATTTCCAGATGAAGTAGCCCCAAAAAACCGCACCTAAAGCCGTATCCCAAGACACCGGAATGCTCTATTTCGTAGACGAAGCTCGCGTCATTTAGATGCAGCTTTTCTATGCTTTCCCGCAATTTCCCGAAGTCATTGGTGTCTGTTGGAAAAATGCAGCAAAACACGACCGGAATGGACGGCCGAAACCCGGGAAGCGGCTCGCTCACAGGGCGCCGATCATCAGTGATTGTGTCTCCGACCTTACAGTCAGACACGTGCTTAATTACAGCCGTCACGAAGCCCACCTCGCCCGGAAGAAGGACGGGCGTCTCGATTCTTTTTGGGGTGAAATAGCCGACTTGCCCAACCTCATACACGGCACCGGTTTCCATCATCCGGATTTTCATTCCTTTTGACATCACGCCGTGAATGATGCGGACTATAACGATAATTCCGGCGTAGGTGTCATACCAGCTGTCGACGAGCAGGGCTTTTAGCGGGGCTTGGGTTATCAGGGCGGTGGCGGCTGCGGCTTTTGTGTCCGCGTTTGAGGAGGTGCTGTCACGTGGTGAACCCATGAAAATCACTCCATCTTCACCGAGATCCAGCATATCTACTGTTGGTGGAGGGAGCTTGTGCACTATTTTCTCTAATACATCAATGATTCCCTCCCCTGTTTTTGCAGAGATAGCCACGGTCTCGCTTGTGTCTAACCCAGTCACTTCTTCTATTTGCTGGCGAACGCGCTCTGGCTCTGCGGATGGCAAGTCTATTTTATTTAAAACAGGAATGATCTCGTGGTTGTTTTCGATGGCGTAGTAAACGTTGGATAATGTTTGGGCTTCGACCCCTTGGCTCGCATCCACAACCAGGAGAGACCCCTCACAAGCGGCGAGAGAGCGGCTTACCTCGTATGAAAAATCAACGTGCCCAGGAGTATCGATCAGGTTCAATATATACGTCTGCCCGTTCTTTGCTGAATACGTCAGCCTAACGGTTTGTGCTTTGATTGTTATTCCGCGCTCGCGCTCTATGTCCATGGAATCCAGGACTTGCGCCTTCATTTCTCGAGTCTCAAGCGCACCACAAAACTCAATTAGGCGGTCTGCCAACGTCGATTTTCCGTGGTCTATATGGGCAATAATGGCGAAATTTCGGATATTTTGCATGGATTACGATGAGAGAAAACAGCGGCACTTGCGGCGAGTCTAACATATACAAATCTTGACTGACATATTAGAAAAATCTGAATAGTGTGTTATCAAGCTCCTCATGAAGCACGAATTTCTTAGAACCAGTTGACATAAGATTTAAATGATAATTTCCAGTCACTGCAAAAATCCGCTATGTCAGGTTAGTTGTGTATATTTTCAGAGTTACCGATACAATTATCCACCTATTTCAATCCAGTAGACCCAAAGCCGCCGCTATCCCTTTCAGTTTTCCCCAAGTCCTCCGTAATTTCCCACTCAACCTTTTGATGCGGCGCTATAACGAGCTGTGCAACCCGCATGCCATTCGTCACCACAAAATCATTCTCTCCGAAGTTGGCAAGCACGATTTTGATTTCTCCGCGATAATCGCTGTCGATCGTTCCAGGGGCATTGAACACGCACACCCCGAATTTAGCTGAGAGTCCAGACCTGGATCTGATTTGCCCCTCAAAGCCTTCCGGAATATCAATGGCAATTCCTGTTGGAATTAACTCGCGACAGCCGGCCTTGATGACTATATCATCCTCGTTTGCCGCGAATAGGTCCGCCCCGGCACTGCACGGCGTTGCATACGTCGGAGCACGCCCGCCGTTTGACTTCGCGGAATTAGAAATAAGCTTTACGTGAATCTTCATTGCAAGAAAAAACAAAAAATGAACACAGCGGACTGTACAAAAAAAGCGATGAAAGAGCAATATCTCATGTTCCCACTTCATCTGTATCATGCATTGACAAAAACATGTCTTTTCAAATGTTTTGCTTCTTCTAATACAAATATTTTTTATAAAGACTGAAACAATTCTCGTAATATTCGGGAAGCAATCTCACCTGACTGTGGCAAAGGTAGTGAATTGGATCTCTTTCCAAACTCTTCAAAATCAGTTTTTGGGTACGTCGATCCGGTGCTAGAATGCTCACGTACATCTAAGTACGCTCCGCTTCTGTGCTCCGTGTCTCCTTCCCAAAATTCTGATTTTGAAGGTTTCGAAAGAGGTCCATTGCTTAGGACTTATAGAATCAGAATTTAGCGTCACTTTGTATAAAAATGTTTTTTGTTGTAGAATCCACCACATGGGGGGATGGGAGAATTTGGGCTTCGGAATGATTATTATGTTTAAGACACCTGTTTTGTTGGCGTTACTGCTGTTTTTCTTTCAGCTCGAGGTCGTATGCCAAAGTAACGTTTCATTAATCTCGCTACCAGATCGCTATGCAGATAATCTTAGACGTGATGTAATAGCAGGGGTGTGCGAACTAGTAGGAACTCTGTATACTTGGGACATATTTCCAAATAGTACATACACTAAAATTCAGGAGATGAATAGGAACTGCCGAGCTGGGTGCGTGAGTGTTGGGGAGGCTTGTCATTTTAATGGAGAGCTGCCGTTCTTTAGCCCCATGATGAAACTCTTAGACCCAAATGTTCCCAATCAGGTTGATAAAATGGTGGAGCAGTGTAAGTTTGCCTCAGCCTATAATGAAGATGGCTGTACCAATGTAGATTACTTCGCGAATTTAAAAGGAGGGGGAAAAATGATTTCCGAGGATGTTCGAGACCTGATCTTAAGTTGCTGTGCTAAAAAAGAGCTGCCTGTTGTCGAACAATTGAATGCAGCAATCACGTCACGATCTTTGTTTAACCATTCCTCTTTAGGTGACTGCGTTTCTTATGCTATTGCTTTACACCCTGGCATTGAGCCTATACAGAAAAGAACGGCTGCACTCCTTCTAAAAAGATTATTAGAAGCAATCAAGAGACATAACTTTCCATCTCCAGAATATAGGGTTGTTTTGGGAGTTACTGATGGGCGCCTTGAAAAAACTGTTTTTGGGGTCTATCCTGAAGCTTCGGATCCAGGGCTTTATGGGATGGCGGCAATCGCTAGAGAAGCCGATCAGGATTACGTGTTTCGCATTCTAAAATCGAAGGGCACACTGTTTGACGTTAAGAAGAACAAAACAATTAGCGATAATCTAAAATGCGTGGAGTACGATGGCATAGAAGGTCCTTTAGATAACATGACAATGCTTCAAAACGGGCAAGGTGGATGGACCTCGGTTAGGTGTGAATGAGAATCGCAAAAAGAGGCGGAGGCAGTGGACCTCTTTCCAAACTCTTCAAAATCAGTTTTTGGGTATGTCGATTCGGTGCTCGAATGCTCACGTATCTAGGTACGCTCCGCTTCTGTGCTCCGTGTATCCTTCCCAAAATTCTAATTTTGAAGGTTTCGAAAGAGGTCCAGTGTTGCATGGGCGCGTGGCTGTGCGGCACGTTTTCGGGTTGCGGCGCTCCTGTTATCGCGAGTCATCGTCCTCACCGTCCTCTCCTGCGGCGTCATTGCATTTCGATATCCTTATTAACGTGATTTGGTTTCGCTGTTTTTTTAAAACCGTGAAGCGAAAGCCCTGTAGAATAAACACCTGCCCAACGTTCGGGATCATCCGAACAGTGTTAATCAGAAAACCCGCTACGGTCGACGCGACCTTGTCCGCCAGATTCCAATCTAGCTGTCTGTTTAAATCGCGGATAGTTATGCTCCCGTCAACGATAACCGAATTGTCCGGCTGAATTGTAATGCCGTCCGTAGAAATTATATCGTGCTCATCATCGATATTCCCGACAATTTCCTCCAATATATCCTCCAAAGTAACAACCCCCATCAGCGCCCCATACTCATCAACCACAGAAGCAAAGTGCTCGCGCCTCTTCCTGAAATTCTGCAGCTGCTCCAAAAGGTCGGTGCTTTCAGGGATAAACCACGGCTTTGTGGCTATCGCCTTGATATTGAGGGAATCGAGTTTGTCCGCGCGAACGGCCCGCAGCAAGGCCTTCACATTAACAACTCCTATAATATTGTCCAGGTTTCCCTGCCAAAGCGGCAGGCGCGAGAACGGGGATAACAGCGCCTGATCCACAATCGACTCCACTGAATCGTCTGCGTTCAGCATGGTGACGTTCTTTCGATGCGTCATGATTTCTGAGACTTGCACGGAGCGTAAGTCCAAAATGCTCTTGAGCATGGCGCGCTCTTGTCCCGCGTCTTGGTCTGGCCCGCGATGCAGGTCTATGACACCAAGGAGCTCCTCCACATCGGCCCCCGTCCCTCTGTCGTGCAGCTTTATGCCGACGCAAGAGAGGGTTTTCCGGGCGATCCAGGTGGCCACGGTTGTTACGTGGCGCATGATCGCAAATAGTCCGCGCATTATGTATGCGGACTTTAGCAGCAGGCTTTCTGGGGCCCACAGCGCGAGCATTTTGGGCAAAATCTCCCCGTATATCAGGATCAAAATTGTCATCACTGCCGACGCCAAAGCAACGCCGTCCTCGCCGAGCCACGCGGAGAAAAGGCTGGTTGCCACGGCGTTTAGTGCGGTGTTTAGGGCGAGGATAGAGCTGATCATTGGGCTGATGTTGTTTTTAAGATCTTCTGCGATTCGCGCCTTTTTCGACCCTTTTTGCGCAAGCACGTGCAGCTTTGCTTTTGATGAGACGCTCAAAGCTGTTTCGCATGAGGAGCAATATGCTGAAACCGCGAGCAAACCCAAAACAACAAACAACAAGATCAACATGTCACTCCCTTTCTAAAAATGGAGCTCGGAAGTCTGGCTGAGCACATTTCAATAGTTGGCATAGAAAACTGTTTATCATACCAGGCAACTCAGACGTGATTTAGTATTCGATCTTCTCTATTGCGTAGAGGTGCACACCGCCTGGGATCGTGACTTCCACCTCATCGTCAACCTTCTTTCCAATGAGGGCCTGTGCCAATGGCGAAGTTATGGGCAGCAAGCCATTCTTCACGTCCGCCTCATAGCTTCCCACAATTTGGTATTTCACTGACGAATTATTTGCCACATCCTCCAAAGTAACCGTTGCTCCAAATTTGACTTGGTCTCCAGAAAGCGTTGAGACGTCGATGATTTGCGCCAAACTAATCGCTTCCTCCAGTTCTGAAATGCGTCCCTCCAAAAACCCCTGCCTCTCCTTCGCTGCGTGATACTCGGCGTTTTCAGATAAATCGCCATGACTTCTGGCCTCCGCGATTGCTTGAATAATAGCCGGGCGCTCAACCTCCTTCAGCTGACGCAGCTCCTCTTTCAAGCGCTCAAAACCTGCCAGAGTTATCGGCACTTTATTCTTTATCATACTCACCTCACACAAAACAACTGCACTCCGTGTCTCCTGCCAACAATTCGCTTGTGGCTGGCTATAAGCAGCTGGGCACTCCCAGCCCAATAATTACGAACGGACATTGTACAAAAAAAATGAAGTGTAAACAACTGTCTGTAATTTTTACAAAAATTCTTTCGAAAAAGTTTGTTGGTTCGTCGATTTGCTGCTACGCTTCGGGGCGTGTTTGGTATAGCTAAATGCATTGAAAATCCATCAGCAAAAAACTAAGGCGGAAAAGAAAGGCGATTCACCGGAGAAGAACGTTTTGGGGCTGACGGATTTTCAATGCATTTAGCTATATCTCCTGCACACAATTCACTTGTGATAGTCGATAGTCAACATAAAATTAATAGTTGGTTTTTTTGAAGAATTACTATATACTAAGAAAATAGAAAGAATTTGCGATAGAAAACCTATGGCGCAGGCGCTGGGCTATACTTGACGGATTGCTCAAACAGAACTAGCGAACTTTGGGCAGAGTCCAGGGCCATTTAAAGCCTGTTGACACAAGATTTAAATCGAGGATTTTTCAGGAGAAACGGAGCGCAGAAGCGGAGTGTACTAAACGTGCATGAGCTTCGAACCGGATTCGACGCAGAAAAGACCAATTTAAATCTTATGTCAACGGGTTCTAATTAATTCTTTTTATAACTGGTAATAACATTAAAGGAGATAATTATGAAAAAAATTACAACAGGAACAATAATCATGCTTGGCATTTGTCTTTTTGATATGCAGGGAAACTCTTCTGGAACGCCAAATCCACGTGCTAGAGGTGTCCCCGTTGAAAGCCAGGATGACTCTACGGCAGGAGTTTCCCAATTTGATGAGGAGCGCAAAGTTGACTTAACCACTTCACAGGAATTTGCGTTGCCTCCCACGACACAGCAGCCTAGTTATCAGTTTCAGAAAAGGTATGATGACTCAGGGTTCAAACTTCCACCTAAGAAATGGAGATACGTAACAGAAACGGGAGGATAGGGTGGCTTTGAGGTTTTCCCACATAACAGTACTGTGAAACCCGAGAAATCCTTCAGGAGGGGCAGTTGAAAATCGTTGCCAACAACGGGAATCGTCCAGAGCTTGACTTATACGCTCGTATAGCACAGAATCTACGATAACACGGTGGGGTTTTATGAGCCTGTAGGAGAATGCCGCAATTTGACCCTTCTTTATACCCTTCGCAGATTTTTTGGCTGCTGGTGTGCGTTTCCGTTTTGATTTTGTTCGTGAAATACTCGTTTGTCCCGCGTATGACTGACATTTTCGGCAAAAGAGAGAACAACATTCAAAACGACCTTGGGTTGAGCAAAAAGATGATGGACGAGCAGAAGGCCCTCATAGATGACTACAGTGCAAAACTGCAAAAACACAAAGAAAACGCGATTAAGTCGCGGGAAGCCCTAATCAAACGCTTCGAAGAGAAAAAAGAGACAGGAATGTCGCTAGCGCAAAAACATTTTTTCGCAAGAAGAGTAGCCTTAGAGCGGGAGAGCCCGCTGGCAGTGCGTGTTTCTGTTCCTTTTCAAGATGTGTTGCTAAAGGATGAGCGCTGCGCAGATTCTCTGAGTGAAGAGTGTGTTGTTGTAGAAGGAGTTGTGGGCGCACACAGCAGCTCTGCCGCAAGTCCGCCTTCCAAAGTTGTGAAATAATGTTAGATTTACTTCTTGATGCGAATTTTTACATACTACTCAGCTCGTCGTGCCTATTTTTTCTGCTTGTGTGGAAATTGAGGAAGCTCGCCCGCTTCTTCTTCAAAAGTTATGCCCACTCAATCGCAAGAAGCCTTTATCGAGCCAGGGAAGAAAAGAACAAAGCTGCCCACGAGCTGGCGAAGGCTCAGCAAAAGGTGAACGAGCTGTCAGATGATATGAAAAGCGTCGATTCCCATTATTCTGTTGATGTTCCGGCTTTGGAGAGTGGACTCATTGAGGAGCTCGCGAGAATTGAGTCAATGCATGATCAGAAACTGGAGGCCGTGCGCTCTTTGAAATTTCGGGCTGAATTTTTCGCGCAAATAGAGAAACTTTGTTCGCAGTTCAGCGAAGACGTGTTAGCTTGTTCAGAGCAGAAAAAGCAGGAGTTGTTAGCTCAATCTATACACTTGCTTGATACTGTTACAGAGAAGTTGATTACCTAGCTTGAAGGAAGGCCGCGTGTGAAGCAGAGCGAAATTAGAACCAGTTGACATAAAATTTAAATTGAGGATTTTCAGGAGAAACGTGGCGCAGAAGCGGAGTGTACTAAACGTACATGAGTTTCGAACCGTATTTGACGCAGAAAAGACCAATTTAAATCATTATGTCAACGGGTGCTTAATTCTCTAGCAAGGAAAGCCGCACTGTCACAAGGAGTTATATGGGAACGAAACGTAAGGGGAAAGTTGACCTATTTATGCCCGCTCGCCCCCCCTCGCCGCGAGTACACAGGATCAGCCGCGAGATTCAGCGCGTATTGTCTGATATTTTTATACGAGAAGAAATTCCAAGTGTGTTCGACAAAGAGGGGAAGCTCGTCCCGTTTCCCGGTCCAATCACGGTGACGGACGTCAAGGTTTCTCAGGATTTGTTGGAGTGCAACGTGTGGGTGCGCTCGCTTGGAAAGCACCAGGAAAGCGAGATCGTATCGTATTTTAATATTGCGGCTGGCTTAATCCGCAAGGTTTTCGCCGCAAAGTCCAAGATGCGCTTTGTTCCGCACTTTCATTTTAATTTTGATGATTTTTTCGAAAAAGTAGAGCGCTTAGACAATATTTTGAAAAAGAATAAAGAAAAATCTGATACACTTACCGACAACGCATGATGTTCCGGATAGCAAGGGGAAAACACAATGGATGATGTCTCAAAAATTCGCGGAACAACGATAGTGTCCGTACGCAGATACAATAAAGTTGTGATTGCAGGTGACGGCCAGGTGACGTTCGGCGACAAAGTCGTCATGAAAAACACGACCCGCAAAGTACACCGCATATGCAAAGGAAAGGTCATCGCTGGATTCGCCGGCGTTAGCGCGGACGCCCTCGCCCTCTTGGAGCGGCTGGAGGGAACGCTGGAGAAATACTCGGGCCAGCTAACCAGAGCATGCGTCGAGCTGACAAAAGACTGCCGCATGGACAAATACATGCGCAAACTGGAAGCCATGATGATCGTCGCCGACGCAAATTCGTCTATGATTATCACGGGAACGGGAGATGTGCTCGAATCGGATGACCAAGTGTTGGCGATAGGGTCTGGAGGGACATTCGCCACGGCAGCCGCCAGGGCATTGCTGGAGAATACGGATTTCGGAGCGGAGGATATAGCGAAAAAAGCGATGAAAATTGCTAGTGATTTGTGTATTTATACGAATAACAATATCACGTCCGAATCAATCGAGTATTAGACCTATCGCCAAAGTCATTAGAAGCTGTTTTTGGTTCGTAGCTTTGGTGCTCGAATGCTCACGTACGTTAAGTACGCTGCTCTTCTGCTCTCCGAGGCTCCTGCCAAAAAGACAGCGTCTGAGGATTTTGCGATGGGTATATTGAATACCACGCACTCCGGAAACTTGCGGGTTCGCCTCGACGAACTCACGAACGTTTTGTGGCTGGGTATATAAGGAAAGTTGAAATGATAGAACAAGATGATACACTGACTCCTCAAAGAATCGTCTCCGAGCTAGACCGCCACATCGTCGGCCAGCAAGCCGCCAAGAAGGCCGTCGCAATCGCGCTAAGAAACAGATGGCGCCGCATGCACGTCGACGAAAGCCTAAGGGACGACATCCTCCCCAAAAATATCCTGATGGTCGGCGCAACCGGCGTCGGGAAAACGGAGATCGCGCGCCGGGTGGCCAAGTTAGTACAAGCGCCCTTCATAAAGGTTGAAGCCACGAAATTCACCGAAGTCGGCTACGTCGGCAGGGACGTCGATCAGATAATACGGGACCTAACGGAAACCGCCGTAAACATGACGAAGCAGTTGGAGCGCAAGGTGGTTGAGGCGAAGGCAAAAGAGGCCGCAGAGGAACGATTGCTAAACGTTCTAACCGGCGTTAATTCCGGCTTGGAAACGCGACTGCGCTTCAAAAAGAAACTCTACGATGGAGAATTGGACGACAATATCGTGGAGATCATGGTTAACGACACCCCCACCCTCAATTCCAATTCCTTCGACGGCCCCGGAATGCCGCAAATTGGCATGATGAACATCGGTGACGTGTTTTCGAATTTGCTCGGGCGAGAAAAGCAGGTTTTGAAGAAACTATCGATAAAGGAAGCCATGAAAATCCTCTTAGAGGAGGAGTCTAACAAGCTCATCGACAACGGGAAGGTCACCATATCAGCCATCGATGCCGTCGAGAGAAACGGCATCGTCTTCATAGATGAGATCGATAAAATTTGCAGCAGAGAAAGGCAACACGCAGCTTCGGTGAGCCAAGAAGGGGTTCAGCGAGACTTGCTCCCGTTAATCGAGGGAACAACCGTTGCCACCAAATACGGGCAAGTGAAAACTGATCACATTTTGTTTATCGCGTCCGGCGCCTTCCAAATAGCCTCCCCATCCGATCTTCTGCCGGAATTACAAGGGCGCCTCCCAATTCGCGTCGACTTGCTTCCGTTAACACGCGAGGATTTCGTGCGCATACTCAAAGAGCCAGAGCACAACCTCATCGTGCAGGCTCAAGCCTTATTGAAGACAGAAGGAATTAGTATTAGCTTTGATGATGAGGCAATTGAGAAGATAGCGGACGTGGCGGCGGGTTTGAATGAGAGTTCCGAGAATATTGGGGCAAGGCGTTTATACACGGTTTTGGAGGATTTACTTGAGGAAATTAGCTTCAACGCGAGTAGCTATGCCGGGCAGGAGGTCGTCGTGACGAAAGAGTGGGTTTTAAACAAATTGCAAAACACTTTTCATAGTTTGGATTTAAATAAATTTATTTTATAGCATGTTTAATAATGGTCATCGTGACGACATTGATTATGTAGACAAAGAAGAAAGGCTGACTTGCTCTGTTGGAAACGTTTTGAAGGCCTCGTTTCCCATTATGCTGTCTCTACTTTCCGGCAATCTCATGCACCTGTGCGCCAGATCTCTTCTCGCGCATTTCTCGCTCACCGCCATGAACGCCGCCGCCATCGCGCAGCAAATGGTGAGCATCATTCTGCTTCCTTTGCTGTGCTTTGCGACGATTTCTGAGGTTTTTGTTGGGCAATTTAATGGTGCGAAGGCGTTTCGCAAGGCGTCAACCCCTATTGCGCAGATCATTCTTTTCCTTCTTGTGTGTTGTTGCGTGGTTTGCCCGCTGTCGCTGCGCTTTTGCCATGTTTTCATCCCGGACAACCTCTACAGCATTGGGCGCCCTTATTTCTCGCTCTGCATGCTAATGGTTCCGTTCCAAGTTATCCACTCTGGCCTGACATCTTTTTTCGTGGGCACGTGCCGGGCCAGCATCGTCTTCTACAGCGTTCTCATTGCGAACACAATCAACATAACATTAGCCTTTTGCTTTATTTTCGGGATCAAAGGGATTATTGCCCCGATGGGGGCGAACGGAGCGGCGCTGGCGGCACTTACGTCCACGATTATCTCTAGCGGCATACTGTTATATGCTTTTCTGGGACGCTCAAACGCGATTATCTACGAAACAAGGACGCTGCACTTTGATTTTGCGATCCTGAAGAAGACATTTTCCCTTGGTTTTCCTTTTGCCATTAGTCATATGCTGGAGATGAGTATTTGGGCGAGTTTGGTGAAAGTGTTGGCATCGGTTTCTGTTGCCGAGGTCACTATTCAAAACATTTGCGTGACGTTGCTGAATTTTTTCGTCTTTTTCGTGGACGGCCTACAAAAAGGTGGGATGGCCCTTTCCTCGAATTGCATAGGAGCGAATCAAAATGACTCCATTTCGAAACTGGTTCGCTCGCTGGCGAAGGTTAGCGCGTGCGTTTGTTTGATTCTTGCGATTCCTCTGTTGGTGGTGCCGGACTTTGCGCTGAGGTCTGTGTTCAATATCGTGGACCCCGCCACGGTTGCTAAGGCGAAGCCCGTGTTTGTTGTTTTGTGGGCGTGCTTATCTTGTATCATGGTCTCGAGCTCATGTTTTGGGGGAATATTGAACTCTGGAGGGGATGCAAGATTTATAATTCTTGTTCGCATTTCCGTGATGATCTCTTGCGTGGCAATTCCTGCAGCCATCTTGCATAGCATGGGGACTTTCTCGGCTTTCAAGAGCTGGAGTTTGGGCGTGATTCAGCAAACAATCAACGGCTTCTGCTTCTATTTAAGATACAGAAGTGGAGCCTGGAATCACAACTTGCTGAAATTCGTTAAGGATACTTGAACCCAACCGCAAAAAGTTTGTATATACATTTCGAACATGAAAACCAGGATTTTTCTCGACTCGGATGCCGCAATTCATCTGCGGGAAACACATGAAAGTCAGGTGAGATGAGTATAGACATTTCGAACATGAAAACCAGGATTTTTTCGACTCGTAGACCGTGATTCACCTAGAAAAAATTCCTGAGAGTCAGGTGAGATGAGTATATTTCTGTAGAACGACTTTAAACATATCACATGCAGCTTGCGAAAACCCACTAACTCGTCTAGCATCTCAACACCCAACGCATCTCAAGAACTCCCACAATTGGTGTACAAAACAAGTCCCAACAAATATACCGTTCATTGCTCTCAATCCTCGCTGAAGTAAAGATTTTTTAGACCTT
>JAIRNW010000079.1 GCA_031257795.1 Holosporales bacterium | reverse complement strand
AAACGAAGGTCTAAAAAATCTTTACTTCAGCGAGGATTGAGAGCAATGAACGGTATATTTGTTGGGACTTGTTTTGTACACCAATTGTGGGAGTTCTTGAGATGCGTTGGGTGTTGAGTGCGTAGGCCCTGCTTTTTGAGTTTCGCAGGATTGTGCCGATCGCGTTTTTGTGTTAGACAAAACCGAGAGTGTTCCGTCTTTTTGGTAATTTCAGTGAGCATGGGCGATTTGTGCGGGCTAACTTTAGTTCAAGCAACTGATAAGTTGCGCAGAGGAGAAATCTCCTCCGTAGAGCTAACAGAGGCGTTTATAAAAAAAATAGAAGGAAATCGCAAACTGAACGCATTTATAACAGAAACCTTCGACGTAGCCCTGCGCCAAGCCAAACAATCAGACGCCAAGCTTTGTGCGGCAAGGGCGTCGTCCAAAAACAGCGCCGCGTCCTCCTCCTCCACGAGCGTCGGCAAACTCGAAGGCGCCCCACTCGGGATTAAGGACCTCTTTTGCACAAAAGGAATCCGGACAACAGCCGGTTCAAAGATCCTCGAGAATTTCGTTCCGCCATATGAATCAACCGTCACGCAAAATCTGCTAGATGAAGGGGCCGTATTCCTCGGGAAAACGAACATGGATGAGTTCGCCATGGGATCCTCCAACATCACAAGCTACTACGGGAATGTCATAAGCCCAATCCGCAGCACCAAATTCCCCGAGAAAGACCTGGTCCCCGGAGGTTCCTCCGGAGGTTCTTCCGCCGCCGTAGCCGCACACATGGTCCTCGCCGCAACAGCCTCAGATACCGGTGGCTCCATCCGGCAACCCGCATCATTCACCGGAACAGTCGGAATCAAACCAACGTACGGCCTGTGCTCCAGATACGGCATGATGGCCCTCGCCTCATCACTGGATCAAGCCGGGCCGATAGCGCGGGACGTGCGCGATGCGGCCTTGATGCTGTCTGTTATGGCGAGCTTCGATCCGAAAGACTCAACGTCCGTCCCGCGGCCCCGCACAGACTACCTGGCCGACCTCACCCCATCAAAAACCAAGGGGCTGAAGGTGGGCTTGCCGATTGAATGCTTCGAAAATCTTTCTGAAGAGCTAAGCAATGTGATGCAAAACAATATCGAAATTCTAAAAGGACTCGGCGCGGAGTTTTTTGATGTTTCCCTGAAAAATTTGAAATACGCGCTGCCGGTTTACTACATAATCCAGCCAGCCGAAGCGTCGTCGAACCTGGCGAGGTACGATGGCGTTCGCTACGGGGTGCGCGCGGAAAATGCTCGCGACTTATCGGAGATGTACACGAAAACCAGGAGCGAGGGGTTCGGAAGGGAGGTTAGGCGGCGCATATTCAACGGGACGTTCGTTTTGTCTAAGGGGGGGTACGATTCGTACTACGTGACCGCGCAAAAAGTGTTGCAATGTATACAAAACGATTTTTGCGAGGCTTTCAAGCGGGTTGACGTGCTTTTCCTTCCGACGACAACGGGAGGGGCTTTCGGGATTGAAGAGGGAGCGAACATGAGCCCTATAGATATGTACTTGAATGATATATTTACGGTTTCGGTGAATCTTGCTGGGCTGCCGGGGATATCTGTGAATGGAGGGTTTTCCTCGGATGGGTTGCCGCTTGGCGTGCAGTTTGTGGGACAGAAATTTTCAGAGCAAAGACTACTTAATATAGCTGGTACCATCGAGGAGGCACATGCGCATTAATTCGCAAAAAAATATTGAAATGAAACAAGTGGCAGAAGGTATGCGAAAGTTTGCGAGCATGAGACACGTCGCGCAGAAGCATAGCGTACTTATGGCACATGAGCACTCGAGCAACGGATCGACGAACTCGCAATCTTTTGATGACTGGATACATATGAGCGATTTAGTTCGTGGTTGGGAGGTTGTGATAGGGCTGGAGATCCATGCCCAAGTCGCCTCCAAAACTAAGCTATTCAGCGGCATACCAACATCCGGCGATGCAAAGCCAAACTCTAGGGTAAATTTTTTCGACGCGGGAATGCCCGGAATGCTGCCCGTAATAAATTCCTTTTGTATAGACCAAGCCATCAAAACCGGCCTGGCCCTTCATGGGCAGATCAACCTTGTGTCCATTTTCGATCGGAAAAATTATTTCTACCCAGACCTCCCAACCGGCTATCAGATCTCGCAGTTCTTTTATCCGATTGTTTCTGGAGGGTATGTTGATGTTTCGTTATGTGCGCCGAATGACGCCGCAACTCCCCAAGAGAACAATGATGTCCCCAAAAAGCGCATCAAAATAACGCGAATACATTTAGAACAAGACGCTGGGAAAAATATTCACGACCTGTCCCCAGAGAAATCGTTCATCGATTTGAATCGTGCGGGCGTGGCCCTCATGGAGATCGTGACCGAGCCCGACATGCGCTCTGCGGCTCAGGCCGTGAGCGTGGCCAAAAAGATTCACTCACTGGTGCAGTATGTGGAAACGTGCGATGGGAATATGGAGCAAGGGAACTTTAGAATAGACGCCAACGTTTCCGTGCACAAGCCCAACACAGAATTCGGAACGCGCGTTGAAATCAAAAATTTGAACTCGTTCAAATTCATGCAAACGGCACTTCTCTACGAAATAGAGAGGCAAATTGAAGCCATTGAAAGCGGCTCTAGGATTGTTCAGGAAACGCGCCTGTTTGACGCCTCGAAAAACACAACAGCCACCATGCGTGACAAAGAAAACGCCGATGATTACAGGTATTTCAAGGACCCTGACCTGCCGCCGCTCGTGTTAACAGACGAAAGAATACAGAGAATTGCGAAGAGCATGCCAGAACTCCCAGACGCCAAACAGCAGAGGTTCATGGAGGATTTCGGGCTGAACGAGTACGATTCGGGGATTTTGACGAGCGATCGCAAGATCGGGGATTTCTACGAGGCGGCCGTGGGGTCGTGCTCTTTCCCGGATTACAAAAAGGCGTGCAAGCAGATCGCCAACTGGATCATCGTGGATTTGTTCAGGTTGATGAAGGAAAGCGGCTTAAAAATCGACAAAATAGCGATAAAAGCGGAGCACGTGGCGCAGCTTGTGTTGCTCATTCAAGAGGGGACGATTTCTGGAAAAATTGCGAAAACGGTATTCGAGAGGATGTGGAGCGATGGAGGGGTTAAGCCGGCTGAGGTCGTGGAGGCGCTTGGTTTGCAACAGATCTCCTCGGTGGACGAGATTTTGCCGGAAATCAGGAAGATTTTGGACGCGAATGCGGCGGCTGTTGAGGAGTATAATGCGGGGAAGGAGTCTGTGTTTGCATTTCTCGTTGGGCAAATTATGAAGCGCTTTAAGGGAAAGGCGGCGCCGGATCTCGTGAATAGGCTGCTGAGGGAAGCTTTAGGGGAGGTTAAAAAAAATAATAAACTGTAAGTTCTCGCTCAACACCCAACGCATCTCAAGAACTCCCACAATTGGTGTACAAAACAAGTCCCAACAAATATACCGTTCATTGCTCTCAATCCTCGCTGAAGTAAAGATTTTTTAGACCTTCGTTT